>NZ_CP120653.1:1882053-2195729 GCF_030545015.1 Myroides sp. JBRI-B21084
GAAAAATTTCGTTACGTTTTTTTTCACCGCCTGAAAAACCTTCGTTTAATGAACGTGATAAAAATTTACGATCAATTTCTAACAACTCTGATTTTTCTTTAATTAACTTCAACATTTCGTTCGCAGGCATATCTTCTAATCCGTTTGCCTTGCGCGATTCGTTAATAGCTGTTTTCATAAAGTTTGTTACCGATACACCCGGAATTTCAACTGGGTACTGAAACGATAAAAAGATTCCTTTATGAGCACGCTCTTCTGGCGCTAAATCACCTAAATCTTCGCCATCTAAAATAATTTCACCTTGTGTAACTTCAAAATTTTCATTCCCAGCAATTACCGATGATAAGGTAGATTTACCTGCACCATTTGGCCCCATGATTGCGTGTACTTCGCCAGCTTTTACTTCAAGGTTTATTCCTTTTAATATTTCTTTATCCTCTACAGAGGCATGTAAGTTTTTTATTTGTAACATATATTTTTATTTGAAGATTTGAAAATTTTTAAATTTGAAAATATTCGTATCTCTGACTATTTAGTTTTTGATGATATTATTATTTTATTAATGATTTTTGAAATGATTTCAATTTGATTTTTTAGGTTGGTACAATCCGGATAATTTTTGCTCATGGAACATAAATCTAACCAATAAATTGTTTCTTCAATTTCTTATGCAGCAATTTTAAATTTATGAATAAAATCGTTTTTACTTTCTGCATTTTGAGCTTCCCTTACATTCGCACCAATTGAAGTTCCTGATTTTAACAACTGATTCGCTATTACAAATCTTTTATTAGTCTCTAAAATTTCGCAAAATTCAATTATTTCTAACGCAAATTCAAAAGTTAATTTAACAATTATGTTTTCCGAATTCTTCATCCTCAAATTTTCAAATTATACCATTCGCAAATTCTTATCCCACCGATCCTTCTAACGAAATTTCTAATAGTTTTTTAGCTTCAACTGCAAATTCCATTGGTAATTTATCTAAAACCTCGCGTGAGAAACCGTTTACGATTAAGGCAATAGCTGTTTCGGTTGGAATTCCTCTTTGATTGCAATAGAAAATTTGATCTTCACCAATTTTACTTGTGGTTGCTTCGTGTTCTAATTTTGCGGTTGCATTTTTACTTTCGATGTACGGAAATGTATGTGCGCCACACTCGTTACCCATTAATAAACTATCGCATTGTGAAAAGTTACGCGCGTTTTCGGCACGTGATCCTATTTGCACCAATCCACGGTAAGAATTTTGCGATTTTCCTGCCGAAATACCTTTTGATATAATGGTTGATTTAGTGTTTTTACCTAAATGAATCATTTTGGTACCTGTATCGGCTTGTTGGTAATTGTTGGTAACTGCAATTGAATAAAATTCACCTACCGAATTATCGCCTTTTAAAATACACGATGGATATTTCCAAGTTACTGCCGAACCGGTTTCTACCTGTGTCCATGAAATTTTAGCATTTTTTTCGGCTAAAGCACGTTTTGTAACAAAGTTAAAAACACCACCCTTACCATTTTTATCGCCTGGAAACCAGTTTTGAACGGTAGAATATTTAATTTCGGCATCGTTCATAGCAATTAATTCTACAACGGCTGCGTGTAATTGGTTTTCATCACGGCTAGGTGCAGTACAACCTTCTAAATAAGATACGTACGAACCTTCATCTGCAATTAATAATGTACGTTCAAACTGACCTGTACCTGCTTGATTAATACGGAAATAGGTTGATAATTCCATTGGGCAACGAACGCCTTTTGGAATGTAACAGAACGATCCATCTGAAAAAACAGCCGAGTTTAAAGCTGCGTAAAAATTATCGGTTGTAGGAACAACAGTACCTAAATGTTTTTTTACTAATTCAGGATGTTCTTTGATAGCTTCGGAAATAGAACAAAAAATGATTCCCTTTTCGTTTAAAGTTTCTTTAAAAGTAGTAGCTACTGATACCGAATCAACAACAATATCCATTGCAATGTTGTTCATTCGTTTTTGTTCTTCTAAAGAAATACCTAACTTTTTGTACATAGCCAAAAGCTCTGGATCTACATCTTCTAAGGTTTTGTTAGGATCAACATCTTTTGGAGCCGAGTAATATGAAATTGCCTGAAAATCGGGTTTTTCATAGGTTACGTTAGCCCAGTTAGGCTCGGTCATTTCTTTCCAAACACGAAAAGCATTTAGGCGCCATTCGGTCATCCATTCAGGTTCTTCCTTCTTTTTAGAAATGGCACGAACAATGTCTTCATTTAGTCCCACAGGAAAGGTTTCAGATTCTAAATTAGTATAAAATCCGTATTCATATTCCTTCGTTTCTAATTCTTTTTTTAATTCTTCTTCGGTATATTTACTCATAATACGTTTATTGAATGTAGTTTAAGGTTTAGGTTAAAATTGGATGAATTACATGAAAACCTAAAACTTAAAAACTGTACTTTTTAAAGCGAAAAACTTTCGCCGCAACCACAGGTTCTAGCAGCGTTAGGATTGTTAAAAACAAAACCTTTACCGTTTAATCCGCCTGAAAATTCAAGGGTTGTACCTACTAAATACAAAAAGCTTTTTTTATCAACGGCAATTTTTACACCGGCGTCTTCAAAAACTTTATCGCTTTCGGTAGTTGCTTTGTCAAATTTTAATTCATATTCTAAACCCGAGCAGCCGCCGCTTTTCACGCCTACTCTAATAAAGTCAGTTTCAGGGTTAAAACCGTCATCTTCCATCAACATTTTAGCTCTTTTAGCTGCCGATTCTGATACTTTTATCATGATCTACTGGTTTTTAAATTTTAATTATGCAAAGATAGTTACAAAATATGATTTTTATCACATTAATAACAATATTATAACTTATTGCAATAATGTTTGGTTTTATATTGAAGTTAAAAGTTTTAGCTAAAAAAAACGCAACGAAATAAATCGTTGCGTATAAAATTAAAAATCTTTTGAATTGTTTGCTTTGTTTACATCGGCCATTAATTGTGTTGGATCTATAACCAATGTTTTCATTTTTTTGCCTTTGGTATCAAATTTAAAATTGTAGGTTTCATAAGCCCAATCCCAACCGTTTAAAACAGTTCGACTAATGTTTGGATATGGATTTGCCTTTGTGTAACGCATTAACGTATTTGGTATGTAAAATGTTTCAGACGATTCATCCTCATAAATCACTAACACATCTAAAGGCATAGGCATTTGCCCAATGCGTTCTAAAGTAACATTTACTTGGTTTTGGTTTACTTCTACATTTTTTACACCGTAATCTATGGTGTTGGTAGTTTGTGTCCAATCTACTAAATACCAATCTAAAACAGCGCCCGAAACGCGTTCGGCAGTGCGTTTAAAATCGTTTGGTGTTGGATGCGAAAAGCTAAAATCGTGGTAAAAACGTTTTAAGGTTTCTAAAGTTTTGTCCCAACCAATTACGTAAGCTAATTGCGTAATAAAAACCGACCCTTTGTTGTAAGCCGAAATTCCGTAATTCATATTGTCTGAATAGCGATCTGCATGAGTTGATAAAGGTTGTTGACCGTTTTTCTTAACCATGTAGTAATATCCATTGTAAGCACTTTGAAACGGATTTTCGTCTTCTTGGTTTTTCTTATCCATGATTTGGTTTACAGCAAAATCAGATATAAACGATGTAAAACCTTCGTCCATCCACTCATGTTTACTTTCGTTAGTTGCTAATAAATGCTGAAACCACATGTGTGCCATTTCATGCGCTGTAACGCCAATTAAACTTGGTAAGCTGCGTTTGCCGGTTATTAACGTACACATGGCATATTCCATACCACCATCGCCACCTTGTATTACCGAATATTGTTTGTAAGGATAATTACCAATGTTTTTATTAAAAAAATCTAACAACTTAACTGTTTCGGGTTGTAATTTTTTCCAATTTTCAATAATAGAAGGATCGTTTTTGTAAAAGAAATGCAATTCTACATTATTAGCACCTAATACTTTATCGTGAATAAAATTAGGATCGGCACCCCAAGCAAAATCGTGAACATTTGGCGCCACAAAATGCCAAGTTAATGTTTTTTGTTTTTTAGGAATTGATACATTTACACCTGCATCTTGATAGCCATGACCAATTTCGTTTTTATTTTGCAAGTAACCAGTTGCGCCAACCGTGTAGTTTTTATCAAGGGTTAGTTTTACATCAAAATTTCCCCAAACACCGTGAAATTCACGACCAATATACGGATCGGCATGCCAACCTTCAAAATCAAACTCGGCCATTTTAGGGTACCACTGCGTCATAGAAAGGGCAACACCTTCTTCTGAGTTTCTACCGGCTCTGCGTACCATTACCGGTACTTGCCCATTAAACTTCATGGTAAATGTAGTTTTTGCTTTTGGTAACAAAGGTTTAGCCAATTCAACTTCTAAAATAGTACCAACCACTTTGTTTTTTAAGGCAACACCGTCTTGTTTTAAATCAACAACATTTAAAAAACCTATTTCGGTTGGTTTTAATTCGGCAATTTTACTTTGTTTTTTCTCGATACCATCGGCACCTTTAAACGATTTAACCATGCGTTTATCAGGATCGGAAATTGAAGTTAAACGCGCATCCATTTCACTACCCGGCTTAAAAGCGTTAAAATACAAATGGCAAAAAACCTTTTTTAAAGTATCGTTAGAATTATTGGTATAAACCAATTCTTGTGTTCCTGAATATTGAAATTTTTCAACATCCATAGTTACATCCATTTTATAATCAACATGTTGTTGCCAGTAACCCGGATTTGGGTTTTTATGCTGTGCGTAACTACTAACCGAAACGGTAAAAAGTAAAAATATTAGTTTTTTCATATATTAGGTTTATGTTGTTGCATAAAAAAAGCTGTTCCCGAAAAGAGAACAGCTAAAATACTAAATTATATTAATTATTTTTTTGCTTTAGAAACTTTATCTGCCATAATTAAAGCGTTGTAAAGATTTACAAATTTACCCGATGTTGAAATATCTTTAAAATCGCGTTTGTCATCTTTATTGCCCGAAACAATAACTTGTTTGTTAACAGCAACACCTGAATCTTTCATGATTTGTTTTACTTGTGAAGCTGTTAAGTTTGGATAGTACGAACGTATCATAGCTGCTACACCTGCTGCGTTTGGCGATGCCATTGATGTACCTTGTAAATATTCATAACCTGCGTGTGGTACTGTTGCATAAATTTTAACACCTGGTGCAAAAACGTCAACATCTACATTACCAAAGTTAGAGAAATTAGCTACCATTTTTTCACCAAAAGTTGGGTTTAAAGCACCTACCACTAAAAAGTTATCTGCAACTTCGGTAGTTGTTCCCGGAACACGGTCGTTAGGGTAACGTTTTACCTCTTCACCTTCAGGGTTTAAGTCTAACGCATCGTTACCAGCTGCAACAACAATTAACACATCTTTTTTAGCTGCGTATTTAATTGCATCCATAACCCATTGACTGTTTTGTGCAAAATATTTACCAAAACTTCCGTTAATAACTTTAGCACCATTATCTGCTGCGTAACGTATTGCCAAAGCAACATCTTTATCGTACTCATCGCCATCTGGCACAGCACGAACCGACATGATTTCTACGTTGTTTGATGCAACACCATCGCCCCCAACATTGTTAAAACGAGTTTGAGCAATGATACCTGCAACGTGTGTACCGTGTTTCGCATGATCGCGGTTACCCATTACATCGTTATTACCGTATTTTGTATCATTAATATCAAAAATATCGTCGCCAGTTTTACGTCCTTTAAAATCAGGGTTTAAGTTATAATCTAACTGTCCACCTAAGTAATCGCTGTAATCTTTAATAACATCGGCAGCTGTATTACCGCGCGATATTAACATATAACCAATATTTTTAGCTTTAGCAATATCAGCAGGTGCATCTTTACTAATTTTATCTAAATCTTCTTTGGTGTAATTATCTGTTTTAAGGTATTTTGTAAGTTTTGCGTGCGCATCGCTCATTATAGCCAATTGCTTTTTAACAGGATCTAACTCAGCACGTTTCTCTTCTAATTCTTTTACTGCACGTTTGTATTCATCGGTTCCATCATCGCCACGAGAAACAATACGTGTTAATTCTAATTGTTCTTCATTTGTTTCGCCCAATAAATTCCATCCATGAATATCATCGATATAACCGTTTTTATCATCGTCTTTACCATTTGCAGCAACTTCTTTAGGGTTAACCCACATTTGTGTTTTTAAATCGGGGTGATCTACTTCAATTCCTGAATCAATTACGGCAACTAAAACTTTTTTCCCTGGTTTGTTTTTAATGATTTCGTTATAAGCACGATCTACCGACATACCCGGAACGGTATCTTTTAAAATATCTAAATGACTCCAACGTTGCAATTCACTTTCTGGTAAAGTTGCTTTTTTAGTTGTAAGATGATCTGCCGATTGTATTGGTTTTAAAGCGCTTAAATCTTGTAAATAAGATGTTTGGGCAGTTTTACAGCTTGTTAAGGCTAATGCAACCAAAGCTGATACGTAAATAGATTTATTGATTTTCATATTTGATAAAACTTAATTTATTTTAATAGTTGGTACTTAAATGGGTGCATGTGTTACAATGCATTATCATAAAATATCGTTAATTTCAAAAATGTTGTTTAAACGCACGCCTTTTTCGGTTTGTTGCACGGTAATAATTGGGTTATGTGCATCGTGTTCTAAAAACAAATAATAATTGTTAGCTGCTGCATCATTTAAAAATTGTTCTTTTTCGCCCATAGTAAGCAATGGTCGGGTATCGTAGCCCATTACATACGGTAAGGGAATATGACCTGCAGTTGGTAATAAATCGGCACAAAAAACAATGGTTTTGTCTTGGTATTTTATGTGCGGAATCATTTGTTTTTCGGTATGGCCATCAACAAACAAAACACCAAAATTAAGTTCGGGTATTATTGTATTTGGATTGTTGTTTGGTTGTATAAATTTAAGTTGACCGCTTTCTTGTAAAGGCAAAATATTTTCGGATAAAAACGATGCTTTTTCACGCGGGTTTGGTTGTGTTGCCCATTGCCAATGGCTTTGATTGCTGTAATACGTTGCGTTTTTAAATGTAGGTTGGTAACCTGTACGCGCATCATTCCAAGAAACAGCACCGCCGCAATGGTCAAAATGCAAATGGGTTAAAAACACATCGGTAATATCATCTTTATGAAAGCCTTTTTCGTGCAATGATTTTTCTAATGAAAAATCGCCCCACATGTTGTAAAATCCAAAAAATTTATCCGATTGTTTATTACCCATTCCGGTATCTATTAACATTAAACGGTTTCCGTCTTCAATTAAAAGGCAACGTGCGGCTAAATCAATCTGGTTGTTGGCATCGGCAGGGTTGGTTTTGTTCCACAATACTTTAGGAACCACGCCAAACATAGCGCCACCATCTAATTTAAAATTACCCGCTTCAATGGCATGAAGTTTCATTGTTGTTTTGTTTTTTATGAATTAGTAAAAATACAATAATTTTTTTGTTTATCATTTTTTTGTTTCAAACCCAATACAAAATAGTATTTTTGCAGTATAGTAATTTTTATGAACCACAACTACCCTAAAACCGAAAAGCTTAAAAAGAAAAAGTATATTGATTTGCTTTTTTCGGAAGGGCGTACCGTTACCAAATATCCTTTGCGTTTGGTTTATGTACCTGTAAACGATTTAGAAATGCCTTTGCAAATGGGCGTTTCGGTTTCTAAAAAATATTTTAAAAAGGCGGTAGATCGCAATTATTTTAAACGTGTTTTACGCGAGTGCTACCGTACAAATAAAGAACTTTTACTACACGATTTAAAAGAACCCTACGTATTGATGTTTTTTTACCAAACAAAAGAACGATTGACTTTTAATGAAATTGAAACTAAAACCAAACAACTTTTTGAAAAGTTTGCTGATAACATAAAAAAACGCCCTGACTATTAAAATTCAGGGCGTTTCTGTTAATTTTTGCTAAAGTTACAAACTTTGGCAAAGTTGTTTTAAAGCTATAGAAAATAAAACTACTTTTTAACCAATTTTTTAACCGCTGTACCTTGTGCTGTTTGTAAATAGAATAGATACGTACCGCTTGCTAAATGCTCTACGTTGAGCTGTATTTCTGCCTGGTTATTGTAATCTTGCTTGCTTATTTGTTTACCTGCTAAATTGTACACCGTAATTTGGTTTACCTGCATGTTTTCTGCATTGCTAATATTTACCACATTTGTTGCTGGGTTGGGGTACAAATTAAATTTTGTAGCTAATTGCTCATTTACACTTAAAGCTATTACATTGGGTGGTACTGCATTTATAGCGGTTAATTTAATGTTATCGTATTTATTGCGGGTATAAGTTATTTGATTAAGATTACTTAAACTAACACGTAAAATAAAATTAGATATTGGGTAATCTTGTAAATAATCATTGGGAGACGTTTTTGAAGGGAAATCACGAACCGAAACTATATTATAATTTGGAAAAAAAGTATATGATTTTTTATTGGGATAATCTATGTAAACTATAACTGTAACCCAAGTATTAAAAGGCATATAGGTATATGCATCTGCTACATGACCCGTTATTTTACTTATATGAAAAAAAGGAAAATAAACAGTATCTGGTGACGAATTGAACCAGTAATTCTGCATGGGACTGATCAATTCCATACTGCTTACTCCATTGTATTGTTTAGTACCTGTAAAATAATCTACTTCAAACATAAACACATCGTTACCAGGTAAACGGTTAGCTAATAGTGTATTTAATCCTTGTTTACAAACGAGAAAATATTCATTAGTAGAATTTGAACCAGATGTAATATCTAATACTTTACCTCTACCAGGTTCGTTTACAATGGTAAAAAAAGAATTTGATTTTGTATATTCTGAATAAGTACACCAACCACCTTGCCCAGGTATTTTACCTGTAGGGTCGGTACCTAAATAACCCCAATTAAAACTGTCAAAATTTTCAGCGTACAAAACTTGGCTGTATATGTAGTTAACACACAGTAAACTTATTATAATTAGTAAACACTTTTTCATAATTTTTAGTTTAATTATAAGGTCATTCATCATATACTGTATTTTTTATTAGTCGCAGTAAACTATTTATTATTGCACTAATTTAGCATGTAAACTGAATGACCTTAGTAATTTAAATAATGGCTGTATTTTAACTTTTTATTAATGTACACGTAAATGTAAGGTAGAACGTTGCCAAAAAGTTGGAACGTCTTGCCAAATTTCCATACTTAGCTTTTTAGGCACGCTACCTGTTATGGTTTGTTCGTGTTTAATGCCAGCTGCATCAAAAACTAATTCAAATGAATTACATTTTCCAGAACCACCTGAGGTGTTATCATATACAGTAGGATTAAATGAAGTATCAGTGTAATAATGCAAATTAAAGCTACCAAAAGATAAACTACCTTGTGCTTGGGCTGTACCTAATACATTTGGTACTGGATGCCATTTTTTATTTGTTCCTTGAGGTAAAGTTTGTATTTCGGGGTGTAAAATATATGTGCCAACAAAAGCATTTGTAGCAGCTTCAAAAACATCAACTTCGTAAAAAAACACCTTTCCGTAATCTCTTAATAAAAGAAGTTCCATTGGTTGCAAAATTCCTCCATCATCAAAACCATTTGCCCATGCAGCCCAATTATATGGTGGTGGTGTATTAAGGTATCTAGGGTCTGTTCCACCTGGCATAGGTAAATGATCTTCCATATCTTCTATTCTTGCACCTTCTTGTGGCTGGAAAAGTGTGCTAATAGTTGTTTTTACAAGATTCCCCACTTCTTCACCATTAGCAAACAAATTAGGATAACCACCGTTATTAATTGCAAATGTATTTTGTGTGTGATGATCTTCAAATATACCATCATTCTTGCCATCAAAATAAGCTAAACCTACCCAAGCATGCACTTTTAAAACATAAGGCGAAAAGTTTCCATCAACATCTCCGTTAGTAATTACATAAGATGGTTGTAAGCCTATAAAATCAGCCCCTCTGTTATACCAAATGTCCCATGGCGAAAAATAATTTGTTGCCAAGGTACTAAAACCGCCTCCTAAAATTCAACCTAAAATAAAACGCATATAAATGTGTTTTATATCGTAATTAAAATATACCTTAGTATAACAAATATTTGGTATATGAAAAAATACATTCTTTGGGTGCTATTATTAAACAGTTTACTACTTAGTGCCTGTAAAAAAAACAATACTGCCACAGCTATTGAAGAAGTAGCTGTTGAAGAAGTAGCTGTTACCGAAATTGAATTACCCGAAGAAACACCCAGCAGTAGCAAAATGTACGATGCACAAGAAGCACCTACCGAAGAACCTGTTGCTACAAGTGTTGAAAACGAAAACATGTTTGCTAAAAAAATTATAAAAACGGCAAACATAAAATACCAAGTAGTTAATTTACAAGCCGAAAAAACAAAACTGTTAACCCAAACCAACACTTTAAAAGGCTTTGTGGTTTCTGAAATTGCCGATGCTACTTACAACCACCCACAAATTGAATTTCAATTAAACATTCCGTCTGATAACTTTGACTCTTTTATTAATTCATTAGAAAAAGATGTTACCTATTTTGATTTAAAAGAAATTAAACGCGAAGATGTTACCCGCGATTATGTAGATGTTGCTACCCGTTTAAAAAACCAACGCGCATTAGAAAACAGGTATTTAGAGTTACTTAAACAAGCAAAAAATGTTACCGAAATTCTAGAAATTGAAGACAAACTTAACCAAATACGTGTTGAGATTGAAATTTCGGAAAATCGTTTAAAACTTTACGACAGGCAAGTGCGTTACAGCACTGTAACCCTTACTATTTTTAAAGAACTACCTTATGCAAAAGCACCCGATAGAACTTTTATGTTTAAAACCAAAAATGCTATTGTGGGTGGTTTTGAAAATTTTGTAGAATCGTTAATAGATATTTTATACCTTTGGCCGTTTTTTTTAATTATTCTTATTTTAGGCCTGTGGTTTTGGATAAAATATAAAAAATACAAAAAAAAACAAACTAATTATAATTAAAAATCCAATTTAAGTGGAATCTAAACACAGCTTAAACAAAGTAAGTGCAGGTGCTTTACTAATTACATTAGGTATTATTTATGGCGATATTGGTACGTCACCATTATACGTAATGAAAGCCATTTTTGGAAACGCACCTATTAACGAAAATTTGGTTCTTGGAGCCGTTTCATGTGTACTTTGGACATTAACCATACAAACCAGTATAAAATATGTATGGCTAACTTTACAAGCCGATAATAACGGCGAAGGTGGAATTTTTTCGTTATACACCTTAGTAAAAAAATTAAAGAAAAAATGGTTAATTGTACCTGCTTTAATTGGTGGTAGTGCCATGCTAGCCGATGGTATTATTACGCCACCTATTTCAATTGCATCGGCCTTAGAAGGATTAAAAATCTATTACCCCGATTTGCAAACCATTCCGCTTGTAATTGCGGTTATTGTAGCCTTGTTCTTTTTTCAAAGTTATGGTACTAAAACAATTGGTAAGTTTTTTGGGCCTATCATGTTTATATGGTTTAGTATGTTGGCTGTGGTTGGTGTTTTACAAATTGTACAACTTCCGCAAATATTAAAAGCCTTTAACCCGTATTACGCTTATTTACTTTTAAACGAACACCCCGAAGGTTTTTACGTATTAGGTTTTGTTTTTTTATGTACAACCGGTGCCGAAGCTTTGTATAGCGATTTAGGTCATTGTGGAATAAAAAACATACGTGCCAGCTGGCTTTTTGTAAAAACCACCTTAATTTTAAATTATTTTGGCCAGGGTGCTTACTTACTATCACACAGCAATATACAATTAAAAACCTTTGAAAACGGAGTAGAATTTATTCAAAATCCTTTTTATTTAATGATGCCGCAATGGTTTATACCAATTGGTATTGTTGTTGCTACTTTGGCTGCAATTATTGCAGCGCAAGCTTTAATCACAGGATCTTTCACCATGATAAACGAAGCCATGCGTTTAAACCTTTGGCCACGTGTTTTGGTAAAATATCCATCAATAATTAAAGGCCAATTATACATACCTTCTACAAACTGGATGCTTTGCTTAGGTTGTATTTTAATTGTTTTACATTTTAAAGAATCAAGTAATATGGAAGCTGCGTATGGTTTAGCTATTGTTATGTGTATGATGGCTACTAGTATTTTACTTACTTATTACATGATTTTAAAACGCTTTAACAAGTACATTATTGCAGCATTTGTTATGGTATATAGTGTTATAGAGGCATCGTTTTTTATTGCGAATATCGATAAATTTCACCACGGTGGTTATGTATCGTTAGTTGTTGCTGGTGGTTTGGCTAGCGTTATGGCTATTTGGTTTTTAGGTAAACGTATTCGTAAAAGTTATACCGAATTTGTTAAACTTGAAGATTACACCGCTGTTATTGAAGATTTAAGTAACGATGAAAGTATTCCGCAATATGCCAATAACTTAATTTACCTTACCAATTCTAATATTAAAAGCGAAATAGAATCAAAAGTTCTTTACTCTATTCTTTATAAACGACCAAAACGCGCCGATGTTTATTGGATGTTACACGTAAATGTGTTAGACGAACCTTATGGAATGGAATACCAAATTAAACGTTTTTCTGATAAAATTATTCGTGTAGATTTTTATTTAGGATTTAGAATTGCCCCTAAAATTAGTCCGCTGTTTAAAAAGGTATTAGAAGATTTAAATAAATGCGGCGAATTTAACAAGTTAAGTACCTACCATTCGTTACGAAAAAATCAAATTCCGGCCGATCATAAATACATTATTATAGAAAAAGTAGTTTCGTTTGATAATGATTTACCTTGGTACGAAAAATTTGTTTTAGATTGTTATGCCTTTATACGCAAACACAGTTTATCTGAAGAAAAAGCATTTGGTCTAGATAACAGTTCGGTAAAAATTGAATATTACCCTTTGTTGTTAAATAAAAACATTGCCGATATTCCTTTAAAACGCCGAGAAGACAAAAAATAATTTCAATAAAAAAAATCCAACTGTTTCAATAACCCGTTGGATTTTTTTATTCTTACTTTTGAATTAAGAAAATGAATATTTGCTGTAAATATCACTATTCTCTTCATTTTTATAAAGCGAATCGCCTTTTAAAATTTGCTTACTCTCTACAATTAATTCATTTAAGTTGTTTTTAAACTAAAAATTTTTGTTATTTATTTTTTTTAGACTCTTTAAAATTAATAAGAAGCTATCCTTTTTTTTGTAGAATTTAATTGAGCTATATTGTAGAATGAATCCTATTAAAAAACCGAGTATTACATTAGGTAACACTCGATTTTTTAGGTATTTATTAATTCAATTTTATCCTACATTTCTACAATAATAAACTCAGATCTGCGGTTTGCTTGGTGTTGTTCTTCGGTACATTTCACTCCGTCTGAACATTCGTTTACCAATTGGCGTTCGCCATAGCCTTTGGCTGTTAAACGCGATGCGCTTATTCCTTTAGCTATTAACCATGCTCTGGTTGATTTCGCTCGATTATCTGATAATTTTTCGTTGTATTTAAACGGCGCTCTACTATCGGTATGCGAACGTATATCTATCTTCATCGTTGGATATTCTTCTAATACCGCTAATACTTTGGCTAATTCTGCCGCTGCATCCGGACGTATATTATACTTGTCTAAATCAAAATAAATTGGATTTAAGTTTAATGCTTTAAACAAATCGTCGCCTAATTTTATTGGGGTTTTCGCTTGTTCTAAAACTATTGTGTGCTCCGTTACGCCACTTTCGTTTGGTAATACAACCACGTCTTCTTTGGTTATATACCCTTCTTTTTCAGCTTTTAAACGGTAGGTTTCCCCACACTTAAACTCGTTTTTTAATTGATAGCTGCTGTTTTGGTATGTGGTAGTGCTTTCCAACGCTCCGTACATGTTGTTGTATAAACTTACTGTTGCATCGGTTATTAGCTCTCTGTTTTTTGCATCTACTACTTTTAATAGCAACTTTTGTAAACATTCTAATTGTAATGGTTTTACTTCGGCAAAGCGGTAAATATCATCGTTCCCCTTGCCGCCATCGCGGTTGCTTGAGAAAAATCCTTCTTTACTTGCTGAGTCTATGTAATACGCAAAATCGTCCGCGTTGCTGTTTATTGGCGTTCCTAAATTTTGTATCTCGCCTGGGGTGCTGTTGCGATCTAATTTGGTGGCATAAACGTCTAATCCACCTAATCCTACACGACCATCACTTGAAAAATACAAGTCATTATCTGCTGTTACATAAGGAAAGGTTTCACGTGCTTCGGTGTTGATCCCTTCGCCCATGTTTACCGGACCGCCAAAGGCACCTGATGGATGAATGGCTACTTGCCATAAATCGGAACTTCCAAAGCCTCCCGGACGATCGCTTGAAAAGTACATCGTGCGTTCGTCTTTACTTAATGTAGGGTGTGCCGTGTTAAATTCGTCGCTGTTAAAAGGTAATTCGCTTACGTTTTCCCACTTACCGTCTACCTTCTCGGCACGGTAAATCTTTAAGTTCGTGTTCTTCTTTGAATCGTACTTACGGCTTTTGTTTATGTAATTGTTGCGCGTAAAGTACATCGTGTTCCCATCGGATGTGATGATCGCTGTTGACTCGTTTAATGGCGATTTTACACTGCCTTTTAATCGCGTTACTTTATCGTTTGCACTAGCACTTGAGGCTACGTTGTATAAACTGGTAAAGGCAGCTCCTGTCCAGCTGTGTTCGCGTTTGTGCATTCCTCCGGTATCGCGTGCACTGGTAAAATACAACTCGCTATTGTATACATAGCTGCCGTAATCGGCATAGGCCGTGTTGATTTCTAAATTCTCTACCTTGTCATAACGCCCTGAGTTGGCTTGGATTTGCTGTTTTAGCTCGGCTTCGTTTTTACGTATTTTTGCTATTTGCGTGCTGCTGCCGGCTTTTGCTACAAACGCATCGTAATAGGTCTTTGCTTTGCTTTCTTGACCTAAATGCTGCAACGTTTGTGCATAGCGGTAATAGTATTCGCTGCCTATTTCATCGGTAGCGTTTTCGCTAAATAAGCGTGCGTAATGTTTGCTGGCTTCGCTGTAGCGCGCATTAAAATAGTACGCGTTGCCTAGCTTTTCTAACAAATCTTTACTTGCATAGCCTTTGTTGGCTACTTTTTCGTAAATGTCTAAGGCATCTATATACGCCCATTGGTCGTATTGCTTATTGGCGGTTTTTACGCCTGCTTGTGCTTGCGCGGCCGTATTCCCTAGTAAAAAAACCGTGAATAAGGCTGCTGTGTATATTCCTTTTTTCATCTTGTTGGCTTTTAAAAGAATCGCGGCGAGTTCACGCGGCGGTATTTGTTAAACAATTCAAAGCGCATAAAAATCTCATGTGAACCGTTGTTGTAGTTGCGTAATGCTCGTATATCGCTGTCGTAACTATAGCCTACAAATAACCCTTTGCTTACTTGAAAGCCTACTAATGCACTCCAAGCTGCGTCCCAACGGTATGCTGCTCCTAAGGTTAACTTTTCGTTGATTAAAAAGTTTCCCGTGATGTCTGCTTGTAAGGGCGCGCCTTCTACTGCTTTTAATAAAAAGGCTGGCTTGAATTTTAACATCGGATTCAGCTCAAATACATGACCTCCCATTAAGAAAAAGTGCATTCTTTGGTTCATCGTGCTTTGAATGTTGTCATCGTAGCGGGTGCTCTCTAAGAAATAAGGTACCGATAATCCTACGTAACTTTTGTTGGTATGCCAGTAAACACCTGCTCCTATGTTGGGAGTGAATTGATTGCTGATATCGTTTTGTACTTGTGGATCGTTCGGGTTGTACTTATTTAATTTTGAATACGATACATTTAAAAGGTTCGCCGAGCCTTTTAATCCAAAACTTAACTTGCTATCGCGGTTGTTTAGATCAACTGTGTACGAAAAATCTACGCTTAATGTATTCTCATCCGTTACTCCTAACGCATCGTTTACAAAACTAATTCCTAAGCCTACTTTGCTCTCTGAAATAGGTGTGTTGATTGAAAACGAATTGGTTCGGGGTGCTCCTTCTAAGCCTACCCATTGGCTGCGGTGTAAACCAAATATGCTTAACGCTCCTCTACTTCCTGCATACGCCGGGTTGATGTTGATGGTGTTGTACATATAGTTGGTGTACTGTGGATCTTGTTGGGAATGTGCTTGTGCACATCCCAACAAAGTTAATCCTAACAATAATCTATTGATATTTCTTGAAATATTCATATCCGTTTGCTTTTTAGTTGGTCTCCAAATGTAAATATCCGGCTTGTTCGGTTGGATACTGTCTGCCATCTCCTAAATCATACGTGTATTTTACTACGTAATAGTAAGTTCCCGTTGGTAATTTTGAATGCTGCTTAACAGTTACTCTTCCTTCTGAATACCCTTTAAAGGTATTTCCGCGTGAATTGTAGTCTCTGGTTTCATAAACCAATACTCCCCAACGGTTGTAAATCTCTACTGTATTGCCTGGATAACAATTAATTCCTTTTAATACAAACTCGTCATTCATGCCATCTCCATTTGGTGTTACTGCATTGAATATTTCCATTGGACATGATAAGTGGATCGTTTGAGTGTAACGGGTTTCGTTGCCACACGAATCGGTTGCTACCCACGTTCTTATAATGTCGTATTTCGATTCACAGTCGCCTTCTACTTTTTCATCGTAGCTGCGTACTTCTACTTCTCCACATTCGTCTTGCGCTTGTAAGGTTTCTGCTGCTGCTAATTCTTCACATCTTATGTAAATTTCTGCTGCTGGCATGGTGCCTACAAAACTTGGTCCGGTGGTGTCTTCTACTGTTACTATTTGCGTATGTACCGTTGTGTTGCCACATGCATCGGTTGCTGTCCAAGTGCGTTCTAAGGTGTAGCTGTTTGCACATGCTCCGTCAATTCGCGCTTCTTTGTAGCTTACTTCCGCACTGCCACAAGTATCTACTGCTGTTAATACAGGTGCTGCTGGTACTGCGTTACATTCTACTGTTACATCTGATGGTAGGGCTTCTACAAACTCTGGTGCCGTGGTATCTTGTATCATTAAGTATACCGTTGCTCTATCGATTGCTTGATCGCCGTTGGTGTCGCGTACTTCGTACACAAAACTATCTGGTCCTACGTAACATCCGTTTACCGTGTATGTAAAGGTTCCATCTTCATGAAGCTCTAATGTTCCATGTTTTGGTCCTATTACTGGGTTTATTTTGATGTCGATGTATTGTCCGTCTTTCTCTAAATCGTAGTCGTTATCTAATAAATTCATATCTGATAATGAACTACAGTTTATGTAGTACGAATCGTCTACCGCATATGTACTGTTTAAGTTGCTTGCTGGTAATATGGTTACTATTACCGTTGCTTCTTCACATGCTTGTGGCGTACCGTTATCGCATATAGTGTACATGAAACTGTCTTCGCCTACATAACCCGGATCTGGTGTATAGGTTACTGTTCCGTCTGCATTTAACGTAACTTTTCCGTGCGATGGCTTGGTTAATGAGCCTTTTTGTACGCTAAAACTATCGCCTTGTGGATCAAAATCATTCGCTAATACAACTATCGCTATTGGTGTATCTACCTTGGTTATCACCGCATCGTTGTTGGCTACTACCACATTAACGTTTGGATCTATTAAGCCTTCTACATTAATGGTTACCGTTGCGGTTTCACATGCTTGTGGCGTGCCGTTGTCACATATGGTGTATGTGAAAGTGTCTACCCCTGTAAAGCCTGCGTTTGGTGTATACGTATAGCTTCCGTCTGCATTCATCTGTACCGTTCCGTTTGCTGGTTGGGTAACGCTTGTTAAATCGATGCTTTGGGTATGTCCTTCTCTGTCGAAATCATTTGTTAATACATTGCCTGATACCGGAGTATTTACAAAGGTATTGTTGATATCGTCGATCGCATGCGTTGTATTTGGTATTGCTACTATCGTACAATCTACACAGGTTGGTTCTACCGGACATGTGCTACATGGATTTGGATCTACTGATGCATCTGTTACTTCTGCTCCCGTTGGATCGGTTCCTTTTGCTGTTGCTAAGTTGTAAACATAGCCTGCTGCTAAATCGGTTGCCGTTAATACATGTACCGCTGTAAAGGTAGTACTGTCTGTTGCACCTATTGCTAAACTTGCTAATGGCCCGCCGCTTACTACTGCATTATCATCGCTTACCGTTACGTTGGTTAACACTACGTTTCCAGTATTTTTAACTGTAAACACATAATGTATCTCATCGCCTGCGTTGGCTATACCGTCTTCATTAGTGTCTACATAGCTTCCTGCTTTTGTTATCTCTAATGAAGGTGCTGAATTTACGCTTAAGTAAACCGTTGCCGTGTCACATGCTTGTGGATCGCCATCATCACATACCGTGTATCTGAAACTATCTGGTCCTACATAGCCCGGTTCTGGGGTGTATATGAATTCACCTGTGATTGGGTCTATTGTTACCATTCCGTGTTTCGGTTGGTCTACTACTGTAAATGTATGTATTGTACTTGTATCGCTATCTGGATCTGAATCGTTATCAAATACACTACCTTCAATAGTTGGTCCATCGCCGTTGTACGCATCGTCGTTTGCGTAGATTACGTTTTCTCCTGGTTCTGGTGTTGGTACTACGTTTACGCTTACTGTTGCCGTATCACATGCTGGTGTTGGCGTTGCGTCGTCACATACTGTGTAAGTGAACGTGTCAGTACCTTCAAAGCCTGGATTTGGTGTGTACGTAATCGTTCCGTCTGGGTTAACTGTAACTGTTCCGTTTGCTGGTTGAGTTACTACCGTTGGTGTACCTACGGTATCGCCGTTTGGATCGAAATCGTTCGCTTTTACGTTGATCGTTACTGGTTGTCCTTCTTCGGTTGTTGCCGTATCGTTGTTCGCTACCACATCGTTTGGTCCTGTAAACGGATTTGGCATTACCTCAATTGTTAACGTTGCCGTGTCACATGCTTGTGGCGTGCCGCTGTCACATACCGTGTACGTATGTACAAACGTGCCTGTAAAGCCTGCTGCTGGTGTAAACGTATAGGTTCCGTTTGCATTCAATACTAACGTACCTTCTGCTGTTGTGGTTGTTGAAGGAGTTACCGTTTGTGTATGTCCTTGTGGATCACTATCGTTCGTTGATACACTGCCTGATACTGGTGTATTCACATACGTATTGTTGATGTCGTTCACCGCTAATGTTTCATTCGCTGGGTTTATGGTTAAGTAAACCGTTGCCGTGTCACATGCTTGCGGATTGCCGTTATCACATACCTCATAAGTGAAACTAAGCGGTCCTGTGTACTCGTCTCCTGGTGTTGGAGTATACGTAAAGGTTCCGTCTGGATTCATCTGTACCGAGCCGTGTGCTGGTTGCGTATTCGATTTTACCGTTTGAATGTTTCCTGTTGCATTATCATCCGGATCTGTATCGTTATCTAATACACTACCTGTGATTGGTTGGTATTGATCGCCATTGTACGCATCGTCGTTTGCATACGTTTCGTTCGTGTTGTTTGCTGGTACTACGTTTACGCTTACTGTTGCCGTATCACATGCTGGTGTTGGCGTTGCGTCGTCACATACTGTGTAAGTGAACGTGTCAGTACCTTCAAAGCCTGGATTTGGTGTGTACGTAATCGTTCCGTCTGGGTTAACTGTAACTGTTCCGTTTGCTGGTTGAGTGATTGAAGTCGGGTCTATTTCAAATGCATCTCCATTTGGATCGAAATCGTTCGCTTTTACGTCAATTGTTACTGGTTGTCCTTCTGGTGTTGTTGCCGTATCGTTGTTTGCTACCACATCATTTGGTGATGTTGGGTCGCTTGGATCTGGCATTACCTCAATTGTTAACGTTGCCGTATCACATGCTTGTGGCGTGCCGCTGTCACATACCGTGTACGTATGTACAAACGTGCCTGTAAAGCCTGCTGCTGGTGTAAACGTATAGGTTCCATTTGCATTTAATACTAACGTACCTTCTGCCGTTGTGGTTGTTGAAGGAGTTACCGTTTGTGTATGTCCTTGTGGATCACTATCGTTCGTTGATACACTGCCTGATACTGGCGTATTCTCATACGTATTGTTGATGTCGTTCACCGCTAATGTTTCATTCGCTGGGTTTATGGTTAAGTAAACCGTTGCTATGTCACATGCTTGCGGATTGCCGTTATCACATACCTCATAAGTGAAACTAAGCGGTCCTGTGTACTCGTCTCCTGGTGTTGGAGTATACGTAAAGGTTCCGTCTGGATTCATCTGTACCGAGCCGTGTGCTGGTTGCGTATTCGATTTTACCGTTTGAATGTTTCCTGTTGCATTATCATCCGGATCTGTATCGTTATCTAATACACTACCTGTGATTGGTTGGTATTGATCGCCATTGTACGCATCGTCGTTTGCATACGTTTCGTTCGTGTTGTTTGCTGGTACTACGTTTACGCTTACTGTTGCCGTATCACATGCTGGTGTTGGCGTTGCGTCGTCACATACTGTGTAAGTGAACGTGTCAGTACCTTCAAAGCCTGGATTTGGTGTGTACGTAATCGTTCCGTCTGGGTTAACTGTAACTGTTCCGTTTGCTGGTTGAGTGATTGAAGTCGGGTCTATTTCAAATGCATCTCCATTTGGATCGAAATCGTTCGCTTTTACGTCAATTGTTACTGGTTGTCCTTCTGGTGTTGTTGCCGTATCGTTGTTTGCTACCACATCATTTGGTGATGTTGGGTCGCTTGGATCTGGCATTACCTCAATTGTTAACGTTGCCGTATCACATGCTTGTGGCGTGCCGCTGTCACATACCGTGTACGTATGTACAAACGTGCCTGTAAAGCCTGCTGCTGGTGTAAACGTATAGGTTCCATTTGCATTTAATACTAACGTACCTTCTGCCGTTGTGGTTGTTGAAGGAGTTACCGTTTGTGTATGTCCTTGTGGATCACTATCGTTCGTTGATACACTGCCTGATACTGGCGTATTCTCATACGTATTGTTGATGTCGTTCACCGCTAATGTTTCATTCGCTGGGTTTATGGTTAAGTAAACCGTTGCTATGTCACATGCTTGCGGAGTGCCGTTGTCACATATCGTGTAAGTGAAACTAAGCGGTCCTGTGTACTCGTCTGTTGGCGTGTACGTGAACTCTCCTGTGATTGGGTCTATTGTTACCGTTCCGTGAGCCGGTTGGGTATAACCTGTCACAAATTGATCGTTCCCTGTTACATCTGGATCTGTATCATTGTCTAATACATTACCTGTGATTGGTTGGTATTGATCACCGTTGTACGCATCGTCGTTTGCATACGTTTCGTTCGTGTTGTTTGCTGGTACTACGTTTACGCTTACTGTTGCCGTATCACATGCTGGTGTTGGCGTTGCGTCGTCACATACTGTGTAAGTGAACGTGTCAGTACCTTCAAAGCCTGGATTTGGTGTGTACGTAATCGTTCCGTCTGGGTTAACTGTAACTGTTCCGTTTGCTGGTTGAGTGATTGAAGTCGGATCTATTTCAAATGCATCTCCATTTGGATCGAAATCGTTCGCTTTTACGTCAATTGTTACTGGTTGTCCTTCTGGTGTTGTTGCCGTATCGTTGTTTGCTACCACATCATTTGGTGATGTTGGGTCGCTTGGATCTGGCATTACCTCAATTGTTAACGTTGCCGTATCACATGCTTGTGGCGTTGCATTGTCACATATCGTGTACGTATGTACAAACGTGCCTGTAAAGCCTGCTGCTGGTATAAAATTATAGGTTCCATTTGCATTTAAGAATAATGTACCTTCTGGTGTTACCGTTATTGAAGGGGTTACCATTTGTCCGTGTCCTTCTGCATCTGAATCGTTTGTTTTTACGTTTCCTGATACTGGTGTATCTGCATACGTGTTGTTGATATCGTTCTCTGCAAACGTAGTATTTGGAGTATCGGTATCGGTACACGTTGTACACGCTGGATTTGGATCTGGTGTTACACTTGTTACGGTTACGGTATTTGTTAAATTACCTGTCATTGTTGCTGGTACTGCTACATTTACTGTATAAGTAACTGTTTGTCCTACTGCTAATGTTGGTAATACATTGTTAACATCTCCTGTTCCTGATGATCCGTTACTACCTGTCCATGAACTAATTGTTGTTCCGGCTGGTGCTGTATCGGCTACTGTTACATTAGTTGCTGCTGTTGGACCATTATTGGTTACTGTAATAGTATATGTTACCGTTGAACCTGCTACATACATCGTCTGTCCGTCGGTTTTTACTGTTACGATATCCGCACATTCTTGTGGGTTTATCGTTACTGTTACCGGAGTACTTTCACATCCATTTAATATTGATTTAATGCTATACGTACCTGCTGCTGCTGTTACTAAACCTGTTGCTGTTGGGCCTGATATTACAGAGCCGTCTGCTGATGTAATGCTGTATGTATTGGTAGCTAAATAGTTTCCTATTTTGAAACTTCCATTTGCTGATGTACAACTTGGTTGGATGATTTCAACTAAAGTTGGTACAGCTGGTGTCGCTTTTATAGTTAATGTTACAGGTGTTCTTGTTGTACTTGAACAGTTTGCTGATGTAACTGCTTCTGCGTAATACGTTACCGTACCTACTGTATTTAACGTTGGTGAAGTAACTATAGTTCCTCCCGTAGCTTGAGTATACCAAGTAACCGTATTACCTGTTGATGTTGCTATCGCTGTTAATGTTTGTATTGGCGATGTAGCACATTCAGTTATATCTCCTCCACTTGTTGGAGCTTCTGGTGTTTGGTTAATTGTTAATGTTACTAGTGTACGGGTTGCACTTTTACATGCTCCTAGTGTTGCTTCTGCATAATACGTTACCGTACCAACTGTACTTAACGTTGGTGTTACTGGTGTGGTACTTGTTGCATCTGCATACCAAGTTATTGTTGCTCCTGCTTCTGCTGATGCTGTTGCTGTTAAACTTGCTGGTGAACAAGAAACTTGATCGCCGCCGCTTGTTGGTGCAGCTGGTGTTACCAATGGTGCTTGTAAACTAAACGAAGTAGATGCTGCACTTGAACAACCTCCTGGAGTTGAAACCGCTTTTACATTATAGGTTTCACCTGCTATCATACCAGAAATCACTCCAGTTGTAACGTCAACTGTTGGTCCTGTTGGTGAAACTACATAATTCACACCGCTTACCAAATTTGTAACCTTAACAATGTTAGCCGAACTACATGTTGCTGGCGTATTGCTAATTGTTGGCGTATCTGGTGTTTGGTTAATTGTCAATGTTACCGGTGTACGGGTTGCACTTTTACATGTTCCTAGTGTTGCTTCTGCATAATACGTTACCATACCAACTGTACTTAACGTTGGTGTTACTGGTGTAGTACTTGTTGCATCTGCATACCAAGTTATTGTTGCTCCTGCTTCTGCTGATGCTGATGCTGTTAAACTTGCCGGTGAACAAGAAACTTGATCGCCGCCGCTTGTTGGTGCAGCTGGTGTTGCATTGATTGTTAATGTAACTGGCGTTCTTGTTGTACTTGAACAGTTTGCTGATGTAACTGCTTCTGCATAATATGTTACCGTACCTACTGCATTTAACGTTGGTGCTGTTGCAAGAGCTGTTCCGCCTGTTGCTTGTGTATACCAAACAACTGTATTACCTGGTGATGTTGCTGTCGCTGTTAGTGTTTGTATTGGCGATGCAGCACATTCCGTAATATTTCCGCCACTTGTTGGAGCGGTTGGTGTTTGATTAATTGTCAATGTTACTGCAGTACGGGTTGCACTTTTACATGCTCCTAGTGTTGCTTCTGCATAATACGTTACCATACCAACTGTACTTAACGTTGGTGTTACTGGTGTGGTACTTGTTGCATCTGCATACCAAGTTATTGTTGCTCCTGCTTCTGCTGATGCTGTTGCTGTTAAACTTGCTGGTGAACAAGAAACTTGATCGCCGCCGCTTGTTGGTGCAGCTGGTGTTACCAATTGTGCTTGTAAACTAAACGAAGTAGATGCTGCACTTGAACAACCTCCTGGAATTGAAACCGCTTTTACAGTATAGGTTTCACCTGCTATCATACCAGAAATCACTCCAGTTGTAAGGTCAACTGTTGGTCCTGTTGGTGAAACTACATAATTCACACCGCTTACCAAATTTGTAACTTTAACAATGTTAGCCGAACTACATGTTGCTGGCGTATTGCTAATTGTTGGTGTCAACGGTGTTGCTGGTTGTGGATTTAATGTTACATCTATCGATGCAGATCCTGTACAACCATAAGTATTCGATACTGAAATGGTATAAGTTCCGGCTGTTGCAGTAACTGTACCAGTTGCTGTTGGTCCTGATATTACATCACCATCGGTTGATGTAATAGTATAAGTATTCGTAGCTAAATAGTTAGCTATTTTAAAACTTCCGTTTGCATTAATACATGTTGGATGTATTACAGATCCTACCGTTGGTGCATCTGGATTTGGATTAACTGTAAACGTTACATCATGTGTAGCCGGTGGACATACACTTGGTGCTACTGGAGTTAAAGTATAACGAACTGTAACAGAAGTAGGTGTAGTAACATTTGCAGGTGTATATGTAAACACATTAGGAGAAGAAGCTGCAGATATAGTACCGCCTCCAGACTGTACAGTCCAAACTCCTCCTGGAGTTGTTGCATATAATGTTTTAGTATTTACCTCACAAATAGGATCATTTGTGGTATAATTAGTAATAACAGGTGCATCGTAGAAAGTTTGTGTAACTGCTGTTAATGCACTTGCACAACCTTGACTTGATACAGCTTGAGCATAAATTGTTCTTGTATACGCTGTTGAAGATGTATAAGTTGGACTTGTTATACCTGTACCATTGCTATTTTCATACCAAGTAATGGTAGTACCTGCTTGTGACGACGCAACCGCTGTTAAAGTAGCTGATGAGCCAGTAGGAATACATACCGATTGATTTCCACCACTTACTGGTGCAGCTGGTGTACCAAATTGCGGTTGTAAACTAAATGTAACTGAAGCTGCACTTGAACAACTTCCTGAGGTTGAAACCGCTTTTACTGTATAGGTTTCACCTGCTGTCATACCAGAAATCACTCCAGTTGTAAGGTCAACTGTTGGTCCTGTTCGTGAAACTACATAATTCACACCGCTTACCAAATTTGTAACCTTAACAATGTTAGCCGAACTACATGTTGCTGGCGTATTGCTAATTGTTGGTGTATCTGGTGTTACTAACTGTGCTCCGATTTGGAACGCTGCTGTTGCTACCGAAGTACATCCTGATCCATTGGTCGCTGTTAATGTATAAGCAACTCCTGGCGTCATACCTGTGATTACACCTGTTCCTGCAGATGGTCCTGCTGGTGCAAACGTGTATGAATAACTTGGATCAAAATTCGTGATTGTTGCTGTCCCTGCTGCTGTACATGTAGCTGCTGCTACTGTAATTGCTGGAACTACTGGCGTTGTTAACATTGGTTGGATGCTGAAACTTGCTGATGATGCTGAAGTACAACTTCCATTATTAGTAGTTACTACATAAGTAGTACCCGCTGTCATTCCACTAATTACTCCTGTTACAGTATCCACTGCTATTGATGGATCTGCTGGTGTAAACGTATATGTATTGCCTGATACCACATTAGTTATCGTTGCTACACCCGCTGCACTACACGTTGCCGCTGTTACGCTGATTGTTGGCGTTGCTGGAGTTACTAACTGTGCTCCGATTTGGAATGCAACCATTGCTACCGAAGTACATCCTGAACCATTGGTCGCTGTTAATGTATAATCAACTCCTGGTGTCATACCTGTGATTACACCTCCAGTTGTCGCTGCTGGTCCTGCTGGTGCAAACGTGTATGAATAACTTGGATCAAAATTCGTGATTGTTGCTGTTCCTGCTGCTGTACATGTAGCTGCTGCTACTGTAATTGCTGGAACTACTGGCGTTGCTAATTGTGCTTGAACACTAAAGCTTAATGATGCTGTTGATGTACAACTTCCATTATTAGTAGTTACTGTGTATACTTCTCCCGCTGTCATACCACTAATCACACCCGTTGTGGTGTCAACTGTTGGACCCACTGGTGCAAATGTATATGTATTGCCCGATACCACATTAGTTATCGTTGCAACACCCGCTGCGCTACACGTTGCCGCCGTAGTGCTTATTGCTGGCGTTGCTGGTGTTACTAACTGTGCCCCGATTTGGAATGCAACCGTAGCTGTTGATGTACAACCCGATGCATTTGTAGCTGTTAATGTATAATCAACTCCTGGTGTCATACCTGTGATTACTCCTGTTCCTGCAGATGGTCCTGCTGGTGCAAACGTGTATGAATAACTCGGATCAAAATTCGTGATCGTTGCCGTACCTGCTGCTGTACATGTAGCTGCTGCTACTGTAATTGCTGGAACTACTGGTGTTGTTAACATTGGTTGGATGCTGAAACTTGCTGATGATGCTGAAGTACAACTTCCATTATTTGTTGTTACCGTATAGCTTGTGCCTGCAACCAAGTTACTAATCACACCCGTTGTGGTGTCAACTGTTGGACCCACTGGTGCAAATGTATATGTATTGCCCGATACCACATTAGTTATCGTTGCAACACCCGCTGCGCTACACGTTGCCGCTGTTACGCTGATTGTTGGCGTTGCTGGTGTTACTAACTGTGCCCCGATTTGGAATGCAACCGTAGCTGTTGATGTACAACCCGATGCATTTGTAGCTGTTAATGTATAATCAACTCCTGGTGTCATACCTGTGATTACTCCTGTTCCTGCAGATGGTCCTGCTGGTGCAAACGTGTATGAATAACTTGGATCAAAATTCGTGATTGTTGCCGTACCTGCTGCTGTACATGTAGCTGCTACTACTGTAATTGCTGGAACTACTGGTGTTGTTAACATTGGTTGGATGCTGAAACTTGCTGATGATGCTGAAGTACAACTTCCATTATTAGTAGTTACTACATAAGTAGTACCCGCTGTAATACCACTAATCACACCCGTTGTGGTGTCAACTGTTGGACCCACTGGTGCAAATGTATATGTATTGCCCGATACCACATTAGTTATCGTTGCAGTTCCTACTGCGCTACACGTTGCTGCCGTAGTGCTGATTGTTGGCGTTGCTGGAGTTACTAACTGTGCCCCGATTTGGAATGCAACCGTTGCTGTTGATGTACAACCCGATGCATTAGTAGCTGTTAATGTATAATCAACTCCTGGTGTCATACCTGTGATTACGCCTCCTGTTGTCGCTGCTGGTCCTGCTGGTGCAAACGTGTATGAATAACTTGGATCAAAATTCGTGATCGTTGCCGTACCTGCTGCTGTACATGTAGCTGCTGCTACTGTAATTGCTGGAACTACTGGTGTTGCTAATTGTGCTTGTACACTAAAGCTTAATGATGCTGTTGATGTACAACTTCCATTATTAGTAGTTACTGTGTATACTTCTCCCGCTGTCATACCACTAATCACACCCGTTGTGGTGTCAACTGTTGGACCCACTGGTGCAAATGTATATGTATTGCCTGATACCACATTAGTTATCGTTGCAACACCCGCTGCGCTACACGTTGCCGCTGTTACGCTGATTGTTGGCGTTGCTGGAGTTACTAACTGTGCTCCGATTTGGAACGCTGCTGTTGCTGTTGATGTACAACCCGATGCGTTAGTAGCTGTTAATGTATAATCAATTCCTGGTGTCATACCTGTGATTACGCCTGTTCCTGCAGATGGTCCTGCTGGTGCAAACGTGTATGAATAACTTGGATCAAAATTCGTGATCGTTGCAGTTCCTGCTGCTGTACATGTAGCTGCTGTGGTGCTGATTGTTGGAACTACTGGCGTTGTTAACATTGGTTGGATGCCGAAACTTGCTGATGATGCTGAAGTACAACTTCCATTATTAGTAGTTACTGTGTATACTTCTCCCGCTGTCATACCACTAATCACACCCGTTGTGGTGTCAACTGTTGGACCCACTGGTGCAAATGTATATGTATTGCCCGATACCACATTAGTTATCGTTGCAGTTCCTACTGCTGTACACGTTGCCGCTGTTACGCTGATTGTTGGCGTATCTGGTGTTACTAACTGTGCTCCGATTTGGAACGCTGCTGTTGCTACCGAAGTACATCCTGATCCATTGGTCGCTGTTAATGTATAAGCAACTCCTGGTGTCATCCCTGTGATTACGCCTGTTCCTGCAGATGGTCCTGCTGGTACAAACGTGTATGAATAACTCGGATCAAAATTCGTGATCGTTGCCGTACCTGCTGCTGTACATGTAGCTGCTGCTACTGTAATTGCTGGAACTACTGGTGTTGCTAATTGTGCTTGTACACTAAAGCTTAATGATGCTGTTGATGTACAACTTCCATTATTAGTAGTTACTACATAAGTAGTACCCGCTGTCATACCACTAATCACACCCGTTGTGGTGTCAACTGTTGGACCCACTGGTGCAAATGTATATGTATTGCCTGATACCACATTAGTTATCGTTGCAGTTCCTACTGCTGTACACGTTGCCGCTGTTACGCTAATTGTTGGCGTTGCTGGAGTTACTAACTGTGCTCCGATTTGGAACGCTGCTGTTGCTGTTGATGTACAACCCGCTGCGTTAGTAGCTGTTAATGTATAATCAACTCCTGGTGTCATACCTGTGATTACACCTCCAGTTGTCGCTGCTGGTCCTGCTGGTGCAAACGTGTATGAATAACTCGGATCAAAATTCGTGATCGTTGCTGTTCCTGCTGCTGTACATGTAGCTGCTGTGGTGCTGATTGTTGGAACTACTGGCGTTGTTAACATTGGTTGAATGCCGAAACTTGCTGATGATGCTGAAGTACAACTTCCATTATTAGTAGTTACTGTGTATACTTCTCCCGCTGTCATACCACTAATCACACCCGTTGTGGTGTCAACTGTTGGACCCACTGGTGCAAATGTATATGTATTGCCTGATACCACATTAGTTATCGTTGCAGTTCCTACTGCTGTACACGTTGCCGCTGTTACGCTAATTGTTGGCGTATCTGGTGTTACTAACTGTGCTCCGATTTGGAATGCAACCGTTGCTGTTGATGTACAACCCGCTGCGTTAGTAGCTGTTAATGTATAATCAACTCCTGGTGTCATACCTGTGATTACACCTCCAGTTGTCGCTGCTGGTCCTGCTGGTGCAAACGTGTATGAATAACTCGGATCAAAATTCGTGATCGTTGCCGTACCTGCTGCTGTACATGTAGCTGCTGCTACTGTAATTGCTGGAACTACTGGTGTTGCTAATTGTGCTTGTACACTAAAGCTTAATGATGCTGTTGATGTACAACTTCCATTATTAGTAGTTACTACATAAGTAGTACCCGCTGTCATACCACTAATCACACCCGTTGTGGTGTCAACTGTTGGACCCACTGGTGCAAATGTATATGTATTGCCCGATACCACATTAGTTATCGTTGCAACACCCGCTGCACTACACGTTGCCGCTGTTACGCTGATTGCTGGTGTTGCTGGAGTTACTAACTGTGCCCCGATTTGGAATGCAACCGTTGCTGTTGATGTACAACCCGATGCATTAGTAGCTGTTAATGTATAATCAACTCCTGGTGTCATACCTGTGATTACACCTGTTCCTGCAGATGGTCCTGCTGGTGTAAACGTGTATGAATAACTCGGATCAAAATTCGTGATCGTTGCTGTTCCTGCTGCTGTACATGTAGCTGCTGTGGTGCTGATTGTTGGAACTACTGGCGTTGTTAACATTGGTTGAATGCCGAAACTTGCTGATGATGCTGAAGTACAACTTCCATTATTAGTAGTTACTGTGTATACTTCTCCCGCTGTCATACCACTAATCACACCCGTTGTGGTGTCAACTGTTGGACCCACTGGTGCAAATGTATATGTATTGCCTGATACCACATTAGTTATCGTTGCAGTTCCTACTGCTGTACACGTTGCCGCTGTTACGCTAATTGTTGGCGTATCTGGTGTTACTAACTGTGCTCCGATTTGGAATGCAACCGTTGCTGTTGATGTACAACCCGCTGCGTTAGTAGCTGTTAATGTATAATCAACTCCTGGTGTCATACCTGTGATTACACCTCCAGTTGTCGCTGCTGGTCCTGCTGGTGCAAACGTGTATGAATAACTCGGATCAAAATTCGTGATCGTTGCCGTACCTGCTGCTGTACATGTAGCTGCTGCTACTGTAATTGCTGGAACTACTGGTGTTGCTAATTGTGCTTGTACACTAAAGCTTAATGATGCTGTTGATGTACAACTTCCATTATTAGTAGTTACTACATAAGTAGTACCCGCTGTCATACCACTAATCACACCCGTTGTGGTGTCAACTGTTGGACCCACTGGTGCAAATGTATATGTATTGCCCGATACCACATTAGTTATCGTTGCAACACCCGCTGCACTACACGTTGCCGCTGTTACGCTGATTGCTGGTGTTGCTGGAGTTACTAACTGTGCCCCGATTTGGAATGCAACCGTTGCTGTTGATGTACAACCCGATGCATTAGTAGCTGTTAATGTATAATCAACTCCTGGTGTCATACCTGTGATTACACCTGTTCCTGCAGATGGTCCTGCTGGTGTAAACGTGTATGAATAACTTGGATCAAAATTCGTGATCGTTGCCGTACCTGCTGCTGTACATGTAGCTGCTGCTACTGTAATTGCTGGAACTACTGGTGTAGCTAACTGCGATTGTACGCTAAAGCTTAATGATGCTGTTGATGTACAACTTCCATTATTAGTAGTTACTACATAAGTAGTACCCGCTGTCATACCACTAATCACACCCGTTGTGGTGTCAACTGTTGGACCCACTGGTGCAAATGTATATGTATTGCCCGATACTACATTAGTTATCGTTGCAACACCCGCTGCACTACACGTTGCCGCTGTTACGCTGATTGTTGGCGTTGCTGGAGTTACTAACTGTGCCCCGATTTGGAATGCAACCGTTGCTGTTGATGTACAACCCGATGCGTTAGTAGCTGTTAATGTATAATCAACTCCTGGTGTCATACCTGTGATTACGCCTGTTCCTGCAGATGGTCCTGCTGGTGCAAACGTGTATGAATAACTTGGATCAAAATTCGTGATCGTTGCTGTTCCTGCTGCTGTACATGTAGCTGCTGTGGTGCTGATTGTTGGAACTACTGGTGTTGTTAACATTGGTTGGATGCTGAAACTTGCTGATGATGCTGAAGTACAACTTCCATTATTAGTAGTTACTACATAAGTAGTACCCGCTGTCATACCACTAATCACACCCGTTGTGGTGTCAACTGTTGGACCCACTGGTGCAAATGTATATGTATTGCCCGATACCACATTAGTTATCGTTGCAACACCCGCTGCGCTACACGTTGCCGCTGTTACGCTGATTGTTGGCGTTGCTGGAGTTACTAACTGTGCTCCGATTTGGAACGCTGCTGTTGCTGTTGATGTACAACCCGATGCGTTAGTAGCTGTTAATGTATAAGCAACTCCTGGTGTCATACCTGTGATTACACCTGTTCCTGCAGATGGTCCTGCTGGTGCAAACGTGTATGAATAACTCGGATCAAAATTCGTGATCGTTGCTGTTCCTGCTGCTGTACATGTAGCTGCTGCTACTGTAATTGCTGGTACTACTGGCGTTGTTAACATTGGTTGGATGCTGAAACTTGCTGATGATGCTGAAGTACAACTTCCATTATTAGTAGTTACTACATAAGTAGTACCCGCTGTAATACCACTAATCACACCCGTTGTGGTGTCAACTGTTGGACCCACTGGTGCAAATGTATATGTATTGCCCGATACCACATTAGTTATCGTTGCAGTTCCTACTGCGCTACACGTTGCCGCTGTTACGCTGATTGTTGGCGTTACTGGAGTTACTAACTGTGTTCCGATTTGGAACGCTGCTGTTGCTACCGAAGTACATCCTGATCCATTGGTCGCTGTTAATGTATAATCAATTCCTGGTGTCATCCCTGTGATTACGCCTCCAGTTGTCGCTGCTGGTCCTGCTGGTGCAAACGTGTATGAATAACTTGGATCAAAATTCGTGATCGTTGCCGTACCTGCTGCTGTACATGTAGCAGCAGTTGTACTTATTATAGGTGTATTAATAACACATAAATTAGCTGGATCAGATTCTAATAAAATACAAACATTTTCATTATGCTTAACTATAACCTGATAATCATAATCATTCATAGCTAATGTTGCTCCTGTAATAGTTAATGTACTGCTAGTAGCTCCTGAATAAACACCTCCATTGGTGATATTTGACCATGTAGCTCCATTATTAGTACTTACTTGCCATTGATACGTTATATTTAAACTAGAATCAGTTGCTGGTGGAACTGTATAATCAGGTGTGCCTGCAACAAAAGTTATTGTATTTTGAGCAGTTGCAATTACTGTAAAGGTTGCATTACCTCCTACAGTAGTTGACTGTTGAACTGGTTGCGTTGTAATAGTCGCATTTGTAGCATTTTCTACATTAGTATAACTTCCTATGTAAGAAGCAGCTACTACTTTTCCATTAATAGCTACTGCTGGTGCTCCAATTCCATAAACTCCACCATCTCCGCCGTCTGCTGTAGTTGAATTATAGTATTCATTTGCATCTGAACAACCATCGTTGTCTGAATCTAAATCTAAACTGTTTGGTATTCCGTCTCCATCAAAATCACAACTAACTGAGGCATAAAAAGACCATCCTAAATTGTCAACACCTATACCTGTTGTTTTAACCCTCAATGTGGAAACTAAAGTCGAAGACGTACCAATAATACCAAAAGCTTGATTGTCTAAACCTCCATTATCACTAAAGGCTCCAGTCTGTGCATTATAATTTACTGATGGCCTTGAAGGGAATGAAACTGCATTAAAAAGATTATTTGCCAAACCTCCATTTACTTCAATAATTCCTGTAAAACCAGTGGAACCTGAACTAGGATCAAAATCAGTCATAGCAAAAGCAATTTCACTTGCTGGCACAGCTGGTGACCAAGTTACGATATATTCGCCATCTCCTGTTGATGAAAATCTTCTAGGTGCACCTAAAGTTGGATCTATATTCAAAGGATACTGACCATTACCTAATAGTGTAAAAGTAGCCGCTGGGTTTATGGCCATAATATCTGCAGTAGTAACTGTAAATATTGAATTTGTAGTCCCCTTCCATGCTCCTGTTTCATTTTGTCCGATATAACCACTACTACATTCTTCTAAATCTAAAATTCCATCATTATCATCGTCATAATCACAGAAATTATCAATTCCGTCACTATCTGTATCTGCTGTTACAATTATATTATCAATACTGAATGAAGATGAAGTACTTGAAATACAACCTGAAGTATTGGTTGCAATAAGCGAATAACTTGTTCCAGGTATCATACCTGTGATTACACCTGATCCTGCAATTGGTCCTGTTGGGGTAAATGTATAGGTATATGCTGAGTTAAAATTTGTTATAGTTGCTGTACCTACTGCATTACAAGTTGCTGCTGTAACAGCAATTATTGGTTCTGTTGGTGCTAATGTAACTGTTAAATCACGTGTAGCGCTAACACTTGGACAAATTCCACTAGCTGGTATGGTATATGTCATTGTTGCGGTACCTGCAGCAACAGGTGTGATTACACCTGTATTTGCATCTATAGTTGCAACATTAATGTCTGATGAAGTCCATGAGCCGCTTGCTACGCTTGATGTAAATGTAGTAGTGCCGTTTGAACATATAGTTTGAGTTCCACTTAAAATTCCAGCTGAAACTGTTGTTAATGTAATGGTTGCTGCATTAGAAAGGTTTCCTTGTGCATCTTTACCTGTATATTGTATTGGTGTAGGACTTCCTGTAAATCCAGAAGAAGGTGTAAATACTACTTGGTCTAAACCATTAATTGCCCAAGTTCCTTCACCAGGAATAACAAATGAAACTATATCTCCTTGAACATCGGTAATAATACTTATAGCTGTACCAGGTGCAATTAAACTAAATGAATTAGCTACAACTGCATCTCCAGTTGTATCGTTTGTTAATATATTAATTGCTGGATAGGCTGTAGTGGAAATCACATAACAAGCACTATCATTAGTTGCAATTGGTAAAATATCTAATAGTGCTGAATTTGAATTTACACTTAAACATACATTATTTGGATGTGCAAGTACAGCTTTGTATAAATACCCATCCATTGATACTGTTGCACCCGTTAAGTTTAAAGTTGCAGTTGTAGCACCTGAATAAATACCTCCATTAGTAACATTTGACCAAGTTGCACCTCCATTAGTACTTACTTGCCACTGATAAGTAAGTAAAGGACTTACATCTGATGCAGGTGGTACTGAATAATTAGGAATACCTGTTGTAAACGTAGTTGTAGATTGTGCATTAGCTAATACGCTAAAAGTTGTTGAACCTCCTGTACTTATAATTTTATTTATAGGTTCCGTTGTTACTGTTGCACTTACAGCTGTTTGTGAATTTGTTATATTACCTGTGTAAGTAGCACCCACAACGGTACCGTTTGTATTAATAGCTGGTGGATTTCCAGTACCAAAGTAATTATTTCCATCTGTACCAATTGCGGTAATGCTGTTATAATATTCATTTGCGTCTGGACAACCGTCATTATCACTATCTAAATCACTGCTATTAAAAACACCATCCCCGTCAATATCACCAACACAATAATCAAAAGCTAAAACTAAGTCATCAAATTCTAAAACAGAATTTCCAACATTATAAAAATATACTCTTAAAGTATAATTTGATGATGGATTTAAATAATAGTCTGTATTGTTATAAGCTCTTCTCCCATTAGGGTAAGTTCCTCCGCCTTCACCAGCAATTTGGTGAATTGTACCTAAAATAGTGGTATTGTTTGATGTTAATGTATTATTTGTAATTTCAAATGCAAGAGAATGCTGAGGATTTGTAATTGATCTATTATAATAACCAATCCAATCAACATAACCATTAAATGGTGTTGCTACCGATGTAAAAGAAAATTCAATATATTCATTATTTGTTTTAGCTTCTTCTAAAGTAGTTGCTGTAATACCTGTAAATTCTAAATGTCCTGTTGGGTTATTATTTGCATCAAGACTTGAAATATGTACATAATTAATGCCAGACCCAATAGTAGTCGAAGTTATAGAACTTGGCACAACAATAGGTGCCATATTTGCAGGTGAAGGAGTAAAAGTTGATACACTAAAAGGTTGCGTAATTAAAGCAACATTTGGCAAGCCTGTTGGGTTTACGTTGTCACCAGCGAAAGTTGTGTCTCTACACCCCTCTGAAGTATCTAAAATACCATCGTTATCGTTATCCAAATCGCAGCTGTCAATAACTCCATCGTTATCGTTATCAGAAGATCCTGTTTCTGTAGTGTTACAACATACACTTGTTGAAGCATCATAAGATGATCCTGAACCTTGTCCTAACCCTACTATTGTAGGTACACCGTAATTTGCGCTTCCTACAGTAGTGTTAACAGTACCATTAATACTTCCATTCGAGTTTAATTGACTATAGGTAATAGTAGCATCACCTTCTACGGCATCGGGGCATCCATCGTTATCTGAATCTACATCTAAATAATTAGGAATTGAATCTCCATCTGTATCACCGCATCCTTTAAAATAAATATCATCTATTGCAAAATCATTTCCAGTACCACCCGTAGAAATATTATAAATTTCAAATCGGTATTGCTCAGTTAAAGAACCCGTTGTAAAAGTTCCACTGGAATTTGTCCAAGTTTGCGAAGTTGAAATACTACCTGTACTACCACTAGCTACAATAGAATTATCACTAATTTTTATAACTCTGTATCCTAAATTAACAGGATATGTTGGTGCCTCTAAAGGATTGGGATTAGCATTCAAAGCCCAAAAGCCAAAATTATAATTAGTATTAGCCGCTAAATAAAATGTGCTATTAAAGAAAATACCTGTATTGTTTGAACCATTAACTGCCAGAAACATATCTTCGGCAGTACCGTCGGTATGCCCAACAATTCCATCGAAAAAATTATGCGCATTGTCTACATTAGCATTCATTACTAAGTAACCACCTGCTCCTATATTATTACCATCGGCATAATTTGGATCTAAAAAGCTTGCAAAAGTATAGCCAGTTCCAGGAGTTGATTGTAAGTTACGCACAAACCAACCCGTATTACTTCCAAAAGTTCCTGAATTTTCAATTGTAAATAAACTGCCACACTCAACTGTGTCAAGTATACCGTCGTTGTCATCATCTAAATCACATTCGTCACCAATTGTATCTTTATCTGAATCAACAAAACTTGGAGAAGCAGGATCACAAGGAAAATTACAGTTTGTATCTATAACAGCTGTGTTTAATGTAGTACCTATTGCTTGGCCTGTTGTGTTATTATAATTTGCAGGATTTGCTAGTTGTGGTAAACCTTGAGTATTAACACACGCAGTTGTAAAACATAAATTTGTTGTTACTGGTTGGTTATATGCGCCTATTAACGCTCCTGAATTACCACCAGGTAAAGTTGATGTTATTAATTGACTTAATGTTATAGTTGCTGATCCTTCTAAAGCGTCAGGACAACCATCGTTATCTGAATCTAAGTCTAAGAAATTAGGAATAGTATCTAAATCAAAATCATCGTTGCAGTTTGTATCGTAATTATAATGTAATGATTGATTATAATTTGTTAAATTTAATATCGCTGATACTTCATAAACACTTACTGCAGGTGAAGAGCCTGTAGTTTTGAATTTAATTTGATAATATTTATATGAAGTAGTTGGATGATTTTGGTTAGTGAAAACTTTAGGTGACGAATTTGTTGAAGTATCAACATTTGGAGATAACAATACCCAAGTGTTGTTGTCATTAGATCCGTATAAAACTGCACTTGATAATGTTCCCCAACTACCAGAAGAATAAACAGACATACTTGTTAATAACACTTCTGTAGGATATGCAACATTATACAATACTGCATCTGTTTTTATACTACCTGCAGTAATATTATGATTTTGTGAAGTTGATGATCCTGTTGTTCCATTGTGCATAGTTGGTATATCTGCACCACTCACAACTGCAATATTATTAACAGTACTTGCTAATGGTGTACTTACTTTTTTAATAACACTAGCTTGTGTACTTGTTAAAAAACAATTTGGACTTTCAACAGCATTTAAAATACCATCGTTATCATTGTCGATATCAGCATTGTTAGCAACCCCATCTGAATCGTAATCACATAAAGGTTGCATGCTATTTGGCTTACATAAAACTTGTAAACATGCCTGTGGAGTAATATCAACAATTAAATTACTAGTGCTTGCACTTGTGTTAATATTATCAAATCCATTAGAAAAACCTTCATTATATTCACTACAACTAATATTTACCATTCCTGGTACGTTAGTAACATTAACTGTAATAACAGAACTTTGGCCAGCTGCTAAAGTTAAATTTGAAACTGTTATTACATTTGATCCAGCAGTTGCTGTAACTGATGGACTACCTCCAGTGATTGTTATATTAGGACTTGCAGCAATTATAATACCCGATGGTAATAAATCTGTAAAAGCTAAACCCGAAAAAGTTTGACCTGTGGTTGAAGGGTTTGTAATAGTAAATGTATATGTTGCTGTGTTACCATCAATAATAGTTGTTGGCGATATAGTTTTTTTAAGCACTGCACCTTCAATATCAACAGATACAAATAAGCTTCCTGCATAAAGAATGTCATTAGAAGTTGAAGTTAGCCTAAGATCTACAGAAATAGGAGATGCTGTTGTTGGTAATATTCCATTTGCATTTAAGATATCTGAATCATAAAAATCAGTATAACCTTGAGCAGGATTTCTTGCTAGATAGTTACCACTCATTGCTGGACCACCATCTGCGCTAACATTATTATTAGAAGTAAATGCAATTGAAGAATTCATTACATCTGTAGCAATATTTTCAAGTGGGTCAATTAAATTGGTTAAAGATGTTCCAGTTTTACCAAATGATACTAAATCACCTACAGGATAACTTGTATAATAAGAATTTCTATTTCCCCATAAACCTGATACACCAACTACTGCATTAGCACTACTTGATAAAGGCACTTTAACACTAGGAAAGGTTGCTGTGTACGATGCAGTATTACCTCCTCCTCCTCCATATGTATGCCAATAATCTGCTAAAGCACATGTCTGTATTTTGAATTTGGATTTGAATATACAATTTGTAAAGTCCATCCACCTCCATATGAATGTGAATATGTACCATTAGTATTGTTTTTTACATCGGCAACCCAATAACGTCCTCCTGTCCCACCTGCAGAGCTGGTTGAATACATTGTAGTTGGACTAGTAATATATTTAGTTACATCAAATACAACCTGATTATAACTTGTACCCGAATTTGATAATGCATCGGTTAATGGAATTACAGAGTAATTTGTTTGCCCTGGTACTTTAAATTTAAAATCGTTTAAAAAAAAAGGACCTGAAGTTTCTAGATATAAGTAAGCCTTAACAATTGTACTATTAGCAGGTAATACTAAGTCGGCAGATGTAGATCTGATAGTTGTTGCATCAGCATCTAAATCTAAAAGTGTATGTGAATGAGTTGGAAAACCTGAAGTACCGCTTGTAGCTCCACTATCAAAAGTATTTCCTGTTTTTGTTGTTCCACCTTTTATTTCATTTTGATATCTGATAATAGCTTGCCCATTTGAAGTAAAACTTATACTCAAAGCAAATAACATCGCCAAAACATAATAATTAAACTTTACCGATTTTTTAATCGATAAAGAAAATTCTAATAAGAATTTAGAATAATTATTTTTCATATCTAGAACAATTTCAAAATTTTAACATAAATATATGAATTTTATAAACAAGTAACATAAATATGTTATATAAAAAAATATTTTAACCAAATTTTTACAAAAACATTAAAAACAAACGTTTTTTAAAATCATTTAATAAAGATTATTAATAATTTTTAGTCATATACGTTTAAAAATTAATTCAAAAAAATAATTTTAACATATGTATATTTTTGTTATTTTTCACATTTTAATAACGTAAACATGTTATTATAAGTCACTAATAAAATCACAAGTACAAAATTAGAAGCAGTTCTACAAAAAATTTGTAGTACCACAAATGAGGTGTTTGTAGAATTTGTTCTACAATAAATATCTTCAAAAAATTAAAAAAGATTTTATTATGTTAAAAAAATATATATTTATTAAAAAATATTATAAAAAAAATTATTTTTAAAAAAAACTGAACAAGTAGTTCTACAAAAAAAGTAGAACTACTTCTTAAAAAAACGCTTACATAAAGATAATTTGCAAAGCTGTTTTGTAGAGTTATTTTTTCTATAGCCAATAAAATTGTAGGATACAGTAGCTTTTAAATTTACAAATTTTCGAAAAAAAAAATTAAACCATTGGTTTACAGTCTACTTGAATATGTTAAATAAAAAAAGCTGCCTTAAAGGCAGCTTTATCTTAAAGTTTATTGTTTTAGGCTTCTTTATACAAACCAAATAATTGAATTAAATCTGACAGATTTTCAATTTCTAATTTTTCAAAAATTCTTGTTTTATAAGTACTTACGGTAGATTTTTGTAAATCTAGTGCAGTACATATTTCTAAATTTCCATAACCTTCTACCATTAACCTTGCAATTTCAAGCTCACGGTTTGATAGTTGCGCCATTGGATTTATTGGCTTTTTAAAAATATAACTATCGGTAATTTTTTCTTGTATATGCTTACTAAAATATTTACCTGAACTCATTACTAAAGATATAGCATTTTGAATTTCGTGTTCGTTACTCAATTTATTCAAATAACCACAAGCACCAGCTTGTATGTATCTCAAAGCATAAATATCTTCATCATGACCCGAAAATATTAATATTCTGATATTTGGCTGAAGCTTTTTTATAGTTGATATTAAGTTTAACGAATTTCCATCTGGAAACGAAACATCAAGCATTAATAAGTCAATTGGTTCCGTTTGTACAACTTTCATTACATCGGTTAAATTATCCAATTCATGAATTTTTGCACCGCTATATAACTCTTTCAATATAAACGATATTGATTTGGTTACAACTCGGTGGTCATCTGCTGTAATAAAAGTAAAGTTGTGTAATTTTTTTTCCATGTGATTTATAAGGTGTACAATTTACATTGCACGTTTTTGCCCTAGTGTTATTTAAACAATATAATATTTTAGTCTTAATTTACTTTTGTAATATTTTATAAAACAATATAAAATGTTACTTCTGTTTCAACGTTTTGTTTGCTTTTAACATTAATTTTTCCATTAAACAATTCTACAATTTCTTTACAAAGATTTAATCCTAATCCTGCCCCTAAATCTTTAACATCGGCTGCTGCTTTGCCTTGTTGGTAACTATTAAAAATATGCTTTAAATCTTCTTCACTTATGCCGGCACCATTATCTTTTATGGTTACTTTTAAAGTGTGGGTATTGTTTTTACTTTTCTCTATACCTACCCATGCATGTATCACGCCTTTACGTGTAAATTTATTAGCATTTCCTACAATGTTATAAAATAATTGATGTATTTTAACGATGTCTGATGTAATCATTACATCATTTTTTACATGGTTTTCTACAATTAATTTATTTTCATTATTTTCAACAAATTGCGTTAACGCTTTTAAAATTTCATCTAATTCTGTTTTTAAATTAAATGTTGATTTATTTAGTGTTAGCTTTTTGTTTTCGTTTTTAGAAAATTCTAAAATTTGATTGGCTAATAACGATAATGACTGTGTTGTGAATTGTATTGATTTTAACGAATCTTGAACGTCTTCATCGGTTACTTGCTTACTAATTCCACGCGTATAAATTGATATAATATTTAAAGGCGATCTTATTTCGTGGCTTATCATTCCAACAATTCTATTTTTAAAATTTAAGTTTTGTTGAATTTTCTTTTGTGCTTTAACCAAGTTACTTTCGTACATAAATGCTAACCTGGTTAAAAAAGCTAATAATATTGATATTAGAACAATTAAACCAATTAAACCAATTACGGCATAATTGCGTATTTGCTTGTTTTGTTGGTATTGATCTTGAAATTTTTTACGTGCATCGTTGGTAAAAGATACTAAAATATCGTTATACTTTGTTAGCAGCATGTTACTGTACGATAACAATTCTGAATTTACATTGAAAAAATTAGTGTCTTGATTTTTACTGTTATTTTTTACCGTTGCTAATTTTTTCTTATAATTTAAAAATTCTTTTTGGTAATAATCATTAGTTGTTTTAAACAGGTTTTGAATTTGTTCTTCAATACTTCCTGAACTAACGTTTTTACCTTGACGAACTGTTAAAACTACTTTCGATTTTTCTTTTTGTACATCAACTTTACCCGAAATAGCACTTCCTAATCTAGAGAATAATCCCTTTTTTTGAACACTATCAACAGATACAGATGTTTCTACATTTAAACTATCTATAACATCATCGTATTTTATAGCGTTAATTTTAAACAAACCTTCATTTGTTTGTACACTTGGCTTAATTTCTACTTTACGTAACGAATCTATTTTTTTGTTAATATCGTTTACCGAAGTTTGCAACCCTTTATCTTTGTTTAAATACATTGAAAAAGTTGAACTTTTATCGGCCGTATGAACTAAGTTTTTAATGTTTTTATTTAGACTATCAAGCGCTTCATTGTACTTCACCAAATACTTTTCGTCTTTGGTTTGCATATAATATTGCAAATTATATTGCGCAGTAATATAATCGTTTTTAGTTAAATCGCTAAAGTGCTTTGCTTGTTCAGAAATGTGCATTTCAGCCTCAATTTCTTCAAGTTTAGGCTCATTAAAAATTTCATTATAAACAATTACCAATAATAAAATTTGAAAAACAATTACACTTACAACCAAAGTATAATGCACTGCTTTACGGTATTTAAAACTACCTTTTTTAAAGTTTAATTCATTAACTTTTTCTATTTCCAAAATAATTTAGTCTATTAAATTTATATATCACTATTTTTTTAAATACTATTATTCAAAGTATTTAACTGCCTATTAATTAAACTACTAATTGCTTATTATTTAAAATTATTATGGTAAAGTGTTTTTCAAAAAAATGGTTTATTTTAATTTACAAATATATAAAATTTAAATAATTAAACAGGTAGTGAATTATTCTAAATTAGGTTTTTATGATTTGTATTTGTTTTATATCATACGCATATTTATGTTATTTTCTTTTAAATATACAAAATTTAAACGAATAACATAAAAATAGTATTAATTTTTTAATAAATAGTTGTTTTGTTTGATTTTTAAGTTTTGATAATTTATTATGAATTTTTCTTTTATTTATTGAAAAAAATGTAATTAAAAAGACTATTTAGTATTATTTGATGCTTTATAAAGGCGTAATTCGTCCCAAGAAAAAGCATCACCAATTTCAGATTTTATTTCGGTTAGCGTTTTTTCTTCGTTTTTTTCGAATATTTTTTGTAGTTGCAACAGTTTCTTTTTCGATAATACTTCGGTAATATCAATTTGCTCCTCAGCAATTAATCTAGTAATATGTTGATATATTGTACCCGCAGATAGTTTTCTTTGGGTAGCAATTTGTTCAACAGTAAGTTTTTGTTTAAATAAAACCAAAGTTTTATTGGTTGTACTTTCTTTAACCGCTTTTGGTTTCGATTTTTTTTTGGTTTCTTCTATCTCATCATCATCACTAACCAAAAGCTGCTTTCGTAACGTTTCATGAATTGTTGTTAAATGATTTAGTTTGTAAACACTTTGCTCTTTGGTTTGTAAATTTTGGTTTGTAAATAATTCATCTTTTACAAATAATTCAACCATTTTATTAGTTTTAAGCAATTTTAAAACCATTTTAATATGTTGGTCTTCAAAAGTGCGTAATTGTTCGGTAAAAAGCACAAAACCCTTTTTCTTTTTAGATTGTTCTAATACAAACAAAGTATCAAAAGCCAATTCATCTAATTTTGGATAAAAATATGTGTACGCTTTTGTAAAACGTTGTTGTAAAAAATCGATTCTAAAATCGGGTGCTGTAAAAATAGTATGTAACTCATTTAAAAACTGCAAACCTACTTTATGCAATTGTTCTAATAAACTATTTTGCTTTTCGGCCCAAGATTTATAAACTTTTCTGGTAGCATTAGCATCGGGCACCCAAGTTTCAATCCATTTGTAAAAGTCGTTAAATTGTTGTTGCCAATAAAACGTATCGTAAATTTGTTGCCATAAATACACCATTTTACTTTGTAACAATACATTGTTATGCAGTATTTGTGTACTTAAATTGGTAAAATGTATAATATTTTCATCGGCATTTAATTGTTTAAAAACTACCGGCTTTGTTAAAACCAAACCTTGTAAAGTACGTAAACGCGATAAAGCCACATATGCTTGCCCACTCATAAACACATCGTTAATATCTAAAACAGCTTTATCAAACGTTAGTCCTTGTGATTTATGAACAGTAATTGCCCAAGCCAATTTTAAGGGATATTGTACAAAAGTACCCAAAACTTCTTCTTCAATTTCTTTGGTTTGATCGTTTAAAACGTAACGTACATTTTGCCATTCATATTTTTCAACGGTAATTTTTACGTTGTCTTCAGGTAAATACACTTCAATTTCGTTTTCAGATACATAAAAAACAGTTCCAATTTTTCCATTATAATAACGTTTTTCAAAACTTAAATCGTTTTTAACAAACATTACTTGAGCTCCTTTTTTTAAAACCAATTCGTTTTCTAAAGGATACATTTTATCGGGAAAATCGCCAATAATTTCGGGTAAAAACACAAATTCATTCCCTTTTAAAATAGCCAATTGGTTGGCATTCATTTCATCGGCTTTACGGTTGTGTGTAGTAAGTGTTATATAACCTTTATTTTGTTGATAATCAAAATGTTCGTTAACTTGTTTTACTAATAAATCGTAATCAAAAGCTGTGAGTGTATTGCTTCTAAAATTGTTTAATAGTTTTATAAAATTAGCATCATCTTGACGGTAAATTTTAGTTAATTCAATACAAATAGGCAATTCGGTTTGCATTACCCATGCATTAAAAAAATAAATACCGTTGTAAAAATTTTTAAGTACATTCCATTCATTTTGTTTAACTACTGGCGGCAACTGCCACAAATCGCCAATAAATAAAACCTGTACACCACCAAATGGTTCAACCGATTTGCGTATAGATTGTAGCAATTCGTTCATAGCATCTAACACATCAGCACGCAACATAGAAACTTCATCAATAACTAAAAGTTCTAAACTTTTAATAATGTTTTGTTTGGTTTGTTGCATTTTAAAATGCCTTTTTATAGTATGTTTGGTTTCAAAATACAAACCATTTAATGAATTTTTATAATCGGTTGTTGGTATATACGAAGCAAACGGCAACTGAAAAAACGAATGTATAGTTACACCACCCGCATTTAGTGCTGCTATACCAGTAGGCGCAACAACTACCGTATTTTTATGCGTAGTTTTTAAAATAGTTTTAAGCAAAGTAGTTTTACCTGTACCTGCTTTACCGGTTAAAAAAACATTTTTATTGGTGTGCTGTATGTATTGTAAAACTAATTGTGCTTCGGGTGTCATTTTGTAAATATTTACAGTTGCAATTTAATCATAAAAACAAAAAAAACCCGTAACATTTAAATATTACAGGTTTTGTAGTTTGTAAATTAAAAACTATTTTTTAGTTTCCTTTTTCTCTGTTTTAGCAGGCTCGTCTTTTTCAGTTTCAACTTTTCTACCCGTTTTTTCCTCGTACTGTTTATGTAATAAGTCTAAAACTTCCTGAGTTAAATCGTATTGTTCTTTAGCATATAAAACCGATGCTGCATCGCCCGTTCCATAAATATAATCGTAGCCTTTTTCTTTACCATAGTTTTTAATGAATTTCTTCATTCTAGAAACCATTGAATCGCGTTCAACAGCACTTTCGTCTTGAAACTTCTTCATATAATTTTGTTCCTTATCTGCTAAAGTTTGTTGACGACGTTCTAATTCTGCCTGACGTTTTTGTGCCCATTCCATACCTTTTGTTTGCGCCGATTTTTGTAAATCTAATACATCGTTCTGGAATCTACGAGCATCGCTTTCTAATTCATTTTTCATTTTATCAGACATTGTTTTGAATTTAGCTTCAAAATCTTTGAACTCCTGATAATCTTTCATTAATACTTCCGTATCTATATATGCTGTTTTTAAAGCACCTGTTTGTTCTGCGCTTTTAGAATCGTTTCCTTTTTCTGCTGTTTCTTTATTGCATGCCATTAAAGTAAAAACTGCTGCAACTAACACCATTATTTTTTTCATAGATGGTTATTTTTTAAAATTTTAATTTTCAACAAAAGTATTTAAAATTCTTTAATTTGATTTATTATAGAAAATTTAAATACAATTTTAATTTTTAATTATTTCTATTTATAAAAAACGAATGCTATATTTTCGTTTTAAAGGATTTTTAGATTTTTTTGATATGGATATTCATTTTAATATAAAATCGTTTAAAAAAAACTATTTAAAATTATTTTTTTAAAATATAGATGTGCGATGAATACTCATTTTTAAAAAAACCATACAAATTTGATACAAATCCTATAAAAAAAGCTTTTAATACATTTTTACTATTGCTTTTATACTTTTCAGATAATAACGAAACATAAAAACTATCAAAATACATAGGTTTTATATGCATAAGTTTAAATTGATGTTGTATACCTATTTTTTTTAAAGACTTTTTACTAAAATGCCAAAGATGTCTAGGTACATCCCAAGCAGCCCAGTATTGTTTATAATACTTTGCATCGTACGATTTATAATTGGGAACTGCAATAACTAAAATCCCATCTTCTTTTAAGTGATTTTTAAAAAATGTAAAATATTCATTTAAATCAGTTACGTGTTCTAACACATGCCAAAGTGTAATAACATCAAACAAATCATTGTTTATTTCTTTAATAGATTTTTTTACAGTTACATTTTTATTTTGTGTTAAATTACGTGCAGTTGTATTTGGTTCTACCCCTACTCCTTGTACTGAAAATGTATCAATTCCATACTTTAAAAAATCACCTGTTCCGCATCCTATATCTAAAACTTTTAGGTATTGCTTATTAGTTTGTTTTTTAATTAAATTCCACTTGCTTTTTATAGTGTAGTTTTTTACTAATTGATATACTTTTTCAAACCAATTTCTAGTTCCATCGGTATGAGAAATATAATCTGCACTTTGATAATAACTATCTAATTTATCAAAAGAAGTAAATTTGGTTTCGTACATTTCAAATGCATCGTTGTAAACTAATTCAAATTTTTCTTTTGAAACACTATAATCTGTAAGTATTTGTTTTGATTTTATCGACATATCTTCTAAATAAAAAAGAGTTTGTTCCACGTGAAACAAACCTATCTTCCCATATGAATTAAAAGTATTGAAATATCCGAAGGTGCTACGCCACTAATACGCGATGCTTGCGATATAGTAACAGGACGTATCTTTTTTAATTTTTCTTTAGCTTCATAAGACATTGATTTAATTTTATCAAAATCAAAATTCTCAGGAATACGTACATCTTCTAACCTATTCAGTTTATCTGCATTATTTTTTTCCTTTTCAATATACCCAGAATACTTAACTTGAATAATAGCTTGATCAATAATTTCTTGATCTAATGCATGAGTATTTATATATTCTTTTACTCCTTCAAAGCGTAAAATATCAGCATCAGCTAACTGAGGACGCGAAAATACTTTAAACATTTTATCAGGTTGTTTCATTGGTTCACTTAGCTTTTCTTCTAATATAGGATTTGCTTCAACTGGCTTTACCGATGTTTCCTTAAAATATTGTACAAATTTCTCTGATGCATCAAGCTTATACTCCATTCTTTTTAAACGATCAACTCGAGCTAAACCTATTTCAAAACCTTTAGGTGTTAACCTAAAATCGGCGTTATCTTGGCGTAACAATGTTCTATATTCTGCGCGTGAAGTAAACATACGGTAAGGTTCCTCAGTACCTTTTGTAATTAAATCATCAATTAGAACACCAATATAAGCTTCGTTTCTTTTTAAAATAAAAGGTTCTTTATTTTGTACTTTTAAAGCAGCATTGATACCTGCCATTAAACCTTGCGCAGCAGCTTCTTCATATCCTGTTGTACCATTAATTTGTCCTGCAAAAAACAAACCTTCAACCAATTTAGTTTCTAAAGTATGTTTTAGCTGTGTAGGCGGGAAATAATCGTATTCAATAGCATATCCAGGTCTAAAAAACTTCACTTTTTCAAAACCTACAACGCTGCGTAAAGCTTTAAATTGTACATCTTCTGGTAACGATGTTGAAAAACCATTTACATATACTTCAACTGTATTCCAACCTTCTGGTTCTACAAAAAGTTGATGGCGGTCTTTATCAGCGAAACGATTAATTTTATCTTCAATAGATGGGCAATAACGTGGACCTAAACTTTGAATTCTACCATTAAACATTGGCGAACGATCAAAGCCTTCACGCAATAAATTATGTACTTCAGGCGATGTATAAGTCATGTAACAAGAACGCTGCTGTTGCAATGGTTTTGTTACATCGGAATAAGAAAATTTCTGAGGAATAGTATCACCAGGTTGTTCTTCCATTTTTGAATAATCTAACGATCTGCCATCAACACGTGGTGGTGTTCCCGTTTTCATTCTACCAGCTTCAAAACCTATTTTTACTAAATCTTCAGTGATACCAAATGATGCACTTTCACCTGCTCTACCACCACCAAACTGACGTTCTCCAATATGAATCAATCCATTTAAAAAAGTACCATTTGTAAGAACAATAGTTTCTGCTTTAATTTCTATACCAAGATTAGTTCTAACACCTATAACTTTATAATTTTCTATCAACAGTCCTGAAACCATTTCCTGATAAAAATCTAAATTTTCAGTACCTTCTAACATCATGCGCCAAGTTTCAGCAAAACGCATTCTGTCGCTTTGACAACGTGGCGACCACATAGCAGGACCTTTAGAAATATTCAACATTTTAAACTGTATAGCCGATTGATCTGATACAATACCAGAGTAACCACCCAAAGCATCAATCTCACGAACTATTTGTCCTTTTGCAATTCCACCCATAGCAGGATTACAACTCATTTGGGCAATATTTTGAAGACTCATTGTTACCAATAATGTTTTCATACCCATATTTGCAGCAGCAGCAGCAGCTTCAGAACCAGCATGACCTGCACCAACTACAATAACATCATATTTATCTTGAAATATACTCATTGTTCCACGTGAAACATTTTAATTAATGAAATAAAAATTATTGTTCCACGTGGAACATATTAATTTTTTCTTGTTCTTTTAAACGCATTAATTGTGCGTCTTCTTCAGTTTTATCCTTATAACCACAGTAATGTAAAACACCATGACTCATAACTCTTAATAACTCATTCTGGAACGATACCTCGTATTCTTTTGCATTCTCTTCAATTCGTTCTACCGAAATAAATATATCTCCTGAAATTAAATCACCAATACAGTAATCAAAGCTTATAATATCAGTTAGCGTATCGTGCTGTAAATACTCTAAATTAATTTTATGTAAATATTCATCATCACAAAAAATGTAATTTATTTCTCCTGCTTCTTTATCCTCAGATTCAATTATAGCATCAATCCATTCCTCGTAAATAGCTTCATTTTCCAGCGTAAAAGTGGTTTCGTAATTAAAAATTACCATAATTTTTAGATTAAAATACTTGCAAAGTTACAACGAAACTAAAAAAGGTATCTAAAAATAATAATAAAATATATAAAATATTGAATATCAAATATTTAAATAAATATTCTATTAAAGATCCACACAATCTATATAAACATTTAACTATTTACCTATATACCCCTATCACCTTTTAACCATTTAACTATTTACTTATATAACCCTAGATCCACTTAACCACATAACCAAAACATCAATTCAACTTTAAAACAGTTTTCAACATATACTAAATAAAAGAAAAATATATTTTTAAAATTTAAAAAAAGTTTCTTTTTAATAATGCTTGTTAATAGGTTGAATAACTTTTTTACTTTTTTATATGATTTGTTAGTTATTAGTAGTTATTAACATTATATTAACTTTTAAGATACTTAAAATCAATAATATAATATATTTAATGTTTATATCTATTTATCTTTTTAATAGTTTTATTTAATATTTTATTTTCAATTTTATGTGAATATCCCTGTTTATTTTGTTTATGAATGGTGAATATTTTTAAATACTTTTTTTGGTTTTATATTCTTTTTTTGTGTATTATACTTTTTAATCTATTTTTTTACAAATAGTTTTATAAACTTATCAACGTTTATTAACATAGGTTATTAATAAGTGTTTGTTGTTTATTAATAAATTGTAATTTAAATAGCTTTATTTATTTAAATATCATATTATCAGTTAGTTAAGTTATAAAAATTAGATTCTTCTTGTAGAAATAGTTCTACATATAACTACCTGTAAATGAACTACATTTGTAATGGGTATAATATAATTTATTAAATTATAACTGGTTATATAGTTACTTTCTTTTTACAACTAGTTTAATGCATTATTTCATGGATCTTAATATAAAAAATAGCGTTATAATTATTGCTGATACAAACCTTATATACGCACAAAATTTGGTTGATTCACTTTTAAGTTTTCATAAAAATGCTACTTTTTTAATAGCTAATTCGTTTAATGAATTACAAAATTTAATAGAAAGTAATAATGTATATTTATTAATTACCGATATTTATTTTTACGATATCACTATTTTAAGTTCAATACCAATTTTTTTAAAACAAAACAAAAACCTTAAAATACTTATTAATTCCAATTTACCCGAAGAGATTTACGCGATACGCAGTATTTCTTCAGGGGCTCATGGTTATGTAACTAAAGATAAACCTGTTAATTATTTACATAATGCAATACTACACGTATTACAAAATTCAAAATTTTTAAGCGATTTAATTCAAAATAAAATTGTAAATAGCTTTTTTACAAATAGTTCTATTAATTTATTGAATAAACTTTCTAATCGCGAATTACAAATTGCACAATTTTGGTATAACGGTGTTAATAATGTTGATGTTGCTAAAATATTACAAATACAACCAGCTACTTTAAAAGGCTATTACAGAAACATTATTTTTAAAAAAACACAAGTAAACAGTTACCTTCAACTATTTCAACTATTTGATTTGTAGTTTTTTAAGTTTTATTTTTAACTTTTTATTACAAAATAACTTATTTAAAATTTGTAGTATTAATTCTACAAATACTAATAAAAATATTCTACAAATTAAAAATTAAAATCATAATAAATTTGTTACTGTATATTTATTAATAAGTTACTAATAAGTTTTTAACATAATTAGTACCTCTTTTTAAGTATAGTTATAAAAAAAATAATATGAATTTTAAACAAAACCTTTTATGAAGAGTAATTACTTTTTATTACTGGTACGGCATTTGCTATTCACACTTACCTTTATGGTTGGGGTGTCTGCATCGTCGCAGTCTTTTATAATTGGATTTCCTTCGCATAGTAGTATACCCACCCAAAACCCAAGGGATATTACTGTTTGTTATGAAAATACACTATTAAAGGTGCGATTAGATGTTGCAGCAGCCTCCACAACAGGAGCAAATGTATCAGTTCAACTACCTACAGGGGTAGAGTATGTTCCGGGGTCTTTAACTAAGATTAACGGAACAGCGGCATTAACCATTGCCGAAAATGGTGGCGGTGCCAATGCACCCAATTTTTTAATTGGTCCAAGTAATTTAGTTATTGGTCAATTTATAGAGTTCACTATATCACGTAAAGCTACTTGTGCTTCACAGGCTTCAGTATTAACAGGTACAGTTTTTAAAGATATAGTTTCGGCTACTATTACAGGCGCAACTACAGCTACAGCTACTTCTTCTGCATATCAAGTAACTTATCCTGTTTTTAGTTTTTCGCAACCTGCAACCTTAACAAACGCAGTTTTAGGCCAAGTTGCTAGCCGTACTTTTACATTAAATAACGGCGGTAACGGTTCAACTAATACCATATATATGGAAATTAATTACCCAGCCAATAGTGTTGAATCTACAGGTTTACAAATCACTGGCGGTACGGGTAGTGCAGGTACCGTAACATTAACACCTACTAGTACTACTGGTACGGTGGCTACAGGTATTACACATAACTATACCATTACAGCCGCTCAACTTTCGGGTGGAAGTTTAGATTTTGGTGAAAACCTAATTTTTACAGAAAGTTTTACAGTTCGTGGCTGTGGTGCACCTACTACTTATAATGCTGGTTATGGTTCAGGGCAATTATCTACTAACTGGTGCCAAACAGTTACAGGTACAGGTTCTGTAGCTATGCAAAATGGTGTGCCTTCATTTTCTGCTCATACAAATGCTTTAGTTGGTTATGTTAATGAGTGTACACCTTTTCAAGTGAACTCAACTTATACTAATGGAGCAACAGGAAGTGCTGCTGCTGGTATGTATAATGTAGTTTTAGAAAAAGGGATAAAAGGACAAGGTAATTTCATAACAGGTTATCCTACAAATTTTTATCAGTTGTCTAATTTTAATGTTAATGGTACTCCGGTAACGGCAACATTTGTTCCAACTGGTGTTTATGCTTCTAATTTAGGTCCACATGCGATAGCACAGGTAAATCTAAATAATATTTTTACAACTGACCCTGATGGTGCAGGTGTTGGATTGTCAGATTTGGATGGTGATGGTTTCTTTGATGATTTACCAGCTGGGGCAACAGTTACACTAAATTATAATTTTACACTAAATTGTTCTTATGTAGTAAATTGCCCTCAACCTGTTGATGTGCAAAATTTTGGTGGTGGTGTAAGATATAGCACAATGTGTGATGCTACCCAAATTGTTCCAAATTCATTAGGGGCAAGTGGCAATGCTCTACAATATCTTTTTACAGGAATTTCAATGAATGGATATGCTCCTGCTAATATTGAGCCTTCAACAAATTTTCAAGTTAGATTAAGTGCTGGTAGATATCAATGGGGAAGCTTTACCTATGGTACCAATAGTCGCATTGTTTATGAAATTACATTACCTCCTGGCGTTTCTGTGGTTGGTGGTACTTCTGGCACTACACAATGGGTTAACGGTGATTTTCCAAGTACCGCTACTCCTGTTACAGCTACATACAACCAAGTAGGACAGGTAGTAACAATAACATCACCTACTAATGCGTTTGGGTATGCATTTTTAAATCTAACCTACGATTGTATTGCTGGTGGTGGTGCTAGTACACTACCTCTTAGTTATAAAATCAGAAAAATTAATGATATAGTAACAGGCTGTGTTTGTAACTCAGACTTAGCATGTGGCAATCTTACAGTAAACACTTTTTGTCCGGGTCCTTGTTCGTTTATTACAACAGCAGTGCCTGTTGTTGAGCGTGCGGATAACTCATTAGGATGGACAGATAATACTTATACTACCAGACAATCTAGAGCTGCAATTTCTGCTTATGATTTATCTAAAGCATTGTATTTAGATGAAATAGAAATTAAAGGAAATGCGGTAATGGGGTCTAGTACAAATAATTCTAATTTGTACATACGTTTAGAATTACCTAAAGCTACAGGAAATTTAAGCAAGTTAACTCCTTTAAATACAGATGTAGTTATTAAAAGAGGGGGTGTAACTGTTGCTTCGGGTAATGTTACCACTTTTGTGCAAACAAATTCAACAACAACAAATCAGGTAATTGACTGGAATTTAACTTCTATACTACCAACAGGTGGTTTACTATTAGGTGACGTTGTGGAAACTATTTCACGTTATCAAGTAGCAACTAACGATGGTTTACCGAGACATGATGTTCAATCTGGTGGAGCTTTTTACTTATACAATTTAGATGCTAGTAATGTAAAAGAACGTTGTGTTGATAGAATTGCCGAAATGTATTTAGTTGGTACTGATGGTGTTGATGGTAGAAATGCCTTTAATTTTGCTGGATGTACAGAAACAAATGCAGGTTCTAATTTACAGCATTTTGCACGTCGTTTTGATACTGTAGGTGTTCAATATGCAAACGAATGGAGACCAACTATGTATATCGAAAGAATAGATGTAACTATTCCTTCTCAATACAATATTATTGCTTCAAATTTTATAAATTCATTAACGTATGCTGGTCAAACTTATGACCAATTCATACCAATGGTTCCAAATAGTGTATCAGGAGATACCCGAACCTATTTAAACCCTGGTACCTGGTTGCCTCTTCAACATACTATTACAAATAATTATGGTGCTTGGACACGTTTTAGCCTACAACCAAATTGCTCTACAGTTGCGGGTAATGGTACAGGTAATATTAAAACGGTAACCTATATTAAAGATTATTACTATCATTATGCAGACCAAGCGGTTAAACCAACTAATTGGGATAGAGTTGTAACTTATGATCAAGGTACTAACTACAGTTTAAAACCTGCTGTTACATTAACTAACCAAACAGGTTCAATACAAGCAGCAAGTTCTACAGAAAGTTTTGTAGTTCGTATGGCTTCAACAGGTTTATCAACAGCTCCCTATACTTGGTTGGCAATACCTACAATAGCAGGTGTAACTGTTACCCAAATTGAAGAAACAAGTACAGGTACAATAATAACTCCAACTGCTTATACAGGTGGGGTTTGGTTTCCTTTAAGTACTACTGGTTTAGCAACAGGTACATTTAAAGATTATCGTGTTACTTTTACATATGCTAATTGTAATCCTTTTGATGTTAATGTAATAGGCGGATGGAATTGTTCGTCTTATCCAACATCCCCAGATGAATACACATGTGGGCCAGCAACTGTTAATACTCCTTTTCATGTTGTTCCTCAACAGGCCGAGGTACAAATTATAGCAGTAAGTATGGCTACAAACATTAATCTGTGTAGTCCAATGCAGTATGAGTACCGTATAAATTCTGCAGGTGCGGGTAATACTGTTAACAATAAGTTTAAAATAGATGTTCCTGTAGGTGCTACGGTTGTTCCAGGTTCAGTTTTAGCAGAGTATCCGGTAGGCTCAGGTAACTGGTTGCCAGTTATCGTTACCGCTTCGGGTAGTTCTGTGATAGCTGATTTAACAAGCTATGTAAATTACCCAGTGCAAGGGTTACCAGGTACACTAACCGATGGTGGTGATGGTAACTTACGATTAATGGGTATTCGTTTTCAGGTAAATACAAATTGCGATTTTATAGTAAATTCAAGTATTTATGTAAGTACAAGTGCCAATCGTTCATGTGGAGAACCAGCAGTTGGAGATGGTACTGGAACACCTTCTATTAATGTAGGTGTGGCAGGTGTTTCTCCAGCAGTGGTTTTAGTACCGCAGTTTAATGCACCTACACCACTTAATAATTGTTCAATGGCACCTGTTGCCTTTAATGATATAAAATTAAAAATTCAAACACCTCCATCAGTCGGTGCAACAGGTCTTGTACGTATATTATTACCAGAAGGCTTTAATTATGTACCAGGTTCCTTTGGTTGTAGTTCTGTTAAATGTCCTACTTTCAATAGTGTAATAACTACAAGTGATGGAAAACGTTATATAGAATTAACATTACCTTCAGCTTTAGTTACAGGAGATGAATTAGTATTTAATTTATCTATGTTACCAACAAGTAATATAGTATGTGGAACTCATGAAGTAACTTTGATTACTTTAGATAGAATTTCTGGTGTCGTTTGTCCGTCTGAACCTTCAGGTGTTTGTCCTGGAATATTAGCAGAAACAGGTAGAGCAGTAACAAATATTATTGTTAATAAACCTCAATTAGATATTCAATCAGTTACTTACTCAAAAGCTATTCCTGCATGTGGTAATACATTGGCATTACCATCGCAAGTAATTATAAGCGTAAAAAATACAAGTACAATTAGTCAAACAAATAGTAATCCGGCTAATCCTGTTGTAGTTAATTTTTATGCTGCAGATTCAATGGGTATACCAACTGGTTCAATATTAGCTACATATACTATGACAGGTTCTATTGCAGCAGGTGCTACGGTTACAGAAACTGTTACAGGAATTTTAAATACCACAAGCACAAATTTAGTTGCAGTTATTAGTGATACTTCAAATTGTGTTTGCACAGCAAGTAGTTTAGTAATAAATATTTTACCTATTACAACTTGTGATACAGCTACAATGACAGCTGGTTCTCCAGTCACTGTAAATGTGGTAACAAATGATACAACGGGTGATACAGTTGATCCTACAACGGTTAGTTTAGTAGCATCATCTATACCAGGCGCAACTTGTGATGTTACAGATGCTAATGGCGATTGTACACAAGTTACCGTACCAGGTGAAGGTGTTTGGTCAGTAAACCCTACAACAGGTGCTGTTACATTTACACCAGCATCAGGTTTCACAGGTACACCAACACCAATTACTTATACAGTTGAAGATGCCGAAGGTAGTGAGTCTAATGCGGCTACCATAACTTTAGATGTTTTACCAATTGCAACGAACGATGCAATGTGTTATACAGTTGGTACTTCTTCGGTTCAGGTAAATGTTTTAACAAACGATACAACAGGTGATACCATTGTACCTACACGTGTTAGTTTAGTAGCATCAGCTTCGGCTACATCTATAGTAACTGATGCGCAAGGCGATGTTACTTCGTTTACCATTATTGGTGAAGGAGTTTGGAGTGTAAACACCACTTCAGGTTTAGTTACTTTTATACCGGCAGCAGGTTTCACAGGTACACCAACAGTTATATCTTACAAAGGATACGACGCAGAAGGAAACGCTTCAAACAATGCTACCATAACTTTATCAACTGCGAATGCAGGGGTAATTAGTGGTACTTCTGAAGTTTGTTTAACTTCGCCGGTAACAACAGTTACTTATACAACTACTGGTACTGGTGGAACATGGAGTTCATCAAACACAACAGTTGCAACAGTTGATGCTTCTGGTGTGGTAACACCAAAAGCAGTGGGTACGGCAGATATTACATATAGTGTAGCAGCTACAGTTAATTGTCCTGCAGTTTCTGCAAAACGTACTATAACAGTAATTGCTCCTGTTGCAATTACAATTACGCCAGCAACACCAGGTACTCTTTGTGTAGGTAGTTCTACTACTTTACATGCAGAACCAGCAGGTGGTACTTGGACATCAAATTCTTCAAATGCAGTAATTACTGCTAATAATGCAGATGGAACTGCTTATGTTCAAATTAATGCAGCTGGAGATTATACGTTCAATTATTCACATCCAGGTGTTCCAGGTGTAAGCTGTCCAAATGCAATTCAAAGCTTTACTTTAGTAACAGGAGTTGCTTATCCAGCTACACCGTCTATTACTAATACCCCAGCAACTTGTAGTTCAGCAAACGTAGTTAAAATTACAAACTATGTTTCAACGGGTGTAAATTATGTATTTACTCCAGCTGGTCCTACGGTAGCAGCCGATGGCACAATTAGTGGTATGACAGCAGGTGAAACCTATACAGTAAAAGCGGTTTCAACCTCAGGAAGTTGTTCAAGTGCAGCTTCAGTTACATTTAGTTTACAACCGCAATTTGGTACACCAGCTGCACCAGTAAGTGGTGGAAATCAATCGGTATGTATTCCTACTGGCTCATCAGCTACTTTAACAGCGGTTGCGTCGTCACAAGCAGGTACTACCATTACTTGGTATGAAAATAGCAATGGTACAGGTATAACAAGTCCAACTTATACATCTTCAACAGCGTATACAAGAACAATTTATGCTCAAGCTGTATCAAGTCAAGGTTGTGCAAGTGCATTAACAGCAGTTACACAAACTTTCTACGATGCACCTGTTATTACTAATTATACCACAAATGATCCTATTTGTGAGGTAAATACTAAAACATTATATGCAACAACTCCAGGAGGAGTTTGGACTGTACAGTCTGGAGGCGGTACTATATCTGCAGCTTCTTCTCCTAATGTGTTTACATATACACCTGCAAATGTTACTACACCTACTTCTGTTACAGTTCGTTATACTTTAACTCCAGTAGCACCAAGTGTATGTCCACCGGCTACACATGATGTAACGTTTACAGTTAATCCAAATCCAGATGCACCAACGGTAGGATCTGTAATACATCCAACATGTATTAATGCAAACGGAAGTTTTAAAATAGCTAACTATTTAGCTACGAATACTTATACTATTACATCAACCGATGGTGATGTAATATCAGGACCAACAGCAACTGGTACAGTTACTGCAACAGCCGGAACTTATACCATTTCAGTATCGAATACTTATGGTTGTACAGGATCTGCATCGATAGATGTAACATTAAATCCACAACCAGCAACACCGTTGACACCAACAATTAGCAATACGCCAGCAACATGTAGTTCGGCTAACATTGTTAAAGTTACAAATTTGGTAAGCGGTGTGAATTATGTAGTTTCACCAACAGGACCAACAGTTGACCTTACAACTGGAGTGATTTCTGGTATGATAGCAGGTGAAACCTATACTGTAAAAGCGGTTTCAATTCCAGGAGGTTGTTCAAGTGCAGCATCTACTTCGTTTAGTTTACAAGCACAATTGGTAACACCAGCTGCACCAACAAGCGGCGGCGATCAAGTTTCTTGTTCACCAGCAAGTTTAACAGCAACAGCATCAGCAGAAGCAGGAGCAACAATAACTTGGTATGCAGATGCAACAAGTACCACACCAGTAACACCAACGTTAAGTACAGTTGGTATGGTAACGTATTATGCAGAAGCAACACTAGGAGCATGTAAAAGTGCAACCCGTACTGCAGTAACATTGACAATTAATCAAACACCAACCGCTCCAACAAGTGGCGGAAATATTACGGAATGTGCTGCATCGCCAATACAAACACTAACAGCGACAGCAACATCACCAGGTAATACAGTTGTTTGGTATACACAAGCAACAGGCGGAACAGCTCTTGCAACAGCACCAACGTTAAATGCAGTAGGTACGGTAACATATTATGCAGAAGCAGTTACATCAGCAAACTGTTCAAGTACAACAAGAACGCCAGTTACATTAACAATCAATGCAACACCAGCTGCACCAACAAGCGGCGGCGATCAAGTTTCTTGTTCACCGGCAAGTTTAACAGCATCAGCATCAGCAGAAGCAGGAGCAACAATAACTTGGTATGCAGATGCAACAAGTACTACACCAGTAACACCAACGTTAAGTACAGTTGGTATGGTAACGTATTATGCAGAAGCAACACTAGGAACATGTAAAAGTGCAACCCGTACACCGGTAACATTGACAATTAACCAAACACCAGATACGCCAACAATTAGCAATACGCCAGCAACATGTAGTTCGGCTAACATTGTTAAGGTTACAAATTTGGTAAGCGGTGTGAATTATGTAGTTTCACCAACAGGACCAACAGTTGACGTTACAACTGGAGTGATTTCTGGTATGATAGCAGGTGAAACCTATAATGTAAAAGCGGTTTCAACTCCAGGAGGTTGTTCAAGTGCAGCATCTACTTCGTTTAGTTTACAAGCACAATTGGTAACACCAGCTGCACCAACAAGCGGCGGCGATCAAGTTTCTTGTTCACCAGCAAGTTTAACAGCAACAGCATCAGCAGAAGCAGGAGCAACAATAACTTGGTATGCAGATGCAACAAGTACCACACCAGTAACACCAACGTTAAGTACAGTTGGTACGGTAACGTATTATGCAGAAGCAACACTAGGAGCATGTAAAAGTGCAACCCGTACACTAGTAACATTAACAATTAACCAAACACCAGAAGCTCCAACAAGTGGAGGAGATATAACTGAATGTGCTACATCGCCAATACAAACATTAACAGCGATAGCAACATCAACAGGTAATACGGTTACTTGGTATACTCAAGCTACGGGAGGAACTATAGTTACTTCACCAACGTTAAATACAGTAGGTACGGTAACGTATTACGCAGAAGCAGTTACATCAGCAAACTGTTCAAGTACAACAAGAACACCTGTAACATTAACTATAAAAGCGACACCAGCTGTACCAACTTTAGTTGAAATCATCCAACCAAGTTGTACATCAGCAAATGGAAGTTTCAAAATAGGAAACTATTTAGCTACCAATACATACAGCATTACATCAGCAGACGGCTCTGTAATATCAGGCCCAACAGCAACAGGTTTAGTAACAGCAGCAGCAGGTACGTATAGCATTAAATCAATATTAAATGGATGTGAAAGTACTCCGGTAACAGTAACGATAAACCCACAAGAATGTGCGGATATCGTAACAGTAAAAACCGACGGACAGACGATGTATGTAGCAGGTTCAACGGTAACATATACTATTACAGTAACCAATAATGGTCCAACAGCAGCAACTAATGTAACAGTAGCCGATACAGCACCAGCCGGAACAACAATTAGTTCATGGACAGGTAGTAACGGATCATCAGGAACAGGAGATGTTAACAATGTATTACCAACATTAGCAGTAGGACAAACAGTTACTTATACAGTAAATGTAGCAGTACCAGCAACAATGACAGGTAATTTAACAAATACCGTAACCGTAACAAGTGTAACACCAGATCCAAATCCAGCGTGTACAACGTGTACCGATACCGATACTCCAAATACTACGTTTGCAGAGAACGATATCAACAACACGTATGCAGATACACCAGTATCAGGAAACGTAAAAACAAACGATTCAGATGCAGAAGGACACGGACAAATGGTAACCCCTTCAATAACGGTAACACCAGAAGGTACATTATTCTTAAATGCAAATGGAACCTATAATTTTATACCAGCAGCAGGCTTTACAGGCACGTTTGTACATACGTACACGATATGTGACAATGCAACGCCACAAGCATGTGATACGGCAACGTTAACAATTGAGGTAATGCCAGATCCAAGCGACCCAACATCACCAAATGATGTGGTAGCAAACAACGATACGGCAACAACACCAGAAGGACAACCAGTAACAATTGACGTAAAAGCGAACGATTTCGATCCAAATGGAGATGCATTTGAAATAGATCCGACTTCAATCACTCAACCAGCAAACGGAACAGTTACAGTTAACCCAGACGGAACGATTACGTACACACCAAATCCAGGCTTTGAAGGTACTGACACGTTCACTTACACAGTATGTGACGACGCAACGCCAACACCAGCATGTGATACGGCAACAGTAAGCGTAAACGTAGTACCAGCAAACAACACGAACGAAACGTATGCAAACGACGATGCGTACAACGGTGATCAATACCAACCAATCACAGGTAATGTATTAGACAATGATACAGATCCAGATGTAACAGGGAACGATCAATTTGTGACAGGTTATACCCAACCGGCTCACGGAACGGTAACAATAGACCCAATCACAGGAGAGTTCACGTACACGCCAACAGACGAGTACACAGGACCGCTTAGTTTCACTTACACGATATGTGACAACGGCACTCCGCAAGCATGTGACATAGCAACGGTTTACTTAACCATAAACCCAGCGAATGAAACATTAGCGGTGAACGACATCAACAATACGTATGAGAATACGCCAGTATCAGGCAGTGTATCAACGAACGATAGTGATCCACAAGGACATACACAAACGGTAACTCCTTCAACAACCACAACGGCAGAAGGTACGTTAGTATTAAATGCAAATGGAACCTATACGTTTACACCAGCAGCAGGCTTTACAGGCACGTTTGTACATACGTACACGGTATGTGACAGCGGCACGCCACAAGCATGTGATACGGCAACGTTAACAATTGAGGTAATGCCAGATCCAAGCGACCCAACATCACCAAATGATGTGGTAGCAAACAACGATACGGCAACAACACCAGAAGGACAACCAGTAACAATTGACGTAAAAGCGAACGATTTCGATCCAAATGGAGATGCATTTGAAATAGACCCGACTTCAATCACTCAACCAGCAAACGGAACAGTTACAGTTAACCCAGACGGAACGATTACGTACACACCAAATCCAGGCTTTGAAGGTACTGACACGTTCACTTACACAGTATGTGACGACGCAACGCCAACACCAGCATGTGATACGGCAACAGTAAGCGTAAACGTAGTACCAGCAAACAACACGAACGAAACGTATGCAAACGACGATGCGTACAATGGCGATCAATACCAACCAATCACAGGTAGTGTATTAGATAACGATACAGATCCGGATGATAATGCAACAGGAAACATTCAAACGGTAAAATCGAATACGCAACCAGCACACGGCTCGGTACAGATGAATCCAGACGGAACCTTTACGTATACTCCAACACCAGGAGACGAGTACACAGGACCGCTTAGTTTCACTTATGAGGTATGTGATAACGGCAATCCGCAAGCATGTGACATAGCAACGGTTTACTTAACCATAAACCCAGCGAATGAAACATTAGCGGTGAACGACATCAACAATACGTATGAGAATACGCCAGTATCAGGCAGTGTATCAACGAACGATAGTGATCCACAAGGACATACACAAACGGTAACTCCTTCAACAACCACAACGGCAGAAGGTACGTTAGTATTAAATGCAAATGGAACCTATACGTTTACACCAGCAGCAGGCTTTACAGGCACGTTTGTACATACGTACACGGTATGTGACAGCGGCACGCCACAAGCATGTGATACGGCAACGTTAACAATTGAGGTAATGCCAGATCCAAGCGACCCAACATCACCAAATGATGTGGTAGCAAACAACGATACGGCAACAACACCAGAAGGACAACCAGTAACAATTGACGTAAAAGCGAACGATTTCGATCCAAATGGAGATGCATTTGAAATAGACCCGACTTCAATCACTCAACCAGCAAACGGAACAGTTACAGTTAACCCAGACGGAACGATTACGTACACACCAAATCCAGGCTTTGAAGGTACTGACACGTTCACTTACACAGTATGTGACGACGCAACGCCAACACCAGCATGTGATACGGCAACAGTAAGCGTAAACGTAGTACCAGCAAACAACACGAACGAAACGTATGCAAACGACGATGCGTACAATGGCGATCAATACCAACCAATCACAGGTAGTGTATTAGATAACGATACAGATCCGGATGATAATGCAACAGGAAACATTCAAACGGTAAAATCGAATACGCAACCAGCACACGGCTCGGTACAGATGAATCCAGACGGAACCTTTACGTATACTCCAACACCAGGAGACGAGTACACAGGACCGCTTAGTTTCACTTATGAGGTATGTGATAACGGCAATCCGCAAGCATGTGACACGGCAACGGTTTACTTAACCATAAACCCAGCGAATGAAACATTAGCGGTGAACGACATCAACAATACGTATGTGAATACACCAGTATCAGGCAGTGTATCAACGAACGATAGTGATCCACAAGGACATACACAAACGGTAACTCCTTCAACAACCACAACAGCAGAAGGTACGTTAGTATTGAATGCAAACGGAACCTATACGTTTACACCAGCAGCAGGCTTTACAGGCACGTTTGTACATACGTACACGGTATGTGACAGCGGCACGCCACAAGCATGTGACACGGCAACGTTAACAATTGAGGTAATGCCAAATCCGTTTACAGGACCAAACGATGTGGTAGCGAACAACGATACGGCAACAACCGAAGAAGGACAACCAGTAACGATCAACGTAAAAGCGAACGATTTCGATCCAAACGGCGATACCGTAGGTACACCAACGGTAGTAACTCAACCAGCAAACGGAACAGTTACAGTTAACCCAGACGGAACGATTACGTACACACCAAATCCAGGCTTTGAAGGTACTGACACGTTCACTTACACAGTATGTGACGACGCAACGCCAACACCAGCATGTGATACGGCAACAGTAAGCGTAAACGTAGTACCAACACCAGAACCAGGAGAAAACGTAATCTACGCAAACGACGATGCGTACAACGGCGATGGACCAACTATTGAAGGTAGTGTATTTGATAACGATTCAGATCCAGATAGCGATACAAGTACAATACATACATTTACAGTAGTAGACCAACCGAAACACGGAATGGTAACAATAGACCCAATCACAGGTGAATTCATATACACCCCAGAACCGGGCTATGTAGGACCAGATAGTTTCAGATACACGGTATGTGATGATGGCGATCCACAAGCATGTGACACGGCAACGGTTTACTTAAGCGTAAATTCAGCACCTTCATTAGAGATAACAAAAGCAGGAAGCTATGTAGACACTAATGAAGACGGTATAGCCAACGCAGGCGATGAGATACATTATGTGTTTACAGTTAAAAATACTGGAAACGTAGTGTTAACCAACGTAACGGTAAGCGATGATAATGCAGTAGTAAGCGGCGGGCCATTAGCAAGTTTAGCAATAGGTGCAACAGACAGTACTACCTTTACAGCGGTACATGTATTAACGGCAACCGATTTAGCAGCAGGCTATGTTTACAACTTAGCAACAGCAAAAGGAACCGATCCAACGGGAGCAGAAGTAACAGATGCATCAGTAGATCCAAATCCATGTAGCACATGTCCGGTAGAACCAACCTGTGTAGATTGTACGATAGTAGCAATACCAAATACAACGCATGCGATCGACGATATCAACAATACCTTTGTAAATACTCCGGTATCAGGCAATGTATTAACAAATGATTTCGACAGAGAAGGACATACCCAAAGCATCGATTTAACAAGCGTTACCCAACCAGCAAACGGAACGGTACAGATGAATGCAGACGGAAGCTATACGTATACACCAAACGCAGGCTTTACAGGGGTAGACACTTTCACATACACCATATGTGACAACGGCACGCCACAAGCATGTGAAACCGCAACGGTAACCATTAATGTAGAAGGCTTAATAGATCCAAACGTTAATGTGGTAGTAGCCAACAACGATGCGGTGATAACCAAGGTAGATACACCAATAGCGATAGTTGTATTAGCGAATGATTTTGATCCACAAGGCGATAGTTTTAGCGTACAAAAAGGCTCATTAACCAAGCCATCGCACGGAAAAGTTACGTTAAATGCAGACGGAACAGTAACCTATACACCAGATCCGGGTTATGTAGGCGAAGACAGTTTCATGTACACTATATGCGATAACGGTACGCCACAAGCATGTGAAGAAGCAACGGTAATAGTAACCATATTACCAGCAAGCAACTTAAACAGTACATATGCGGTAGACGATTCGTACTACATAAACTGTAGTTCATTATCAGATATGAATTTATTAGATAACGACTACGATTTAGAGAAAGACGGACAATACATCGACATCAAAATAAACCCAGTAATAGGACCAAAACATGGAACATTAGAGCTTCATGAAGATGGAACCTTTACATACACGGTAAACGGATGTTACGTAGGACCAGATAGTTTTGTGTACGAAGTACGCGACACCAACGGCGATCAAGCAATCGATAGAGCAACGGTATACTTAATGATACAAGATACCACGGCACCAGAGTTTGTAGAAGCCCTACCATCAGATGTAACAGTAGAATGTAACGCAGTACCAGCAGCACCTGTATTAACAGCAGTAGATACTTGTGGCAGTGCGGAAGTAAGCTACAAAGAAGCGCGAATTGACGGAGCATGTGCAAACAGCTACACCTTAGAACGCACTTGGACAGCAACCGATGCATGTGGCAACACAACGGTACATACGCAAATAGTAACAGTAGAAGACACCACCGGACCAAGTTTTGTAGGCACCATGCCAGCAGCAGAAATTTACATAAGATGTGAAGAATTAGCAGCAGCAGAAACCTTACAAGCGCAAGACGAATGTGGAGAAGTAGAAGTACGCAGCTACGATGAAAAAGTAGAAGGCGACTGTGAATCGAAATACGACATTATAAGAACGTGGGTAGCAACCGATTCGTGTGGCAACGAAACCCGTTACACTCAAACGATCCACTTATCATGTCCAATGGAAATATTCAATGCAGTAACACCAAATGGAGATGGCATGAATGACGAGTTTGTATTAAAAGGAATTAATTGTTATCCAGGCAATACAGTAGAGATTTACAACCGTTGGGGAGTATTGGTTTATGAAACCAGAGACTACAATTCACGCGGAAATACCTTTAAAGGGTATTCAGAAGGAAGAGTAACTGTTAAGCAGCATTCAAAATTACCAACGGGAACTTACTATTACGTAGTAAAATACACGTATGATTTAGGAGATGGCAGACAGTATCCAACCGAACAAGCCGGATATTTACATTTGGAGACCAACTAAAAAGCAAACGGATATGAATATTTCAAGAAATATCAATAGATTATTGTTAGGATTAACTTTGTTGGGATGTGCACAAGCACATTCCCAACAAGATCCACAGTACACCAACTATATGTACAACACCATCAACATCAACCCGGCGTATGCAGGAAGTAGAGGAGCGTTAAGCATATTTGGTTTACACCGCAGCCAATGGGTAGGCTTAGAAGGAGCACCCCGAACCAATTCGTTTTCAATCAACACACCTATTTCAGAGAGCAAAGTAGGCTTAGGAATTAGTTTTGTAAACGATGCGTTAGGAGTAACGGATGAGAATACATTAAGCGTAGATTTTTCGTACACAGTTGATCTAAACAACCGCGATAGCAAGTTAAGTTTTGGATTAAAAGGCTCGGCGAACCTTTTAAATGTATCGTATTCAAAATTAAATAAGTACAACCCGAACGATCCACAAGTACAAAACGATATCAGCAATCAATTCACTCCCAACATAGGAGCAGGTGTTTACTGGCATACCAACAAAAGTTACGTAGGATTATCGGTACCTTATTTCTTAGAGAGCACCCGCTACGATGACAACATTCAAAGCACGATGAACCAAAGAATGCACTTTTTCTTAATGGGAGGTCATGTATTTGAGCTGAATCCGATGTTAAAATTCAAGCCAGCCTTTTTATTAAAAGCAGTAGAAGGCGCGCCCTTACAAGCAGACATCACGGGAAACTTTTTAATCAACGAAAAGTTAACCTTAGGAGCAGCATACCGTTGGGACGCAGCTTGGAGTGCATTAGTAGGCTTTCAAGTAAGCAAAGGGTTATTTGTAGGCTATAGTTACGACAGCGATATACGAGCATTACGCAACTACAACAACGGTTCACATGAGATTTTTATGCGCTTTGAATTGTTTAACAAATACCGCCGCGTGAACTCGCCGCGATTCTTTTAAAAGCCAACAAGATGAAAAAAGGAATATACACAGCAGCCTTATTCACGGTTTTTTTACTAGGGAATACGGCCGCGCAAGCACAAGCAGGCGTAAAAACCGCCAATAAGCAATACGACCAATGGGCGTATATAGATGCCTTAGACATTTACGAAAAAGTAGCCAACAAAGGCTATGCAAGTAAAGATTTGTTAGAAAAGCTAGGCAACGCGTACTATTTTAATGCGCGCTACAGCGAAGCCAGCAAACATTACGCACGCTTATTTAGCGAAAACGCTACCGATGAAATAGGCAGCGAATACTATTACCGCTATGCACAAACGTTGCAGCATTTAGGTCAAGAAAGCAAAGCAAAGACCTATTACGATGCGTTTGTAGCAAAAGCCGGCAGCAGCACGCAAATAGCAAAAATACGTAAAAACGAAGCCGAGCTAAAACAGCAAATCCAAGCCAACTCAGGGCGTTATGACAAGGTAGAGAATTTAGAAATCAACACGGCCTATGCCGATTACGGCAGCTATGTATACAATAGCGAGTTGTATTTTACCAGTGCACGCGATACCGGAGGAATGCACAAACGCGAACACAGCTGGACAGGAGCTGCCTTTACCAGTTTATACAACGTAGCCTCAAGTGCTAGTGCAAACGATAAAGTAACGCGATTAAAAGGCAGTGTAAAATCGCCATTAAACGAGTCAACAGCGATCATCACATCCGATGGGAACACGATGTACTTTACGCGCAACAATTACATAAACAAAAGCCGTAAGTACGATTCAAAGAAGAACACGAACTTAAAGATTTACCGTGCCGAGAAGGTAGACGGTAAGTGGGAAAACGTAAGCGAATTACCTTTTAACAGCGACGAATTTAACACGGCACACCCTACATTAAGTAAAGACGAACGCACGATGTACTTTTCAAGCGATCGTCCGGGAGGCTTTGGAAGTTCCGATTTATGGCAAGTAGCCATTCATCCATCAGGTGCCTTTGGCGGTCCGGTAAACATGGGCGAAGGGATCAACACCGAAGCACGTGAAACCTTTCCTTATGTAACAGCAGATAATGACTTGTATTTTTCAAGTGATGGTCGTGTAGGATTAGGTGGATTAGACGTTTATGCCACCAAATTAGATCGCAACAGCACCCCAGGCGAGATACAAAATTTAGGAACGCCAATAAACAGCAACGCGGACGATTTTGCGTATTACATAGACTCAGCAAGTAAAGAAGGATTTTTCTCAAGCAACCGCGATGGCGGCAAGGGGAACGATGATATTTACCGCTTTGCCGAAGTAAAACCATTACAATTAGAATGTTTACAAAAGTTGCTATTAAAAGTAGTAGATGCAAAAAACAGAGAGCTAATAACCGATGCAACAGTAAGTTTATACAACAACATGTACGGAGCGTTGGAAAGCACTACCACATACCAAAACAGCAGCTATCAATTAAAAAACGAGTTTAAGTGTGGGGAAACCTACCGTTTAAAAGCTGAAAAAGAAGGGTATATAACCAAAGAAGACGTGGTTGTATTACCAAACGAAAGTGGCGTAACGGAGCACACAATAGTTTTAGAACAAGCGAAAACCCCAATAAAATTAGGCGACGATTTGTTTAAAGCATTAAACTTAAATCCAATTTATTTTGATTTAGACAAGTATAATATACGTCCGGATGCAGCGGCAGAATTAGCCAAAGTATTAGCGGTATTAGAAGAATATCCAACGATGAAGATAGATATACGTTCGCATACCGATAGTAGAGCGCCGTTTAAATACAACGAAAAATTATCAGATAATCGAGCGAAATCAACCAGAGCATGGTTAATAGCTAAAGGAATAAGCGCATCGCGTTTAACAGCCAAAGGCTATGGCGAACGCCAATTGGTAAACGAATGTTCAGACGGAGTGAAATGTACCGAAGAACAACACCAAGCAAACCGCAGATCTGAGTTTATTATTGTAGAAATGTAGGATAAAATTGAATTAATAAATACCTAAAAAACCGAGTGTTACCTAATGTAATACTCGGTTTTTTGTTTAAATAAAGTTTTTTATAATTAAGTAAATGGATTTAAGAAGATGGAATAACACTTAAAATCTCTTATAAAACACAAGTAATAAACAATTCAGTTTTAGTTTACTTTGTATGTTTTTTTTTAATACAATTAATAGAATGAACAATTTTAAAGGTATTTTTAAGAGTAATTATATCACGTAAATAAATAGAGGGATATTAAAAATTTATTTTAAAGATGTAAAAATCTTTATAAAGGATTAAAAGTTATAAACAGTAGTGCAGTGGTAAAATAAATCATTGTATACCATATTGTTAAAAATTATTTGATACTGTACTACGGGTAAGTTATAATAAACAACAAGAGGATGTTCGTACAGAACATCCTCTTGTTAAATAATTTAATTAAAAATACTAATTGGTACCGTTTTTATTATCAGAGGCTTTTTTCATGGCCTCACCTACTTGATTGCTCGCTGTAAATGATGCAACCATATTATTTAACATATCACTACCAGCTTGTGGTGAATTAGGTAATAAAATTAAGTTTGAATTGTTTTCTGAGCCAATTGACTGTAACGTATCATAATGTTGAGTAACTACAATTAAAGCTGATGCTTCTTGAGAATTAATACCTACAGTATTTAAAACATCAACAGATTCTACTAAACCACGTGCAATTTCGCGGCGTTGATCTGCAATACCTTGACCTTGTAGGCGTTTAGATTCAGCTTCTGCTTTTGCTTTTGCAACAATTCTTATACGTTCAGCTTCACCTTCGTATTCTGCTGCTGTTTTTTCGCGATCTGCAGCATTAATTCTGTTCATTGCATGTTTTACTTGCACATCAGGGTCAATGTCGGTTATAAGCGTATTAATAATGTCGTAGCCATAAGTAACCATTGCATCGTTAAGTTCTCTTTTCACAGCAATTGCAATATCATCTTTTCTTTCAAAAACATCATCAAGTTTAAGCTTAGGAACTTCAGCACGAACCACATCAAATACATAAGATGTAATTTGATCATGTGGATATTCAAGTTTGTAAAAAGCTTCGTACACGCGTTCTTGAACTACTTTAAATTGTACCGAAACTTTCATTTTAACAAAAACGTTATCTTTTGTTTTGGTTTCAATAATTACATCTAATTGTTGAATACGCAAGTTTAATCGGCCTGCAATACGGTCTACAACAGGTATTTTAATTTGTAAACCAGAGTTACGTATGGATTGATATTTTCCAAAACGCTCAATAATTACAGCTGTTTGCTGTTTAACTGTGAAGAATGATGATGCCAAAACAAATAAAGCTACGGCAATTAATAGGTAAATTAGTAAATCCATTTAAAAAGTTTTTTTGTTAAGGTATAAAAAAATCCCCTTTTTACAAAGAGGATTTTGGTTTTAAATTTTTACAAAGGTTAACTTAACTGTACCGCCTTCCAAAACAGGTATAAATTTTTCGTAATCAGGGAATTGTGTTTTAATAATTGGTATGTAAGCCGTAACTTCGCTTTCAATTACCATAGAAGTTTCGGTTTGCGAAACAATTGTACCCGATATTTGGTTGCCTAATACATTTAATTGTACATTATTACCTGTTTGTACAAAAGCATTTTGGTATTCAGTTATTTTACAATCACCAGTTTCATGACGGTAAAAAATAGAACTGTTATTGGCTTTAAATTCTAAATAATCTTTTGGACACGTTTCAGAGTGTGGATATTCTAAGTTATACAAAGTTATAACTTTTATAAGTTCAAGGGTTGTTGGTTCCCATTTACCTTCTTTAGTATTTGCAGGTGTATCGTCTTTTTCGTCAGATCCGCAAGCTGCAAAAAGTAAAGCACTTGCAGCAAAAAATAGGAAAAGAATTTTTTTCATAATTTATTGAGTTATAATAAGATAGCTAATGTAATAAAAAAATCCCATTTTTAGGGAATGGGATTTAGAAAAATTTAGAAAAAAATTGTTGTTGTTGATATGAAAAAAATATCATAATGTAATTAACACTTGGGCAATAGTTAATCACATTTCAAAAGTAATACTTTTTTTTACACTTCAAAATATTAATTTGTTAAAATTTGATTTTTTTTAAAAAAACCAATGGCGTGCTGTAAACGATTAATGGTTTCTTGTTTGCCTAAAACCTCAATAATTTCAAATAAATCAGGTCCTTTCATAGATCCAACCATTGAAATTCTAAGGGGTTGCATAATTTTACCCATACCTAATTCATTTTCTTGAATCCAGGTTTTTAGAATATTTTCTAGTTGTTTAGCTTCAAAAATTTCTACCGAATTAATTACATCAATTACTTGGTGCATTAAAGTTGTGGTTTCTTCTTTCCAGTTTTTTGATGCTTTTTCGTCGTAAGTTTGTGGAGCTTCAAAGAAATAATCACATAAATCATACAAATCAGTTGTTAAATTAGCGCGGTCTTTAATTAAAGCAATTACTTTTGATAAAGTTTCGCTGTTAACATTTAATTGTTTTTGTTGTAAAGTTTGATTTAAGTAAGGTGCTAAATCGATGTTTGATTTGTTGATTAAATATTGGTGGTTAAACCATTTGTTTTTTTCAGGATCGAATTTAGCGCCCGATTTATTTACACGATTTAAATCAAAAGATTCGATTAATTCGTTTAGTGAAAAAATTTCTTTATCTGTACCATCGTTCCATCCTAATAAAGCTAAAAAGTTTACAACAGCTTCTGGGAAAAAGCCTTGTTCGCGGTATCCCATTGATTTTTCACCTGATTCATTAATCCATTCTAACGGAAACACCGGAAAACCTAATTTATCACCATCGCGTTTAGATAATTTACCATTGCCAACAGGTTTTAAAATTAGTGGTAAATGTGCAAATTCAGGAGCATCCCATCCAAAAGAACGATACAATAAAAAATGTAAAGGCAATGATGGCAACCATTCTTCGCCACGTATAACATGTGAAGTTTGTTGTAAATGATCGTCAACAATATTTGCTAAATGATACGTTGGCATACCATCGGACTTATACAATACTTTATCATCTAACAAAGAAGTATCAAAGCTTACATTGCCACGAATCATATCGTTAATAGTTAATTTTTCATCGATAGGCATTTTAAAACGAATTACGTAAGGATCTTTATTAAACAAGCGCGCTTCTAATTCATCATGCGTCATGTTTAGCGAAGTATTAAGTATTTCGCGTACGGTATGGTTATAAGTAAAGGTTTTACCGTTGGTTTCGGCATCTTTACGTAATGTATCTAATTCTTCGGCAGTATCAAAAGCATAATAAGCAAAGCCATTATGTACTAATTCTAAAGCGTATTGTTTGTATAAGTGTTTACGATCGCTTTGGCGGTATGGTCCAAATTTTTCGTTCACACCAATGGTTTCATCGGGTTGAATGCCTAACCATTGTAAAGCTTCAAAAATATATTGTTCTGCACCAGGCACAAATCTATTTTGGTCGGTATCTTCAATTCTAATATAAAAAACACCGTTATTTTTTTTTGCAAATAAATAATTAAATAAAGCCGTTCGTACACCACCAATGTGTAACGGACCGGTAGGGCTTGGGGCAAATCGCACGCGTACTGGTTTTGTCATCTTCTTTTTATTTTTGTCAAAGATAAAAAGTTGTTTGCGTAAATATTCAATCTATTACCGATTTTATTAAGAATAATTTAAAATATTTTTATTTGAAATAAAAAGGCACGCAATTATAAACTGCGTGCCATGCACTTAAAAAATAAAAATTATGAATAATTAGTTGTATTTTTTATACAATAAATAACGATGCAATTGTTGTTGCGTCTGATCCAGATAAAACCTCGTCAAAAGCTGCCGAACCAGCTTCGTTTCCAAAGAGCATTGATGTGTTAAAACCAGCTTGGTTTATATTATCTTCATTTGCGTAAACAGCATTTGTTGCAGCAGGCATGTTTCCGCCATTGTCTAATTCAATCCAGCCTTTGTTACCTCTCATTCTGCGTACTTGTGAAGCGTGTCTGGCTTCAACAGCATGTATTTGTAAGGCGGCTTGTAATATTTGTTGGTTTCCCATAACATTACCCGCTTGTCCTTTGTATGCGCGTACACCAGTGTCTTCAAAGGCTTGTGCTAGTATTAAAAATTGATTATAATCTGTAAAGGGATTAAAATTTCCGCCTGCAGTAAAATCGAAAGTTGGTTTAGCAATAGGAATTTCACCTAACGATGTTAATGCCGATTTTAAAAAAGCAACATGAGCTGTTTCGTGTTTAGAAATTTGCATAAAAACACTACGGTCGTTATTTGGTATTAAACCAGCAGCATCTAGCCCAATGCGGTAATATTCATCTTCTAAATATTCTAAAGTTAATGCTAATTGTAACGCATTTGATAAATTGCTTTTTGCAAAAGTTGTACTGTTGTTTGCATTTGCTTTTGTAGTTAATAAACTACCTAATCCTAATGGAATTGCAGCCAATGCAGCTTTTTTACTAAAATTTGTAATGCCATTTAAAGCATCAAATCGTGAAGCTTTTTGAGAATAAAATTTATCATCGGAAAGCTTATCTAAAATTTGTAAAATATTCATAACGCTGTAACTTTTAATTATTGAATTCCTTGTTCCATCCAAGTAAAAGGTGTTTTAATAAAACTTGCTGCAACACCAACAATTTCTTTAGGTTCTTTAGCAAGGTCTAAACCGTTTGCATCGATCACATCATCACCAGAAAAATCGGTTGATAATGGATTGATTAAATCTCTGATAGTAGAAGCATGACGCGCTTCAACCGATACAATTTTACCAGCAATTACAAGGTAATCGGGGTTAGATATGTATTTGCCAGCACCATTATAAGCTGCAACACCTGTATCTTCTAAAGCTTTAGCGGTTGCTAAAACTGAATTTCGATCGTTAAAATTTACATTTGGATATTGAAATTCTAACTTAGGCAACAAATTAGTTGTTGCAGCACCAATTGCGGCTTTAAAAAAGTCTCTATGAATAACTTCGTGGTGGTATAAATCGGTAAAAAGTTGTTTTTCTTTTGATGATATTCCGGCGTAAAAGTTGTTCACTACTTTAGTGTAAAAGTCGGCTTCTAATTGTTCTAAAGCATATGCGTAATTTAAAATACCAACATCGCCTTTACCTAAATCAAACACGTTGTTTGTATTCATTACAGGATCATCATCGCAACCAACTAATGTAAGTGAAGCTAAAGCTAAAGTAACACCGCTTAGTTTTAAAAAATCTCTGCGATTGGTATCTAATGTGGTTTGTGCATTAGATACAGAAATAACTGCTTTTTTCATAATACTAAATTTTATGGCATTAAAACTGTGTCTATAACATGTATAACGCCGTTAGATTGATTAACATTTGCAATTGTAACTTTGGCATTGTTGCCTTTAACATCGGTAGCATAAAGGTTTTTACCTTTTGTCCAAAAAGTTAATGGTGCACCTGCAACAGTTGTCATGGTAACTTTACCATTATTAGCTTTAACAGCTTCCCATACTTTTTCTGCGCTGTAATTACCAGCAAGTACATGGTATGTAAGTATTTGTGTTAAAATAGCTTTGTTTTCTGGCTTTAAAACATGATCAATTGTACCTTTAGGTAATTTAGCAAAAGCTTTATCAGTTGGTGCAAAAACGGTGAACGGACCTTTAGATTGTAATGTTTCAACCAAACCTGCTGCTTTTACTGCAGCAACTAATGTTTTGTGATCGTTTGAATTTACCGCATTTTCAATAATGTTTTTAGAAGGATACATTGGGGCACCACCTACCATTACTGTTTTTTCGTTCATTTTTTGTGCGGTTGCGTTAAAAGTACATGTTAAAGCTGCTAAAACAAATACTGCAATTGTAGTTTTAATTTTCATTTCTATTTTATTTTTTGTTAATAATTTGTTTGTATAATTATTTACGAGTTAATTTTTTGTTTGGATTTTATAATTGTGATTTTTTTTAAAAAAGTTTTTTAATTAGTTAAAGGTTCAAACTGTAAACAAATAGAATTCATGCAAAAACGTTTACCAGTAGGCAAAGGACCATCATTAAAAATATGACCTAAATGCGATTCACATCTAGCACAAAGTACTTCGGTACGTTCCATATCATATGAAAAATCTTTTCTATAGTGTACACTATTTGCACGTACAGGTTCGTAAAAAGATGGCCAACCACATGTTGAAGCAAATTTTGCTGTTGAAAAAAATAAAGCATTGCCACAAACAGCACAATAGTAAACACCTTTTTTGTTGTGTTTGTAATATTTTCCTGTAAAGGCACGTTCTGTTGCACCTTCACGTGCCACTTGATACAATGGTTTTGAAAGAATTTTTTTCCATTCTGTATTTGATACGTTTAAAACGTTAACAGCTGTACGCGAATAATATGGATTTGCTTTTTTATAAAGTTGCTCTTGTGCAAAACCACTTTGTAACGTTAAAAATATAATTGCGTAAATAATTTTATGAAAATGCTTTTGCATAATTATTTGGCTTTAATTGTTTAATTATTTACGATTTAATTTTTAGTTTGGATGTTTCGTATCGTTTTAAATTGACTATTTTTGAAAAAAAATTACGTTTATTAAAGCTATTTATACAGAAGAAGATCTTATCGTTTTATTAAAACAAAAAAACGAAACGGCATTTAATTACTTATACGACCACTACAGCGGTGCTTTGTATGGAGTAATTTTGCGCATTGTATTATCAAAAGAATATACCGAAGAAATTATACAAGATGTATTTGTGAAAATTTGGAACAGTATTGATCAATACAACAATTCTAAAGGGCGTTTATACACCTGGATGATTAATATTGCGCGCCACACTGCAATTGATTATTTAAAATCGAAATCATTTCAAAACCATTTAAAAAACCAACCGGTTACAGATGTCGTATATGCTATTAAAGAGGAAGTTACTAGTAAGCAAACCGATTTTATTGGATTTGATAAAGTTTTAGATAAATTAGATGACGAAAAAAAGCAATTAATTGTTTTGGCTTATTACCAAGGTTTTACACAGGTTGAAATTTCTGAAAAATTAAAAATACCCTTAGGTACCGTAAAAACAAAAATTAGAAATGCCCTGTTAACATTAAAAGATTTACTTAAAGAATATTAATATTTTGAATACAAAAGAATACATATCGTCTGGAATTATAGAATCATATATTCTTGGTAATGCAACAAAAGAAGAAGCAGCTATTTTGGAATGTGTTATGAAGAATAATGAAGAGGTAAGGCTTGCTTTTGATGAAATTCAAAAAACGCTTGAAGATTTTACAACTTTACAAGCCATTACTCCACCTAGCGATTTAAAAGGAAAAATTTGGCAAAAGTTACAACAACAAAATACAAACGAAATTACGTTACCAAAAAACCAAACAGCTAATAGTCAAACAACTAAAATAGCGGAAAAACCAATTATTGATTTAGTAGTAAAAAAATGGGTAGCAGCCGCATCGGTTTTATTGCTAATAAGTTTAGGAACTAACTTTTTTTGGTATCAGTTTAAAAAACAGCAGCAAAATCAAATTAATAATTTAAATGTACAGCTTACATTACAAACAAATGCGTATAAGCAAATTGAAAATAAATGGAACTTAGTTTCAAACCCAAATATGCAAACAATTGTTTTAAATGGTGTAGAAAAATACCCTACTGCTAAGGCAATGGTATTTTGGAATAAAACAACAAAAGAAGTTTATTTACACGCTGTAAGTTTGCCGCAACCACCAAAAGGCATGCAATATCAATTATGGGCTATAGTAAATGGTAAACCCGTAAGTGCAGGTTTATATGCACAAAAAAACGATGCTAAAACTGTACTAGCTACCATAAATAATGCAGAAAACTTTGCAATAACTTTAGAAAAAGCTGGCGGTGCAAACTCACCTACCCTTGAAAACATGTATGTTATAGGAAAAGTTTAGGTATTATTTTAATTTAAAAATAAAAAATAACACTGCTTTAAAGCAGTGTTATTTTCTTTTTATGAATTTATTAATCATAAAATTCATTAAAGTTGATAAAACAAAAGTTTTAATTTCTTTAGAATGACTTAAATTAGAACCTAAAGTTAGCAAACCACCTTTTATAAAATTGGCTGGTGTAAAAAATTGCGAAATATCATCGGCATTTTTACTTAATTTTCTAAAGCTAATTTCGCGCTCAAGTTTACGAATTTCAAGCTCTTTATCAATTTCTTCGTATGATGTGTAGACTGTTTTCATTTTAATTAATCAAAAAATATTTTAGAAAACTTTTTAAGAATTGGAATGTCTATTAAACTTTTTCTAACACTGTACAAAACAATAGAAATTACAATATAAAAAGCGCCTACAATTAAAAAGCCAAATGTTATGCTTTGTAACGCATTACCAATTGCAAAAGCGGCAGCAAATGATAGAAAAAATAACGATAAAACAGCAAATAAACTTAATGCAAAAATTTTTAATATAAAGCTGGTAGTTTTGGTTGCAATTTTAAATCCAAGTAAAGTGTAATAATCTACATTGGCATCTAAAAAAGTTTTAGCTTCAGACTTTAAATTATCAAGATTATTTTTTAGTTCTTCATCCAAAGCAGTCAATTATTTAAGTTCAGTTTTAATAATATCTGCTGTTTTGTTAGTTGCTTCTTTAGCTTTGTCAACACCATTTGCAGCCTGACTTTTTAATTCGGCTAATTTGCGCTCTAAGCTAGCAATAACATCTTCTTTTTTATCATCGGCTTTATGTACCAATCCATCAATTGTAGCTTCAAAATTTGCTTTTTTTGATGAAATTAAGCTTTTAACCTGATTTTTTAAATCGTCCATTTTAGAATTCAAATCATCGGCACCAGATTTAAACCCATCTGAAAGTTTTTTTCTTGTTTTTTGCCCTTGATCTGGTGCTAATAAAACTCCTGCAATTGCACCTACAGCTGCACCTGCCAAAATTGCTACTAATGTATTCCCAGTTTTTCCCATAATAATTTGATATTTAAGGTTAGTATAATCAACCTAAAGATACATATTAAATTGCAGTTATGTGTTAATAACCGGTTAAAATTTAATAGTAAGTAGTTTAATATCCCCAAAAAATCTATTTATATTTGCTTTTCAACATTTTACACTTTACACATGTTTAAAAGCAAAATAGCCCTTTTTACTACCATTTTTATAACACTTGCAATAATTACCACCCTTTTATACGAATTTGATATTATTGCTGTTTCAGAAAATTTTATGATTTTTGTTCGTTGGGCAGTAGCTATTGTTTTAATAATTAATGGTTTGTATAAAAAAAATCTTACAACGTGGATTATTACTTGTATGATTTTAGGCGTTTTTGTAGGAATTGATTTTCCTAACGTAGCCGTTGCCTTACAACCTTTAAGCAAAGGTTTTATTAAATTGGTAAAAACCATAGTAGCGCCAATTATTTTTGCAACTTTGGTGTACGGAATTGCAGGTCATTCCGATTTAAAACAAGTAGGACGTATGGCATGGAAATCAATGTTGTACTTTTTTTGTGCTACATCGTGTGCCATTTTTATTGGTTTAGCAGTTATTAATATTACCCAAGCAGGTAGTGGTATTAACTTACAAAATATGCCACAAGAAGAATTACCAGCACCTAAGAATGTAGATACTGCTTTAGAAAAATTACCCGAACATGTTCATGGTGTTTATAAATTTACTCATTTTATTTACGATTTATTTCCAGAAAATGTAGTGAAATCAATGTTTGAAAACCAAGTGTTACAAGTAGTGGTTTTTTCGGTAATTTTTGGAATTGGTCTTGCAATGGTTGAAGAAAAAAAACGAAAACCTTTGGTAGATTTTACCGAAAGTTTGTCTGAAACCATGTTTAAATTCACAAATATTATCATGTATTTTGCCCCTATTGGTGTTGGTGCAGCAATGGCATACACCGTTGGGCATTTAGGAGTTGATATATTAAAAAATCTTTTTATGTTATTAGGATCGCTTTATTTGGCATTGATTCTTTTTATACTATTGGTTTTTGTTCCTATAATGTTATATTTAAAAATACCGGTTAAAAAGTTTTTAGCCGCAGTTAAAGAACCTGTTTCTATTGCATTTGCAACAACTAGTTCCGACGCTGCTTTACCAAAGGCAATGAGTGCTATGGAAAAATTTGGTGTTCCACGTAAAATTGTATCGTTTGTAATACCTACAGGTTATAGTTTTAATTTAGATGGAACATCGTTATACCTTTCACTTGCATCTATCTTTGTAGCACAAGCAGCAGGTATGAATTTAGGTATTGGCCAGCAATTAGCCATAGCTTTTACATTAATGATTACTTCAAAAGGGGTTGCTGCAGTGCCTCGTGCTTCGTTAATTGTGCTTATTGCTACTGCTGAACAATTTGGATTACCCGTTTTTATTATTGCAGCTATTTTAGGAATAGATGAGTTAATGGATATGGCACGTACATCGGTAAATGTTATTGGTAACTGTTTAGCAACCGTTGTTATTGCAAAATGGGAAGGTGAGTTTGACGAAGAAGCACCCTACCGATTAACCGATGAAGTTTTAGACGAAGTTTAAAAACACATAAAAAACAATTTTAAAGCCAACTTTCATATGAAAGTTGGCTTTTTATTTACTAAACTTGTTTATTTAACAAATTTTAACAAAACAATCGTTTTAACATAAAAAAAGATTAAAATATGCGTAAAAATCAGTTAAATTTATGCTTATTTTAGTATTTTAAAAGATCATTTAATATATTTAAAAAATTCCAAAAAATTTTTAAAACAGTAATCATTAATGCACAATCAATTACCTTTTTTTATGGCAATGATTGCAAGTATTGTTTTGTTAACTATGCTTGCCAAAAGGCTAAAAATAGCCTACCCTATTTTATTAGTTGTAGGTGGTTTATTAGTAAGTATAATACCAGGAATGCCTTTTGTAATTATAGATCCCGATTTAATATTCTTTATATTTTTACCTCCCTTGTTGTTTGAAGCTGCTTGGGCTAGTTCATTAAAAGAAATGCGCAAATGGTGGCGTATTATAACAAGTTATGCCTTTTTGGTTGTTTTTTTTACGGCTTTATCGGTAGCGGTTGTTACCAATTATTTTATACCAGGTTTTACGTTAGCAATAGGTTTTTTATTAGGTGGAATTGTTTCACCACCCGATGCAGTTAGTACATCGGCTATTATGAAATTTGTTAAAATACCAAAATCTACAGCTGCTATTCTAGAAGGTGAAAGTTTATTAAATGATGCATCGTCACTAATTATTTTCCGATTTGCTTTAATTGCTGTAGGTACAGGGCAATTTATTTGGCAAGATGCTATTTCGGGTTTTTTATGGATGGTTTTAGCCGGATTAGGTATTGGTTTAATAGCCGCTTGGATTTTTATTCAAGCACACAAACGTTTACCAACCGACACCAGTTCTGATATTGCTTTTACGCTTATATCGCCCTATTTTATGTATTGGATTGCAGAACAAGCTCATGCATCGGGTGTTTTAGCGGTTGTAGCTGGTGGCTTGTTAATGTCGCAAAAAAGATTAACTTTTTTAAACAGCGCCAGCCGATTAAGAGGTTTAAACGTTTGGGAAATTTTTGTTTTTTTACTAAATGGAATCGTTTTTTTATTAATAGGTTTAGAACTACCCGAAGTTACTGCAGGCTTATATGCCGATGGAATTCCAATGAACGAAGCTATAGGTTACGGTGTTTTGGTAACTGCTGTTTTAATTCTAGCGCGAATTATTAGTTCTTATGGCGCTTTGGTGTTTACTTATATTTTTAGACGTCAAAAATTACCGCACGCTTCATCGTTTAAACGCAGATTAGCAATGCCCCTACTTTTAGGGTGGACAGGCATGCGTGGTGTGGTTTCGTTAGCTGCTGCGCTTGCTATACCTTTAAAATTAGATAACGGAGCTTTTTTTCCTCATAGAAATTTAATACTTTTTATCACGTTTGTGGCAATTTTGTTAACATTGGTAGTTCAAGGGTTAACGCTGCCTATTTTAATTAAAAAAACCAAATTATTTGATAGTTTTATTGATGAAGAACGCGAAGACGAAACCCGTAGACAAATGAAAATTGGCCTAAAACAAGAGGTTCATAAATTTTTAAAACATAAGTATGATACCGAATGGCAAGGAAATGAATCTATGGCAAAATTTATTCAACATTGGGAAGAACGTATTAAAGTTACCGAAGCAGATACTTGGATGAACGAACGTACAAAAACTATCTTTTTAGAAATGATTGAAAAACAACGAAATTATCTAGTAGAACTTAACAAAGATCCTTTAATAAACGAAAGTATTATACGTGAACAATTGTATCAATTAGATTTAGAAGAAGAACGTTTACGTGTTGTTTAAACTAAAAAAACCTTTCAGTACATTAAAACTGAAAGGTTTTTTTTATTGAGAATTTACTCTTTACTTTCTAATTTAGCCCACGTATCACGCAAGCCTACTGTTTTATTAAATACCAATTTATTTGCATTAGAATCTTTATCAACGGCAAAATAACCTAAACGTTGAAACTGAAATTTATCACCATTTACAGCTGTTTTTAAACTAGGTTCTACATAACCGGTAATTACGTTTAACGAATTTGGGTTAATGTATTCTTTAAAGTCAACATCTTTATTGCCATCGGGGTTTTCGTGGGTAAATAAACGGTCGTAAATACGTACTTCGGCTTCAACAGCATGCGGAATAGACACCCAATGGATGGTTCCTTTTACCTTGCGTTTTGATGCTTCGGTACCACTACCCGATTTTGAATCGGCATCGTAAGTAACATGTATTTCAGTAATGTTTCCGTTCGCATCTTTAACAACACTTTCGCCTTTAATAATGTATGCATTTTTTAAACGTACTTCTCTTCCTAAAGTTAAACGGAAAAACTTTTTATCGGCATCTTCTTTAAAATCATCACGTTCAATAAAAAGTTCTTTACTAAACGGAACTTTTCTAAAGGTTAATTCTTCTGCCTCTGGGTTGTTTTCTGCATCTAACCATTCTTCCTGACCATCAGGATAATTTGTAATAACTAATTTTACAGGATCTAAAACAGCCATTACCCTATCTGTAATTTTGTTTAAATCTTCGCGTACACAAAATTCTAGTAACGAAACATCTATTAAATTAGTGCGTTTAGCAATACCAATGGTATCGGCAAAATTGCGAATAGCAGCTGGTGTGTACCCACGGCGGCGCATACCCGAAATGGTACTCATACGCGGATCGTCCCAACCAGTTACGTGTTTTTCGTTTACTAACTGCAATAATTTACGTTTTGATACTACAGTGTGCGAAAGATTTCTACGTGCAAATTCGCGCTGTTTTGGTCTAACTTTAGTATCGTCGTAAATTTGATCTAAAAACCAATCGTACAATTCACGGTGTGGTAAAAATTCAAGCGTACAAAACGAGTGCGAAATTTGTTCAATATAATCGCTTTCGCCATGCGCCCAATCATACATAGGGTAAATGTTCCAATTGGTACCGGTACGGTGGTGCGATGCGTTAATGATACGATACATAATAGGATCACGCATTAACATATTTGGCGATGCCATATCAATTTTAGCTCGTAAAATATAAGCACCTTCTGTAAATTCACCGTTTTTCATACGATCAAACAAATCAAGGTTTTCTTCAACCGATCGATCGCGATTTGGAGAATTTACACCGGCTTGTGTAGGTGTACCTTTTTGTTTTGCAATTTCTTCGGCCGATAAATTATCAACATACGCTTTGCCTTTTTTAATTAATAATACGGCCCAATCGTATAATTCTTGAAAGTAATCAGATGCGTACACTTCCTTATCCCATTTAAAGCCCAACCATTCTACATCGTACTTAATGGCATCAACAAATTCTTGTTCTTCTTTGGCGGGGTTGGTATCATCAAAACGCAAATTTACCGGTGCGTTATAATCAATTCCCAAACCAAAATTTAAACAAATTGATGAAGCGTGACCAATATGTAAATAACCATTAGGTTCTGGCGGAAAACGAAAGCGTAATTTATCTTGTGGCAAACCATTTTTTAAATCATCTTCAATAATTTGCTCTATAAAATTCAGTGATTTTTCTTTTGTTGTCATATTCTTGAATATAAGAATACAAATTTATCAAAAAATGTTTGATTTTTGGTTTGTAAAACTACATAGTAACATAGTTTTTAGATTATAAATTTTTTTAATGAATCTATAATGGTGAAAAATATATTTAAAAGCGAAATAAATCTTTAATTTTACAATGTAAATTTATAAAAGATGGGAATTATTCGTTTAACAAACATTCGTGTTTTTACAAATCATGGGTGTTTGGTTGAAGAAGCAAAAATAGGGTCGGATTACCGTGTTGATTTAGAGATTAAAGCCGATTTACGAAAATCGGCAGATACCGATGAATTGGCAGATACAGTAGATTACGTACATTTAAATAAAATTGTGAAAGAAGAAATGGCCATACGTTCAAAATTATTAGAACACGTTGCCAAACGCATTATTGTGCGTGTTTTTGATGAATTACCTATGGTTTCACGAATTTTGTTAGAAGTTTCAAAAATAAATCCGCCAATAGGTGGTGATGTTCAGCAAGTTACCATAGTTATGGAAGAATACCGTGCATAATTTTTTACTTTAGGTTTTGATTTTTAAATTTTTGTAGTAGATTTGCAATCACATTAACAGAATGGCATCTTGGCCGAGCGGCTAGGCACCGGTCTGCAAAACCGACTACAGCGGTTCGAATCCGCTAGATGCCTCTACTTTAAAACCTTCAGCAATGAAGGTTTTTTTATTTTCTCTTTTTTTACTTTTACTTAGTTTAAGCCTTACTAAAATTAAAATTTTAAAAACTTTATTTTTTGTAGTTTAAAAATACCTATATTTGGTTTTAAGTAAATTTTAACAATTAACATAAAAATAGATCATATGGGTGTATTTTCTAAAAAATCTATTGAATCTTTAATTGCCGAAGCAAATGAACAAGGCGAAGGAACGCTTAAAAAAACCTTAGGTTCTTGGGGTTTAGTAGCTTTGGGTGTTGGTGCCATAATTGGTGCTGGTTTGTTTTCGTTAACAGGTATTGCCGCTGCCGATAATGCAGGGCCAGCAGTGGCTATTTCGTTTATAATTGCTGCTTTAGGTTGCGCGTTTGCAGGTTTGTGTTATGCCGAGTTTGCTTCTATGTTGCCTGTGGCAGGTAGCGCCTACACGTATTCTTATGCTACTATGGGCGAGTTTATTGCTTGGATTATTGGCTGGGATTTGGTATTAGAATATGCTTTAGCAAGTGCAACAGTAGCTGTAAGTTGGTCGCAGTATTTTAATGAATTACTCAAGATTTTTCATTTAGAATTACCTATAGAAATGCTAAAAGGGCCATTTGAAGGCGGCGTAATTAATGTACCTGCAATTATAATTGTTTGTTTGTTATCGCTTTTATTAATGCGTGGTACACAAGAATCGGCACGCGTGAATAACATTTTGGTTATTTTAAAAGTTTCGGTAGTAATTATATTTATAGCCTTAGGGTGGCAATTTGTTGACCCTAGCAACCACGATCCTTTTATTCCTACAAATGTGGGTGAAGAAATGGTTAAAAGTGGTGAATTATCTTTTTCGGCATTTTTATCAAGTGAATATTTTGGGCAATACGGGTGGAGTGGTATTATGCGTGCAGCCGGAGTAGTGTTTTTTGCTTTTATTGGGTTTGATGCTGTGAGTACCGCTGCCCAAGAAGCTAAAAATCCCAAAAAAGGAATGCCTTTTGGTATTATTGGCTCTTTAGTAATTTGTACTGCATTATACGTTTTATTTGCTTATGTTTTAACCGGTTTAGAAAACTACTTACTATTTAAAAACGACGCAAAACCCGTAGCAACAGCATTTGCCAAAACCGGATATCACTTTTTAAACACCGCATTAATTGTAACCATTATTGCAGGGTACACATCGGTAATTTTAGTAATGTTATTGGGGCAAAGCCGTGTGTTTTATTCTATGAGTAAAGATGGTTTATTGCCAAAAATGTTTTCAGAACTATCAAAACGCCAAACTCCTTGGAAAACCAATTTAATTTTTATGGTATTTGTAAGCATTTTTGCAGGTTTTGTACCAGTGTCTGATTTAGGCCACATGGTAAGTATAGGTACTTTGTTTGCATTTACATTGGTTTGTATAGGCATTTTGGTATTGCGTAAAACACAACCCAATATTGAACGCCCTTTTAAAACACCATTTGTGCCCGTAGTGCCTATTTTAGGAATTATTGTTTGTTTGGTAATGATGGCATCGTTGCCTATTGAAAGCTGGGAACGTTTAGCTATTTGGTTAGGTATAGGTTTAATAATTTATTTTGCTTACAGCAAAAAACACAGTAAACTGAATAGAAACAAAGCATAACATTGTGCTATAAAATTTTAATACGCCTGTTTTCCTTGTTGAAAGCAGGCGTTTTTATTAACTGTAAATTACACCAATTATTATTAAAAAGATGCCTAAAACGGCTAATATGTATGGTAGGATTTTTTTCATTTTTTTTATAATTTGTAATAATATATATACGTTGTTTATACAAAAATCACGTGTGTTTTTTTAAGATTGCACACATGGTTTTACCTAAAACCTAATGTGTTTTAATACAAAAACATGCCTGTTTATTAAACATTAAAACTTCCCCGTGTTATTAAATCATCCCCTTTGCTGGCGCGAGCATCTTGCTCGTGCTTATTCATAAATTTTCATTCATGCTTTTTAATTTTTATCAATTTCAAGAAAAGTATGATCTTTATTACCATAATTTCTTGCACTACTATATTTCAATCGACAGGGTTTGTTACGAATCCAGATGTAACAGGATTGTTATGAATGTAATTTAATTTTTGTACAAAAACTTTTAAAGACCAAGAAAAACCCCACGATAACTATGGTTTGTACAAATAGTAGTAATCGTCTGAGATATTATTAAGGGATAATACAATTTTATGTTTTAGTTTTTATCATACAGTCTAATCAAGCAGAAATTGAAGAAATTAGATTAATACTTTTTAAGTATATTTCGAGACTGAAAAAATGCTAAAATAGCAGACACAATAAACACTTGCCAAACATCAAAATAATAATATATTATATATGCAAACATAAAGTAGATTACCAATGTAATTAAAATTACTAATAATTTATTTTTATCCATAAAAAATACTACCCCTTTGCTGTCGCGAGCATCTTGCTCGTGCTTATTCATAAAATTTTCATTCATGCTTTTTAATTTTTATCAATTTCAAGGAAAGTATGATCTTTATTACCATAATTTCTTGCACTACTATATTTCAATCGACAGGGTTTGTTACGAATCCAGATGTAACAGGATTGTTATAAATGTAATTTAATTTTTGTACAAAAACTTTTAAAGACCAAAGTTCAATAGGTTTATTGCACGAGCAAGATGCTCGAGCCAGCGTGGGGAAATATCTTTCTGAAAACTCTAACAGTTTAGTGTCTTTATAAAAATATTTTAACAGCTATAAGCACAATTAATGCTGCAATTACTAATAGTATTCTTTGCTTAAATTTATTAGTATTATTTAATTTGTCAAATTGTATAAGTTTTTTTGATTCAAAAAAAGCTAAAGTAATAATTAAGCTAAAACAAATAATATCATACCATATGTTTTCATTAAATCCTTTTATTTTAAACAACTTTGGTAAGAAATATATTAATATAACTATTATGGAATATATTTGAATTTTATTTTTCATTCTTTTAGTAACCTTTTAAGCAATCATTATAATCTTCTTGGGCTTCTTTTATACATTTTGTATGTGTAGCCGCAACAGCTACAGTACCCAATGCACATGTCCATGGTCCTGAGTTTTTCTTGGTCTTTTATAGTGTAGTCTTCTTTCATTTTTTAATGTTTCTTATTGTTGCTCAAAGTCGGGAGACTTTGCGCAGCGGGTTAGTGTATCTATCTATAAAAATTATGATAATTTGGTATTAAATCTCCTAAATACACAGACTTCCATACTTCTGAACTCCTAAATTTTCTTGAGATCGCATAAGAATGTTGGGCGCCATAAACAACAACTATTTTATCTAATGTACTCCTTTCTATTTCATTAACAAGGTGTCTATCACGTAAAGTAAGTATCATATAATCGGTACCTTTTTTGTCTTTTTTGCTACACTTATATTTTTTGCCCATAGGTGTATTAGTATCGCAATCTGTTAAAACAACTTCTCCGAACTTTTCTTCGTATTGATCTACTAATTCTTTAATACTTAAATCACAATTTATATCAATATCCTTATTAACACCATAATCAACATCGTTTTGGTAAACATATCCTTTAATACCAAATTTTTTATTATCTACTTCATTTGCTTCATCATTATAACTCATTAAAGAATAATGGGTAATTCTACGAAATTTTCTGTCATATAGTTCATTTGCTTTTTTAGCATCCCTAACACCTTCGTAAAAAACAACATAACCATCGGCACGCAAAGAATCTATAGTATGTTTTACTTTTTGATAAAATTCTGGTTTGTTAATATGTATCATTTCAAGGATAAAAACTTTACGACCGTTTTTTTGATTTACGTAATAGCATGGTAAAATGTTATATTTTGTTTTTTCATCAATACGCCATTTTACAAATTTTTGTAATAATTTGGTTTGGGCAGTTCCTACATTACCAACTAAAAAAAGTAAAAAAATAAAAATAAGTTTAAATTTCATGTTTTTAAATTTTAGAAAAGTTCTCAAGCTATTTAGCCTGAGAACTTGGTTTTTATTTAGTTTCTTTTATAAATTCCAAAACTTTTTCTGCAACTACAATTGCTGTATCTACCCCGCTGCTCAAAGTCGGGAGACTTTGCGCAGCGGGATAAAGCGGTAAATTTTATTTTTTTAAAAATTTGCGTAATAAAATAACAATTATTAAAATGAATATAATAATATAAATAATTATTTCAATTCCAGATAACTTTCCCATTTTTTATATAATTTAAATTAACCACAACATAAAGTTATTGCCCAAAATAAGCCAAAAGTTCCACTTACAGGTTCTTTTTTACCAATTACCTCACAACCAATATAATCACCTGCTGCTTCGCTACCTAAAAATGTTGCTTCACAATCTGCTTGAGCAGCACTATTTGTAAGACCAAAACCTATACAATAATAAGTGTTATTAAAGCTACATGGAGCTCCAATGTTGATAGGAGTTTTTCTTTTGGTTGAGCTTATTTTATTATCTACAGATAATAGTACTTCATATTTTATCATTGAAAGTATCCCAACTTCAATATTAGAAAAATCTTCACTCTTTAATTCTTTAAATTCTCCATCAATAACTAATTCATCTGTAACTAAAGATAAACCAATTCTATTATTTAAATATATTACATCATTTTGAATAACAAAGTTGAAGTTTTGCATGTCATAATTAATGCCTCTAAAATTAAAATGTTTAAAAGTCTTTAGCTTGTACAAACTTTCTACAACTTCAATTTCTTCTACACCTAGATTAAAAAATAGGTCGCTAACTAAATCTGTTGAATTACGTAAGTAGCTAATCTTGTTAACAGCCATTACAGTCTGCTCTGTTGTAGTGTTTGCTGTTGTAACATCGTCATCACTACAAGCATACAAACCTAAAGATAAAATTGTTGCTGTTAAAAGCCCTAAAGTAATTTTTTTAAAATTCTTCATTTTAAATAAAATTATGCAGTTTTGTTTTTATTGTTTTATAAACTGCGGGTTAAAAATAAGTTTTTGCAGGTATCCCTCTGCAATCGGGGGTTTAATTTGTTTTCGTAAAACCGGTATTCGCGACTACCGGCTCTCCGAAACAAATTTTTATAATGGTTTGGTTATTTTTTAACTCTGTCAGCGTTTTAAACGCTGAGTTTGTCATTATCTTTTTATAAGTTCTATTGCCCCGGCATACAACACAGCCTGGGTGCTCAAAGTCGGGAGACTTTGCGCAGCGGGGGTCTGTTGATTTATACTTTGTTGACATACTTCACTTTTATTTCAGTGAACTTCTTTTCTTTTTATTTACCGAACGGATTGCAAATCCGCGCAATTGGGTATTAGAAAAGTCTTTTTCATTTCATATATTTTTTAGTAACTATCAAATAACCGATAATTGACATCTTTGTTAACTAAACATGGAATATTTGTATAATTTTTATCACTCTGTATAATAGATATATCATAGTAGACAAAAGGTAAGTCCACTTGAGTTTCTATACAATTTGAATTAAATTTTTTATTGATATGATTTAAAGTCGTATTGTAAATAAACAAAGTATCTCTACTGTATTTATAAATTACAGTTTTTTGTTTAATATTAAATTTTGGTTGCCATTTAATGATGCTGTTTTTGGAATGAATAGTAAATTTATGATTATTAGATTTGACTAAATAATAACTCATAAAAATCATTAATCCAACCATTATGGAATTAATTACAAGATGTAATCCTATCGCTTTCCATATATTAAAATTTAAAACTATGTATATTAAAAATAATCCAAGTGAAAAACGAGTAAAGAATAATCCAATATAATTAGAATCGAATATTTCATTTAAACTAAGATGAACAGTAGAAAATAAAAGTGAATTAAGTATAATAATCACTTTTAGATACCAAAATTTATTTTTATAGTATTGTGCAGCAATAAAAGTCAATAATACTATTAACAGAGATGTATTAAAAATATGATTTTTAAAAAAAGCAATTGTAAATACCAAAAGTACTATACTAATAATTCTAAATTTCTTTATAAAAAATGATCTAAATGTAAATTCTTCTATAAAGGGAGCTAAAATTATTGCTGTAATAATTCTTGATAAATTAATATTTACTTCTGTTTCTACCTGTAAAGTTATTGTTAATAGTGTTCCAATAACATATAAAATAGGTGCAACAAATAAAATCCAGTTTTCTTTTTTATTCTTTAAAGACTTAAACATAAAAATTAACTATAAAGTTTGTTCACATTTATTATGCGAACAAACTTATGAAAACATATTTAATTTATGTTTTAGCGTACACAATTTCCTATAGAGCATTGTCCTGTCGATTGGTCTGCTATTAAAGAAACTGAACCACCAACACAGTTCTGCATTGCTATCATATGATTTCTATAACAATCCTTCATGTCATAGATAACCATTTCAGGTAAAGCGGTATCTCCACCACTAATATAATCAAAAATTCCTTCAATGATTTCTTTTATAGCAGGAATCCATTTACCCCAACCAAGTACCGCTTTAGGAACTTCAATATTACTAAGTACCATTCCATTGTGAAAAACTACATCCATATAGGCTAAATCACCACTAACATCAACTATTTTTAACCTTGCATATTCCTTTTGTAAACTCTCTTCAAATAAAATAGCTTCTGTGTCGGAAATTTCTAGTAAAGTTAAATTAGTGTTTGAAGTATATGTTACAGGGTGTACTCCATTAGATCCATCAATAATATGGAATAAATTCTCATTTATTACTTCATATGTAAAATTGCCATATTTCATTTTAAAATTAGTAGTCATTTGCGTTTCTGATACAGAATTGTTCTCAACAACTGTATTTTTTTCAGCTAGACTACCATTATCATCACTACAAGCATACAAACCTAAAGATAAAATTGTTGCTGCAATAACTCCTAAAGTTAAATTTTTAATTCTTTTCATTTTAAATAAAATTATGCAGTTTTGTTTTTATTGTTTTATAAACTGCGGGTTAAAAAAATAGTTTTACAGGTCAACCGCTGTAATCGGGGGGTTAATTTGTTTTCGTAAAAACAGTATTCGCGACTACCGGCTCTCCGAAACAAATTTTTATTAGGGTTTGGTTATTTTTCAACTCTGTATGCGTTTTAAACGCATACAGAGTTTGTCATTATCTTTTTTTAAGCTCTATTGCTCCGGCATACAATACCGCTTGTGTAAAGCTGTATTGTGCGCCATACGCAAATGCAATACTTCTTTTATCATTCCAAAAATCATCATCATTTCCGTTACCATTGCTGTGTAATGCAAGTAGGGTTTCTACTAAGTGGCGCTCGTTTTCATTTGTAATCAATTGCAATATATCACTGTTAAACTGGTTACTTACTAAAGTGTAAATTGCTTGTTTTGTTTCATTGCTATAAACCAATTGTTCTATAAAATCTTTATCTGCTTGTTCTAATATCAACAATTGCTCATTATCTATCGTTTCGTTTACATAGGCTTCTTGTGGCACGTAGTTAAGCATTTGGCGGTTTACGTGCTGTTCAAACAGCAACAGGTTTTCTTGATGCGTTTGTTCATTGTTGTACACAAAGCTGTTTAAAATGCTTTGATAGGTTTGGTAATCGTTTGCCTCAACACCTTTTGCGTGGTACAAGGCATTCGGTAGGTTGGTTGTTTCTGTTGCGAATGTTTCGTCTTCTGTTTCGCACGCGCTGCATAAAGCAGCAATTGCTACAGCATATAAAAAAAATCGTTTCATTATTTTCGGAGTTTTTTAATAACGCTGCCCGGGTAGCTTTTGTTTCGGTTACAAATATGAAACGATTTTCAAACAACAAGGGAGTAAATAGTCCAGATTTGCCCAATTGGATAATTTATTCCCTCTTTTGGACGATTTATCCCCTCGTTGGATAATTTTTCCATCTCTAAAAAGATTGTTTTGTTGTTTTATATACTTGTTAGTCAATGTTTTGTGTGGTTTTGGGATAATAGTTGTATTTTTTTGTATTTTTGTGCAATTAGAAAAAAAGCACGCATGTTTTTTAAAAAGTTAGACAATTTATTCCCTGTTTTGGATAATTTATTCCCTTGTTGGATTATTTTTCTGTTGCCGTTTTGCTCATTTGGGCAAACAACAGCAGATTCGTATAAAAACCTTTGGGAAGTGATTCAAAACGAAAGCGCTTCCAACGAAATAAAAGTTGATTATTTAGACGTATATTACCAAAAAGCACGGATCGAAAATAATCTTTTAGAACAATACCGTGCCTTAGAAAAAAAATCGTTCATTGTACCGTTTACCGAAGCTACCACATTGTTGCACCAAATGCACCCATTGGTGCAAAAAATGGAGAATGACAGTATAAAAGGAAGGTTTTTAAATAGAAGCACCGTATTTTATTATGATAATCGCGATTATAGAAATGCGTTGTACTACGCTATAGAGTCGGAAGCTTTTAACGAAGAAATAAATAATTTGTATAATTTAAATGCGGTACGTATAGATATTGGCAATATTTACAACCATACACGCCATTACAACAAAGCGATTGCTTTTTTTACACTAGCAAAAGAATATTATCAAACAAAAAAAGAGTACAATCATCAAAGAGGTTACGTTGTTACTTTATATTGTTTGAGTAAAACTTACTGGCATTTACAAAATATTGATAAGCTGAGTGCTACTATACTAGAGAATGAACAAGCTATTCAACTTTTAAAACCAAAACACCAACAATTAGAAAACGCTTATTTAGAATATGTAAAAGGAGGTTTGGCTTTTTTGCAGAAAAATAATGGGACTGCCAATGAGTATTTTACAAACGCACTAAACATTATTAAACAAAACGGTGATTTTACCAACGAACACGTTATTTATTTGTATCTGGGAAAAATGTTGTGGGAACAAAACCAGAAAGCAGAAGCTATGGCATATTTCACAAAAATAGACACCCTTTTTCATGAGAAAAACTTCTTAAACTATGAGTTGCGTGAAGCCTATGATTATTTAATAGCCTATTACAATGAAACCAATCAACCGCAGCTGCAATTAAACGCTACAAATAGTCTTACGGCATTAAACCAGCAGTTTGAAAAAGAACAGCAAAGTATTACAAGTATTTTACACCAAGATTTTGAAAATAAAAAAGCAGAATCGCAATGGAAAAAGTTGTTAAGTAAATACAATTTTTGGATAACTGTTTTGGGTGGGGTTTTATTAGCAATAGCCGTTTATATTTTTTGGAGAAGTAATAAAAGTAAAAAGCATCAAACAAAAACAAATAACAACGCATTTGAAAAAATCGAAATAAGTAAAGTTGAAAATACTACAACAGCAACCATTCAAGCAGAAGAAACACCAACTGTTCCTGAAAATACTTTAGAAATACCCGAAACACTACAGGAAGATAAAAAACCAGCTGCTTTATCGCCAACCGAGCAACGGTTGTTGGATGGTTTGAATGGTTTTGAAAAAGAAAAAGGTTTTTTGGGGTCAATAAACTTAGATGATTTAGCAAAGCAACTAAATACCAACCGTAGCACGCTTTCGTCTTTTTTAAATGAACATAAAAAGGGCTTTAGCACGTATATTAATACCTTACGTATAAAACAAGTTGTTACCGATTTAAAAACAGATAAAGAGCTACGAAAAAAAACAATTAAAGAATTGGCAGTTATTTATGGCAATTTACATCCTAAAACATTTGCCACTTTATTTAAAGTCATCACAGGCGAAACGCCTGTGTTGTTTATTGAAAATTTAGATAAAGAAAATAGATAATTTTATCATTTATAAAAACGGTAAAAACTAAAAAATCAGCTTTTTAAGCTTATTTTTTAGTTTTTGGTACCTGTCCAAGTGCCATTTAAATCTTGAACGGGACTGTTCCAAGTGCCTGAACCTGAAGTTTCGGTTAACGTACCTGTCATAGTACCTACTTGTTGCCCGCTGTATGAATATGAAACATTTATGGTTCCGTTTTCTAGAACGTTACCTGTTAAAACAAAATTAACATTTGGTATGCTGTTAGAGGTAACTGTACCTGTTGCTTTTCCATTTTCATCAATTGCAGCAGTCCAATTTCCGGTATCGCCACCTTCAAAAGTACCACTCCAGTTTCCTTTAAATTTTTCTAATTTGTTTTCGTGTACATGTGGTTCATCTTCAGTATTGCATGACGTTATTCCTAAAAAAAGTACTGCTAATAAGCTGGTTTTAAGTAAAATGTTTTTCATTGTTAATTTTAATTTGTTTTAATTGAAATGTTGTTTTTTATAAAAGCAGGTTCATTTTTTATGAATGATTTAGACATTATTACTGCCCCAAAAACTATTAAAACAATACAACTAATTTTTTTAACCTTTAAAATGTTTTGTGGTGTTAATTTGTTTTTTAGTTGTTTAGCTAACAGCATTTTAAAAATATCGGTTAATAAATACGACCCAATTACAAATGTAAAAAAGTTAATCATTTTGCCGTGATGCATTTCTAACTGCGGACCAATGGTAATTATAATAGCTAGCCAAAACCCTAAAACTCCAACGTTTATAAAATTCAACAAAAAACCTTTAGCAAATAGCGAAAAATAATTGTTTTTGTATGAATTAGCTTCAATATGAATTTCAGCTTTTTTCAGCTTTTGAAGTCTTATAAACGAAATTAACCCGTAGGTAATCATAATCATTCCACCAAAAAGAAACAAAGCAGGATCGTCTTTAATGCGGTTAATAAGTTGAAAACTACTAAAATAAGCAATTAGTATAAAACAAATATCGGCAATAATTACACCAATATCAAAAGTTAAAGCTGCTTTAAATCCTTTGGTAATGCTGGTTTCAATTAATATAAAAAATACAGGCCCAATCATAAAACTGAGAAAAAAACCGAGCGATATTCCTGTAAAAAATAAATCCATTTATGTTTTTTAAACCAAAAAAAGTTTTTTAGTTTGCTTTTTTAATATATGTAAAATCTAATTGTTTTTTAACCAAGTCGGCGTTTTTAACTTTAACAACCACTTCGTCACCTAATTGTAAAATGTTTTTAGTTACTTCGCCAACCAAAGCATATTGTTGTTCGTCAAAGGTATAATAATCATCTTTAATTTCACGTATGCGCACCATACCTTCGCATTTGTTTTCAACAATTTCAACATAAATTCCCCATTCGGTAACGCCTGAAATTACGCCTAAAAACTCTTGATCTTTATGGTTTTGCATGTATTTTACTTGCATGTATTTTATGCTGTCACGTTCGGCATTAGCAGCTAAATTTTCCATTTGTGAGCAATGTACACATTTGTCTTCATACACTTCTTCATCGGCAGATTTGGCTCCGTCTAAATAGCTTTGCAACAAACGGTGTACCATCACATCGGGATAGCGACGAATAGGCGATGTAAAATGCGAGTAATAATCAAACGCCAAACCATAATGTCCAATGTTTTGTGTAGAATATGCAGCTTTACTCATACTGCGAATGGTTAAAGTATCAACTAAATTTTGTTCTTTTTTACCATTTACATCGCTTAAAAGTTTATTTAACGATTGTGAAATGGTATTTTTAGATTTAAAATTAATACCGTAACCAAATTTAGAAATAACTGTTTGTAAATTGAATAATTTATCTTGATCTGGTTCATCGTGAATACGGTAAATAAAGGTCTTTTTTTGTTTTCCGATAAATTCTGAAACCTTGCGGTTAGCCAACAACATAAATTCTTCAATTAAATGGTTGGCATCTTTAGAAACTTTAAAATACACGCCGGTAGGTTCGTCGTTTTCATCTAAATGAAACTTAACTTCAACTTTATCAAACGAAATAGCGCCAGCGTCCATGCGTTTCGCACGTAGTTTTTTAGCTAAATCGTTCATTGTTAAAATGGCATTTACAATAGGTTCATCAACGGTTTGGTTTTCGTTGGTTAGTGATATTTCTGCAGGTATTTGGTTCGATTTTGTTTCGATAATTACCTGAGCTTCTTCATAAGCAAAACGTTTGTCTGAATAAATGACCGTTCTACCAAACCACGAGTTTACAATTTCGGCTTTATTATTTAGTTCAAATACGGCCGAAAAGGTATATTTTTCTTCGTTAGGGCGCAATGAACAAGCAAAGTTTGATAAAACTTCGGGCAACATTGGCACCACCCGATCTACCAAGTAAATAGATGTGGCGCGGTTGTAGGCTTCCTCGTCTAAAACAGTTCCTTCTTGTAAGTAATGGGAAACATCGGCAATATGTACACCAATTTCGTAGTTTCCGTTTTCTAATATTTGAAACGAAAGCGCATCGTCAAAATCTTTAGCATCGCGTGGGTCAATAGTAAAGGTTAATACATTGCGCATATCGCGGCGTTTTGCAATTTCTTCTTGTGTAATAGATGTATCTAATTTTTGCGCATATGCTTCAACATCAACAGGAAAATCGGTAGGCAAACCGTATTCTGCCAAAATAGCGTGCATTTCGGTATTATGTTCACCAGGTTTTCCTAAAACCTTAATAACTTGCCCGTATGGATTGTTAGCTTTTTCGGGCCAATCGGTCATTTTAACTAAAACCACATCGCCGTTTTCAGCATCGCCAAATTTTTCTTTAGGAATAAATAAATCCACGTACATTTTAGGATTTGCAGTAACTACAAAGGCAAAGGTGCCGTGCATTTGTATTACGCCCACAAATTCATCGCGTTTACGTTCTATAATTTCAATAACTTCGGCTTCGGGTTTTTTACCCTTGCGTTTATTGTACACGTAAGCTTTCACTTTATCGCCGTGTAAGGCTTTGTTTAAATTATTTGTAGGTATAAACGGATCTTCGGTAAATTCTGAACTAACAAAATAAGCCGCTTTTCGGGCTGTCATGTCAATGGTGCCTTCAAAATAGCTTGATTGTTCTACAATACGAAACTTGCCACGCTCTACTTCTTCTATTTTTTGTTTTGAAATTAAATACTTTAATTCTTTTATAATTTCGTTTCGTCCTTTGGTATCGGTAACTTCAAAAACAGCAGCTATTTGTTTGTAATTAAAAGTTTTAGAACTGTTTTGTGAAAGTAATTTTAAAATTTTTGCAGAGTAATCTTTGCCTGTTTTTTTATGAAATTTTTTAATTTTCTTTGTCATAAATAATTTTTGTTAAGCTTAAAGCTTAAAATACTTATTAAAGGTATGAAAATATTGTGGTAGTAATGTAAAATTTGTTTTAAATATTGGTTTTTGCTATTACGTTGTTATCCATTTGTGTTCAAAAGTTGTAGCATCAAGTAAAGGAACTTGTAGATATTTTGCAATTTGTTTTGAGCAAAAAATAGCATGATTAAGGTGGTTTATTTCAATTTGAAACAATATAAAATGACCATAATCATTAAAAATGGTTATTTCATAAACGTAAAAGTATGAATAGTTGTAATTAACCTCTTCTGGTGCGTATTGTGTTTTTTTTGCTTTAAAAAGCGATAAGTACTGAACATTTGGTAGCGTTTGCCAATTTGTTTGATAAAATTTTAAATTAAATATTGAGCGAAACATTCTATATTCATTATTTTTTTTATCAAATTCAATGCCTTTTTCAATCAATAAAAAAGGTAGATTAATTAATATAGCTATTGCAAAAACTAAGCATAATGTTTCATTTCTAAAAATTCCAAAAAAAAGTAAAATCAAACATAAAGCCAATAATACTACAGAAAAAGTGATAATTTGTTTTGAATTTTTATCGTAAATAACGTTTAACATTTCAAAAAGTGTTTTATCAAATATAATATTAAATTCATAAATTTTAAATATTTCAAAAACATCAAAATAAGTATATTTGCACAAACAATACAACAACAATTAATATGAAAATAGCAATAGGAAACGATCACGCAGGACCAGAATACAAAAAAGCCATTGTACAAATGTTGCAACAAAAAGGTTTTGAAGTGGTTAATTACGGTACCGATACTTTTGATAGTGTTGATTACCCCGATTTTGGGCACAAAGTAGCACAAGATGTTGAAGATAAAAAAGTAGATTTTGGTATTGTAATTTGCGGTTCGGGCAACGGTATTGCTATGAGTGCAAACAAACACCAAGGCGTGCGTTGTGCGTTGTGTTGGACAAAAGAAATTGCTGTTTTGGCACGCCAGCATAATAACGCTAATGTTATTTCTATCCCAGCGCGTTTTACTGCTATTCCGCAAGTTTTAGAAATGATTGATGCTTTTTTAACTACCGAATTTGAAGGTGGACGCCACGAAACGCGTGTTAATAAAATTGCTTGTAGTTAATTTTGTTATTCCTTATAAATATTGATATCCGAGAATTTTTTCTCGGATTTTTTTATAGTAAAAACTTCTTTTTATAAATTCCGAAAAAGAATAAAATTTGTAAAATAACAATGGCATAAAACCACAGTTTAAAACTCAGCTTTTTGGTTTTATGATTATACTTTTGCATACCAATATAAGCACCTAAAGTGCCACCAAAAGCAGCAATAGTTAACAGGTTTTTTTCAGAAATACGCTGTTTGCCTTTAATTGCTCGTTGCTTATCTAAATGATACAAGCTAAAGGCAATGTAGTTCACAATGATTAAGTATATAAATAGAAACTTTGTCATTTTTAAACTCCTAATACAATAGCAGGATCAATATCTAATTTCATACTAATTTCACGCGCCACGTTTAAAGGTGGTTCGCTTTTTCCGTTAAGGTATTCGCTAACGCGCGATGTACTTACACCTAATAATTCAGATAAGCGTTTTTGGTTTAAACCTTTTTCGTACATTCTTAATTTAATAACTTCAATCAAAGTAGGTTGTGTTAAAGGATCGTGTTTTTCTTCGTAATCGGCTACTAAATCAGTAAGTAAATCCAATTCAATAAAATTAGGGTCATCAGGTAAGGTTTCATTATTAACAATTTTTAATAATTCTTCCAAACGCAAACAAACAGCCTTGTATTCTTTTTGTGTTTCAATTGTTCTCATAGTTAAATGTTTAAACAGTTGGTTTTGTCATATGTAGCATGTGTTCCAATAAAACGTATATAAACTTTTTTCGATGCATAAATTACTATAGCAACTAAACGGTAATCGTTACCTTTAATGTTAAAAACAAAACGATTGTTACCAATATAAGCAGCTGTAGCAAAGGTTTGCTTAAGTTCGTTTAAATTATTCCATTCACTTCTTTTAGTTTTAAAATACCAATCACGTAAGGCAACATCCGCATCAGCGTGTTTATCAACAAACAGTTTAATTTTTGAAAAAGTTACTATACGCATAGTTAAGTAATTTAAGTACAAAGTTATTTGTTTTGAATAACAATACAAAGTTTTGTAAAACAAAATGTTTTTAAATTCAAAAAATTATTTTAAAGGTACTATTTTTGTGCTTTAAAACGTAAACAATGAATATCGTTCAATATATAAAGGAAAAAGTAACAGTTTCCGATAAATCCATACAAAACACTTTAGAATTATTTGCACAAGATTGCACCATACCCTTTATTGCACGCTACCGTAAAGATGCAACAGGTAATTTGGATGAGGTGCAAATTGAACAAATTTTTAAATTATCGAATCAATTTGAAGCAATTGTAAAGCGCAAAGAAGCCGTATTAGCATCTATTGAAGAACAAGGCCAACTTAACGATATTTTAAAAGAAAAAATTTCACAAAGTTTTGATTTGGTTGAAATTGAAGATTTGTACCTTCCTTTTAAAAAGAAACGCAAAACAAAAGCCGATGTTGCCCGTGAAGCTGGTTTAGAGCCTTTGGCAAAAATAATTATGTCGCAAAATGTAAGTGATTTAGAGTTTACAGCAGAAAAATATTTAAATAGTAAAGTTTTTTCTGCCGAAGACGCTTTACAAGGTGCCCGCGATATTATTGCCGAATGGGTGAATGAAAATATTTACGTTCGAAAAGCACTTCGAAGAAAATTTCAGCGTCAAGCCGAAATTTCAACTAAAATCATAAAAGCCAAAAAAGACGATGAGGGAGCACAAAAGTTTCATCAGTATTTTGATTGGAACGAACCTTTATTTAAAGCACCTGCACACCGATTATTGGCCATGTTACGTGCAACAAATGAGGGTTATGTGAAATTAAATGTAAGTATTGATAAAACCGAAGCCACCACTTTTATAGAGGATACCGTAATAAAAAATAAAAAGCACGAAACAGCAGAACAAATTGCAAAAGCAATTGCCGATGCCTACAAACGTTTGTTAGAACCCGCTTTGGCAAACGAAGTATTGCAAGAATACAAACTAAAAGCCGATTTGCAATCAATTGGTGTTTTTTCAGAAAATTTAACGCAATTGTTGTTATCGGCACCATTGGGTGAAAAGCGCGTTATGGGTATTGACCCCGGTTTTAAAACAGGTTGTAAAGTTGTTTGTATCGATGAAAACGGAAATTTACTTTACAACGAAACCATTTTTCCGCATGCACCTCAAAAAGATATTGCTATGGCAACAAAAAAAGTGCGTTCAATGGCAAATTCATATAAAATTGATGCGGTTGCTATTGGTAACGGAACTGCGAGTCGCGAAACCGAGTTTTTTATTAAAAAAGTTGCTTTTGATAAACCTGTTCAAGTTTTTGTGGTAAGTGAGGCAGGTGCATCGGTTTATTCAGCTTCAAAAATTGCTCGCGACGAGTTTCCTACTTACGATGTAACGGTTCGTGGTGCCGTTTCTATTGGTCGCCGATTACAAGATCCGTTGGCAGAATTGGTTAAAATCGATCCAAAATCAATTGGTGTAGGGCAATATCAGCACGATGTAGATCAAACGTTATTAAAAAATGAATTAGACCAAGTGGTGGTGCGTAGTGTTAATAAGGTAGGTATTAATTTAAATACAGCTAGTAAAGCGTTGTTAAGTTATGTGTCGGGGATTGGCGAAAAATTGGCTGAAAATATTGTGAATTATCGTGCCGAAAATGGCGCATTTATAAATAGAAACGATTTAAAAAACGTACCACGTTTGGGCGATAAAGCGTACCAACAAGCTGCTGCATTTGTGCGTATTGTTAACGGTAATTTTGTGTTAGATAACTCTGCAGTTCACCCTGAAGCATATGGTTTGGTTGAAAAAATAGCTAAAGATTTAAAAGTAAATACTAATGATTTAATTGGTAACAAAGCGTTAATTGATAAAATTGATATTCAAAAATACATTTCCGATAAATTTGGTGTGCATTACATTACCGATTTGTTGAAAGAATTAGAAAAACCTGGTCTTGATCCACGAAAACTTACAAAAGTATTAGAATTTGATGCGCAGTTAAAAACTATTGATCAGGTAGTTATAGGTAAAGTGTATAATGGTATCATTAACAATATTACCAATTTTGGTTGTTTTGTTGATATTGGTATTAAAGAAAGTGGTTTGGTACATATTTCACAGGTTAAAGCAGAATTTGTTTCAGATATTAATCAAGTTGTAAAGTTGCATCAGCATGTGCAAGTGAAAGTTTTAGAGGTAGACTTGCAGAAAAAGCGTTTGCAATTAACTATGATTTTGTAAAAAAAAGTAGAAATTATACACAATTCGGGTATTTTAATATACAACTATAACATATTTGTGTTATATTTGTGATAGAAATAATAATTTATGTTTTGCTTAAGTTATTGAATATAAGTGTTTTTAATTGTTTTTTGCTTTTTTTAACGATTAATAGGTTTTTGGTATCTTTTTTGAATTATACTTTTTGAAAAAGAAAATAACCTAGAAAAAGTTAGAAGTTTAAAAATTGTTATGAAAAAGAAAATAACCTTATAAACGGAAACTGTTAAAAAAAATTGTTATGAAAAAGAATTCAATTAGTTGTTATAATTGATTGATTAAAAGAAAGTAGTGTTTTTATTATGTTTTATAAGGGATACCCGTCTGAATTTTTTCAGGCGGGTATTTAATTTTAAGTAATTCCGTTTTTAAAATCAAAAAAAAAGATGCAAAAAATGCATCTTTTAAATTATTCTGCGTTTGTTTCAGAATCATTCTTTTTGTTAGGATTTGTAGTTGCTCCACTGTTATCCTTAGAAGCGTCTTTAAATTCTTTAATACCAGAGCCTAAACCTTTCATTAATTCAGGAATTTTTTTTCCTCCAAATATTAAAAGTATAACAGCAACTATTAAAATTATTTCGGTTGTACCAAGTTTACCCATTTTAATTTTTTTTATTTAGATTGATCTTTATTTTGTTCATCTTTAGATGCATTTTTAAATTCTTTAATACCAGATCCAAATCCGCGCATTAATTCGGGAATTTTTTTACCGCCAAACATAAGCAAAACCACTGCAACAATCAGTATTATTTGCCAAAGCGATACCGTTCCTAAAAACACAACTAAAAAATTCATCACTTAAAATTTAATATTAAGTAAAGCAAAGATATAACTTTTTTAACCGAAGTTATTTTATTATTTTGTAATTTTTAACACTACCAAATGTTAATATTTAAACATAAAACTTTTACACGCTTTATTGTTTTATTAAATTGGTAAGTCCGATTTTTGTAAATTAAAAAACATAACATGTCTATAAAATCATTTTTTGCCAAAATATTTGCCCATATAGTTGTAATGCAACAACAAAAATGGATTATAAACCCAATTGCCGCACAACAAAATGTATTTAACAAACTTATGCAACAAGCTAAGCATACCCAATTTGGTAAAGATCATTTATTTTATGCCATAAAAAACCCAACCGATTTTGCAAAATACGTACCTGTACGCGATTATGAAGCGTTAAAACCTTATGTAGACAAAGTTGTAGCTGGGCAAAAAGATGTTTTATGGCAAGGTAAACCTTTGTATTTTGCAAAAACATCGGGTACAACATCAGGGGCAAAGTACATACCAATTTCAAAAGAATCTATGCCGTACCACATACAAGCAGCGCGTAATGCTATTTTATTTTACATACACGAAACAGGCAACGCAAATTTTGTAAATGGTAAAATGATTTTTTTACAAGGAAGTCCTGAAATGAGTGAAACAAATGGTATAAAAGTGGGTCGATTATCGGGTATTGCTGCTCATTATGTGCCAAAGTATCTACAAAAAAATCGTTTACCTAGTTGGCAAACCAATTGTATAGATGATTGGGAAACTAAGGTTGATGCCATTGTAAAGGAAACAAAAGACCAAAACATGACGGTTATTTCTGGAATTCCATCGTGGGTACAAATGTATTTTGATAAGTTAATTGAGGTATCTGAAAAAAAAGTAGGCGATTTGTTTAAAAACTTTAATTTGTTTATTTACGGTGGCGTAAATTATGAACCCTATCGTAAAAAATTTGAACAATTAATAGGTAGAAAGGTAGATAGTATTGAACTTTTTCCAGCATCTGAAGGTTTTTTTGCATATCAAGATTCTCAAAAACACAAAGGCATGCTGTTGCTTTTAAATGCAGGTATTTTCTATGAATTTATTAAAGCCGATGAATTTTATAACGAAAATCCTACACGTTACACAATAGGGCAGGTGCAATTAAACGTTAATTACGTATTAATTATTAGTACAAACGCAGGTTTGTGGGCATATAATATAGGCGATACCGTTATGTTTACATCGTTAAAACCATACCGAATTATTGTAACAGGCCGTATAAAACACTATATTTCTGCATTTGGTGAACACGTAATTGGTAAAGAAGTAGAGCAAGCAATGCAAATAGCGCTTGAAGCAAGCAATGCATCGGTTACAGAATTTACAGTAGCTCCACAAATCAACCCCGAAAGTGGTTTGCCTTATCACGAATGGTTAATTGAGTTTGAAAACGAACCTAATGATTTAAACCAATTTGCTTTAGAAATTGATCAACAATTAAGAAAACAAAATGTATATTACAATGATTTAATAGTTGGCAATGTTTTACGTACTTTAGTAATTACTAAAGTCCCTACAGGTGGGTTTAACCAGTATATGAAAGCCGAAGGCAAATTAGGCGGTCAAAATAAATTGCCACGCTTAGCAAACGATCGTAAAATAGCCAATTTTATTCATAATTTATAGCTAATGAAAAAGTTGCTTTTGTTTTTAATTTTCCCAATAAGTTTGTGCGCACAAATTAGTGGCAAGGTGGTTAATGCCGATAACAAACCGTTACCACTTACTAATATTTGGGTATTAGATGGAAGCGATGGTACAACTACCGATTCATTAGGTATGTTTCAGATACCTACTGCATTAGCAACCGATACTTTGGTTTTTAACAATTCAGGGTATCATATTTTTAAAGAAGAAGCATCAAAAACAACCAATGTACAATTACAAGCTTATGAAATACCGCAACCAGCTTTATTAGTATTACCAGAAAAATCGTTTCATCACACCATAGGGAATGCCCATTTTGAAAACATGTACTTTACACCTGGAAATGTACCTTATATGTACGGTAGGTTTTTTGAAAACAACGCCGAAATAAAAACTGTACAATACATTGATAAAGTAATAGTGTACACCAAAAGTGCTGTGCCTGCCGCAACAATAAAAATTAGGTTTTTACGTATGAATGAGTACGGTTGCCCTACAAACGATTTACTAATTCAACCAATAATTGCTGAGATAAAGCGGGGCAACAAAAAAAATTTAATTCAAGTTTTAAAGTATAATATAAAAATACCTAAAAACGGTATTTTTGTTGCAGTAGAATGGTTGTTAACAACTAATAATCAATTCAGGCCGGCCAACTTTGCTAAAGCAGGTCAGTTGTTTGAAGATTTTCGTTATCAACCCGATGTTATGAACAATAAGGTAGAAAAAACCGCATCGTTCAGATACATGTATGGAGAATGGTTTCCAAACGATCAATTTCAGTCAAGAAATCCAAACGCACCAAAAGAAATAGTAGATCCGGCTATCGGGTTGATTTTATCAAATTAAAAAAATGTCAGAAATAAAATACATCACACGTACGCGCGCGCAAGAATCATCGGCAGCTGTAGAGCGCCTTTACATAACCATGCGCCACTTATTTAACCGTGGTTTTTACAAGCCCATGGGTGTGTCGGGCGAAACATTGCGCGAAGCTTTGTTGCTTTTACGCCCTGAAATTTACGGTTCTATTGCCGACGAAAAAGTGGAACTAAACGGTTTATTGTACGTTATAGAACGATTACCCGTTGGAATAGAAGAATGTAGATACATCAACTTAACATCAGATGAAGGGTATGCGCAATCGCATTTTAAAGCAATAGTGCCCCCAAAACGCCGCCGCAACTGTTACCGTATTGACGATGAGCAAATGAATATTGAAATTACTCGCGGCCGATCGGATATTTACGATGTGTTAACGCATTTAACTTTTATGTTTGTTGAATCGCACAAAATTAAAGACCGTATTTTAATTGATGATGATGATAATGTATCACGTGATTGGCTTAAACTACAAGAAGCCGTTTTAAAACACACTCCTTTAGAATTAACAGAACGCGAAATTGCAATTTCACATACTTCTATTATTTTAGGACGATCGTTTGCAGAAATAAATTCAATTTACGATGCCTTTGCAACCGATGAAAATCCAGACCGTTTATTACATGTTATTTATTGGTTGGGTAAAATTGCTTTAGAGGAAGTTTTAGAAAATAACAAACGCACCATAACTTTTAGTCCTATATTACGCGAACGCTTAGGGCACCATATTTACGGCGAAATTTGGGCAAATAAAATAAAAACCGAATTGCAACGTTTACAATTGTTGCATCGCCCTTTACATATTATTAGTGCCAATATGCACAGTGTAATGAACTTAATTTTTGCCGAAGATGTTTTAAAACAGAAATTAAAAAACAAAACACGTACCGAAATTTTTGAAGAATTAAGTAAAAAAGGCAATAGCGATTTAAGGGCATTGGTAACCCAACAAGCTACCAGTCAGGGAATGCTTTCTTTGCCTGATACATCGGGCACAAATATAGATGTACAGATTTTTGATACGGCTAAAATAAATTTTAACAACACTCCGTTTAAAAAATATGTACAGCCAGCAAATGAAAATCTAAACCCCGTAATTGTTGTAATGGATTATGCTTTTGGCGAACAAGCGTATGAAACCATAGACGAATTGTTAAAACCATTTCAAAAAGATGTACATTTGAACGTGCAATCTGTATCAATAATGGGTAAAGCAGGTATTTTAGTAGGCGAAAAAGGCGATATTATGATACCAACCGCACATATAAATGAAGGTACAGGCGATAATTACCCGTTTGAAAACGAATTAACTGTTGAAATGTTTAAAGGATATGATATTCCTGTTTTTGGTGGATCAATGATTACCGTTTTAGGAACATCGTTACAAAATAAAGACTTATTAAAGTTTTTTCACAATTCAACTTGGCGCGTAATTGGTTTAGAAATGGAAGGGGCACATTATCAAAAAGCCATTCAATCGGCATCAAAAATACGTAAAAGCATCAACCCAAATGTAAAAGTACGCTATGCTTATTACGCATCAGACAACCCATTAGAAACGGGCAGTACCTTAGCATCGGGTGGGTTAGGGGCATCGGGTGTAAAACCAACGTATTTAATTACACTAAAAATATTAGAACAAATTTTTAATTGCAATATATGAATCAACAACAAAACCAAAACACAACTGTTGAACCACAAGAAGTTGATGTAAAGTACATGACACAAAGAGCCAGCGGTTTTTACAACAACTTACTTTACAGCTTGTATCGCTTGCTTAAATTTTTTAAGAAACGTTGGTACGTTTTTTTAATTCTAATTGGTATAGGTGTTGGTTTAGGAATGTATATTGATGGCACAAAATCAAGTAGATTGCGTCATGAATTAATTGTGGTACCCAATTTTGGAAGTATTGATTATTTAAATCAAAAAATTAAAGATTACGATCGTTTAGCACTTAACAAACAATTAATTGCTGCAAATGCTGGCAACGAGGTGTATGATATTAAAATAGAACCTATTTACGACGCGTACAATTACATTACCACTGATCCGGTTTATTTTGAAGCATTTAAAATTTTAAGTGACCGTGCTATCGACATGGAAAAGTATTCAAAAAGTAAATTAGCTTCTAAAAATTATAAATATCATATGTTAACGGTTTACACCGATGGTTTAGGAAATACCGATTTAACTATTGAAAAAATATTTAAAGATTTAAACAGCGACCCGTATTTTAATGAACGAAAAAATATTGAAAAGACGAATACGTTAGCTAAACGAACCGAAATTTCTAAATCGATAGAACAAGTAAATGGTTTGTTTGAACGTTTAGGAAGCGAAAATAAAGTAAACGATATTACAATGAACGCTTACCCCGAATTAGCCGATTTGTTGCGTGCTAAAGAAGCATTAATGAAACAGTTAAATGCAGTGGATGTGCAGCTAATAGAACAAGAAAATATTGTGTATTTAGCTACTAAAATGATGAACATTCCTGTACGTCCGTTTTTACCTTATTTTTTAACATTACCTTTTTTATTTGTAATGTTTTACATTGTAATTGCATATTTAAATTCAAAAATTAAAAGTTTTAAGGCGTAGTTTTTGAATCAAACTAAATCAATACAAAATCTTTTTACATATGGTGCTAGTCAAATTATTAATTTACTAGCGCCGTTTTTAGTAGGTTTTTATGTGATACCTATTTTTGGTATAGCCAAATGGGGCGTAGTAGGTGTGGTAACATCGCTATATGTTTTAATAGGTATTTTAGTTGAATTTGGTGCCAATTTAGTAGGTGTAAAAGAGTTAAGTGCGTATAGACTAAAGCAAAATTATTTAAAAAAATACATTGGTTTAAACTATACATTTAGGCAATATTGTTGTGTTATAATAACTGCTGTATTGGTAATAGTTTTTATACTTTTAAAGGCAAACGCTAGTTATTACTTTGGATTAACTTGGATGTTGGCTTGGTATTACAACCCATTGTGGATTTATCAGGCTAAAGAAGATTTTAAAATTATTAATTTCATAACCATTGCAACCAAAGTGCTGTATGTAGTTGCTGTTTTTTTATTTATAAATAAGCCACAGCATTATATATATTTAGTTGGTTTATTAGGATTGTGTAACGCCATTTTTTATGCTTTTTTTTATTACAAAACAGCTAAAACATTTAGTAGTTTTAAAAAGGTAATGGTTTTTATAAAGCAAAACAAAGCTATTGTACTATCAAACTTTAGTATTACTGCATATACACAAGCACCTATTTTTATTATCGATGCCGTTTTAGGTAATACTGCATCGGGTATCTACAAAGTAATTGATTTGTTTTTAACAGCTTACCGCAGTTATTTAGGCGTATTTTTTAATGTAACATTTCCTAAATTTTGTTTTATTGCGCAGCAAAATATCAAAAGTGCATCAAAATACGCTACTAAAATGCTTTTAATAAATGTGGGTTTATTAACACTTTCGGCATTAGTTGTTTTTTTTACGATGCCCTATTTAATTAAATATTTTAATGTAGCATTAAATGTAGAAAAAGGATTGTATTTAAGTAGATATTTATTGTTTTTGCCCATTGTAATTGCTTTAAACATACCATTTTATCAAGCATTAATTTATAAGTCGCAACATAAATCAATAGCAACAATATCAATAATTGGTTTGCTTATTACTGTAATTTTAGGTGTTTTTTTAACTAAAAACAGTCAATTAAACGGAACACTAATTGCACTTTACGTAGCTGAGGTTTTTATAACATTAAGTTTAATGATTAAAGGTTACAAATTTTTAAAATAATGAAAGAAGAAGTTTACATTGTTTTATTAAACTACAACGGCGCTTTAGATACAATAGAATGTATCCAATCATTGCTACAATCAAATGAACAAACGTTGTTTAAAATTGTTGTTGTAGATAACTCGGAATCATTTGCTAATTTTAAATTGTTACAACAATTTACCTTTAAACAAAATATACCAACACTTACTTTTGTAAATGGCGACGGATATACCTATAATAATGAAAAGATTATATTAATAAAAAGTTTACAAAATAAGGGCTTTGCAGCAGGGAATAACTTAGGAATACAATTTAGTTTATTACAACCCAACTGCACACATATTTGGCTTTTAAATAATGATACAACTGTTTCAAAAAATAGTTTAAACGAACTGTTAGCATATCATAAAAAACAACCCAACGCTATTTTAGGTAGCAAATTGTTGTACTACCACAAACCTAATGTAATACAGGCAGTTGGCGGAAAATTTAACACCCGTTTTTATATTAGTGAACACATTGGCGAAGGATTACCAAGTGATACTTCTAAAGAAAAATTGCCTATTATTGATTACCCTGTTGGTGCAGCTATGTTTGTTAGCAAACAATTTATTGAAAAGGTTGGCTTATTAAACGAAAACTATTTTTTGTATTACGAAGAATTAGATTGGGTTAAAAAAGCGCAACATTTTGGCTTTGTGGCAGATTGGTGTCCTACAAGTATTGTGTATCATAAAGAAGGCGCTTCTATTGGTTCATCATACAAAAATGAAAAAAGTTATTTTTCGGAAATAGAACTGTTTAAAAGTCGACAAAAATTTATTAAAGACCATTTTGGCTTAAACGTACGTTTTTATTTTTCTACCCTTTTGCTTATTTTAAATCGCCTGCGAAAAGGTAAATTTAAATTAGCTAACGCCTTATTAAAAATGATGCTTAATGACATTAAATAAACAAGTTTTTATCTATTTAATTATATTGTTTGCGGCAATTTATCAAGATTTCCCGCTGTATAATTATATTGGCGAAATAGGCCGATCACCTATTATACTTTTAGCACCTTTTATGTTGGGGTACATTTTATCTAACAAAAAAATTGTTGTAAGTACTTATGTTGTTTGGTTTATAAAGTTTTTGCTGTACTGTTTGTTTATGTCGGTTATATTTATTGGCGTTACTTATGTTCATTATGAATCGTTTGTGATTTTAGATGAAAACATTATTTTAAAAACTTTAAAAATGAGTGTTTACCCTATAGTAATACTCATAACCTATCAATTTTTTTATTCGTACGTTAGCAATAATTTCAACAGTATAAAAAACCTATTTACGGCAGTGTATTTAATGCAACTTTTTTTAGTTGGATTTATCATGTTAGAAATTTATTATTTAAACAATCCAAAAGCATTTTTTCCGCTTTTTCATACATTGCCCGAAAAATACTGGCGTGTACGTTTGCTTACCCCCGAAGAAAGTTGGACCGGTACTATTTTGGTTATTTTTATGTTTTTACCAGTATTTTTAGCACATTATTTAAAAGTTAAAAACGTTTGGCGTTTACTGGTTTATTTGCAAAGTGCACTATTGTTTTTTTTATATGCATTTGTTAGTCAATCAAAAGGATTTTTACTTTTAGTTTTAATTTCGGTTCTGCCTTTAACCCTAGCGTACTTAAAAAACAACAAATATTTGCGTAATATTTTTATAATTACTTTAATTGTAACTGTTGCAGTTGGTGGTTTTTTAGGATATGTATTGCGCGAAATTATTATAGATCAAATTACAACAAGTGGCACATTTGGCACCCGATTTTCATCGATAACCGCTGCTTTGTTGGTTTTTGTTTTATGTCCAATTGGTGTTGGTTTTAGTGGATTTGTAACGTATTTTCCGCAAGTGTTAGAATACATTTTAGAATCAAGTTTGGTAGATCAATTTAATTTAGAAGAAGTACGTGGGTATTTATCAACCACCAAAGCACTATCAACAAAAACCGCTTTTTTTGATGAATTAATGTACGGAGGCATTTTTTTCTTAATTTTCTTTTATCAATTCTTTATAAAGCGTTACATTAACCTAAATAAAATTAAAAACATTGATTTTTATTTTTTAAAAATTCCACTAGCGTTTAGCATCATGGCAGGTATTGTTTATATAACATATCACGTAAAATACGATGTTTGGATATTTTTAGCATTAACCAATGTTTTTGAAATTAAGTACAATGCACAAAAAAATGAGAATAGCAGTAGTTAGCGGCTTTATACCCTATCCACCCGTTTTTGGTGGCGCTATTGATATTTGGGAACGCATAAAAGGGTTGCACGCTTTAGGACATACAGTTGATTTAATTGTTACAGATAAAAACAATCCCACACAAGCGCAGTTAACAGAAATGGCTTTATATACCAATTGTTTTTTTTATGCGCGCAGGCAAAATAAATGGCAGCAGTTGTTTTTCAAATTACCGTTGCAAATGCTAAGTAGAAAATCTTTAAGTAGCATACAAATTAACAAAACGTATGATTTAGTTATTTTAGAAAGCGAATTTTGTTGGCCAATTACCTTAAATAAAACCATAAATTATAAAAAATGTGTGGTGAGGGTGCATAATATAGAACATCATTACTTTAAATCTTTAGGAAAAAGCGCAAGAACTTTAAAAGAAAAAATATATTATAAAATTGAAGCTTTAAAAATAAAACAATTTTCTACGCTTATATTTAACAAAGTAAACAAATTGTGGTTTATTTCTAAAGACGATTTAAAGCGCGTAAACTTACCTAACAAAAGTGTTTTCATACCTTTTCCTATAAACGATGCATTTATAAGTCCCGAAGTAAAACCAGAGGAAAATGTAGTTTTTATGGGATCGCTTTTTATGCAAAACAATATTTTTGGTTTAGATTGGTACTTGCAAAACGTGCACCCTTTATTAATTAAGCAATTGCCAAAATATCATTTTTATATCATAGGTTCGTTAAAAGAAGATAACCCCGAAATTCAAAAAAAATACAACAATATACCTAAAGTTACCTTTGTGGTAAACACGCCGTGTTTAAAAGCCTTTTATCAAAAAGCAAGTGTTTTTATAAATCCAATGTTTCATGGCAGCGGTGTAAAGGTAAAATCGGTTAACGCTTTGGTTAATGGTTTGCCGTTGGTAAGTACAGCTGTTGGTGCCGAAGGTATTGGTTTAACCAACGATATGTTTTTTTATGCCGAAACTACTGAAGAATTTACCACCCAAATTTTAAATGTTTTTGCAGATTACAACACGGCCATTCAAAAAACGTTAAAAGCCCAAGTATATTTAAAACAAACTAATTATCTTCAAATTTTAAAAAACGAATTAAATGCGCTTAGCTAAAATTTTTTATGTATTTACCTGCGCCTTGGCATTATTTCCGCTGTTAAAATTGAATCATTTTTCAATTTTAATGATTATTTGGTTTGTATTGGCATTAATAAATACATTTAAAAATAAAGGGTTTGTACATTTTAAATCGCAAACAACTCCTTTTTTGGTGCTTTCGTTTTTTTGTTTAATGTATGTTTTTTATTTGCCTTTTGTTCAAAATTTCACCGAAATTGGTAAATCAATAGCCAAAAGTTTACCTTTTGTGATTTTTCCTTTAGGCTTTTTATTAAATAAAGATATTATTACTCATAAGTTATTAAAACATTTTAGCGTTGTTTTTATAGCTGCAGTTATCCTTTTAAATACATTAGGTTGGGTTAGTGTGTTTAATTTTGGATGGAACAAAGCATGGCAACTTAACGATTTTTACCATCCGGTTTTTAGAACTTTATTTGCAAACACAACGTTATTACATTTGCCATATTTAGGCTTATTAAGTGTTTTTGCAGCTTTATGGTTAACCTTAAAAATGTTTTTAAATAAAAAAGTAAATATTTTAAGCAGTTGTTTAATAGCTTTTTTATTACTGTCTATCTACATATATTCGGCACGCATGGCACTGGTTTGTTATTTAATAGGTTTGCTTTTTATCATTTTTAAATCAATAAAAAAGCAAATTTTAAGAATTATGTTGCTAGTTACTTTGCCGTTAACAGCCTTAGTTTTGTTTTGGTTTTCGCCAATGAAAGAGCGTTACGTTAAAGTTGTTGAAAAAGAACTTGTTTTGCCAAATAAAAACCAATTACCGCACGAAGTAAATTACCGATACGGTATTTGGTATTGCAGTTTTAACATAGCTAAAGAACATTTTTTTACAGGTGTGGGCGCCGATAAAGTACAGCAAAGCCTAAACAATTGTTACAGTACTTTTACTTACAAATCGTACGAAGATTTTAACAAACAAATATACAATACACATAATCAATATGTAGATCAGTTGCTAAAGTTTGGTTTTTTTGGATTGATTTTGTTTGTAGGTGTGCTTTTTTATTATTTTTACAAAGCGTCGATTTTGTATCAAACTTTTGTGTTAATAACTGCAATTAGTTTTTTAACCGAAAATGTTTTAGACCGACAAATAGGCGTTGTTTTTGTAGCCCTTTTAAATACCATATTTGTAATATATAAATTAAACACTGTTGAAAAAAGCATTAGTAGTAGATTGGTTAGATAAATACGGAGGCGCCGAAAAAGTTATTCAGGCGTTAGAAGATGCTTTGCAATTTACCGAAGTTCACTCATTAGTTAATGTAATGAACAACGAGCAACTTCAGCAAGTTTTTCCTAAAAAGCAACACGTTAAAACAACATATTTACAATTATTTGGCAAGTGTTTTCGTATTTTTTTTCCACTTTTTTTTAAATCGATAAAAACAATTCAAGTTTCAAAACAACTAGGGTTAATTGTTTCAAGTTCCCATTCGGTAGCAAAAGGAGTTCAAAAATCAAGCAAAAACCAATTACATATCAGTTATTTTCAGGCGCCTAACAATAATTATATTTGGCAAGATGCTCCTTTGTACTTTAAACAAGCGTACCCTTTAATTAAATGGTTGTTACCAGTTTTTAGAAAGTGGGATTTTAAACAAGCACAAAATCCCGATTTTATTATTTGCAACTCAAAATTTGTACAAAATTGGGTAAAAATTAATTACAAGCGCGAATCGGCAGTGATTTACCCACCTGTTCATTTAGAAGCATTTCCATTAAACAAAAACAAGCAAGATTTTTATGTAATTGCAGGTAGAATTGCTACGATCAAGCGTTTTGATTTGGTTATTGAAGCTTTTAACCAAAATGGCAAAAAATTAATTGTAATTGGCGATGGCAATGAATTAACTCATTTAAAAAGCAAAGCAAAATCTACAAATATTCAATTTTTAGGATTTCAAAACACAGCCGTTTTGTCCAACTATTTACAAAACGCTAAAGCTTTCATACAAATGGGGGTTGAAGGTTTTGGTATTGCTGCAATTGAAGCCAATTCATGCGGAACACCCGTAATTTGTTATGCCAAAGGCGGTATTACAGAAACGGTTGTAAACCAACAAACAGGCTTGTTTTTTAATAAACAAAGTGCGCAAGCTTTAAATACTTGTATTGCAGATTTTGAAACAAAAAACTGGAATTATGAAGCTATTCATAAACATGCACAACAGTTTTCGGCACAAGAATTTAAAAAGCAAATCATTCAATTTGTAGCTAACCATTTAAATAAAACGCAATCAGTTTAAATGAATAGCTGTTTTTACAATGGCGATAAAAATTGATTTTTAAAGAATAAAACTTCAAACTTAATTAATAAATCAGCAACCATTTTTTTTTCATTTATAAAACAGTATTTTTACAACAAATAGTTAACAAATGAAAAGGGTATTAATAACGGGTGCGGCTGGTTTTTTGGGTTCGCATTTGTGCGATAGGTTTTTAAATGAAGGCATGCATGTAATTGCAATGGATAATTTAATTACCGGCGATTTAAAAAACATTCAACATTTATTTAAAAATGAACATTTTGAGTTTTATCATCACGATGTAACTAAATTTGTACATGTGCCTGGTAGTTTAGATTATATTTTACATTTTGCATCGCCAGCAAGCCCTATTGATTACTTAAAAATACCCATTCAAACCCTAAAAGTAGGCTCGTTAGGTACCCATAACTTATTAGGTTTAGCAAAGGCTAAAAACGCACGAATTTTAATTGCATCAACTTCAGAAGTATATGGCGACCCTTTAGTACACCCACAAACCGAAGATTATTACGGCAATGTAAACACTATTGGTCCTCGTGGCGTATACGATGAAGCCAAGCGCTTTCAAGAATCGTTAACAATGGCGTACCACAATTTTCATGGTTTAGAAACACGTATTGTTCGTATTTTTAATACTTATGGCCCACGAATGCGTTTGAACGATGGTAGGGTAATACCTGCTTTTATGGGACAAGCGTTACGTGGTGAAGATTTAACTATTTTTGGCGATGGCAATCAAACACGTTCATTTTGTTATGTTGATGATCAAATTGAAGGAATTTATCGTTTGTTGCTTAGTAATTATCATTTACCTGTAAATATTGGTAATCCAAACGAAATAACTATAAATGAATTTGCACAAGAAATTATTCAATTAACCGGCACTCAACAAAAAATAATTCACAAACCTTTGCCTGAAAATGATCCTTTGCAACGCCAACCCGATATAACGTTAGCAAAAAAAGTATTAAATTGGGAACCAAAAATTGATAGAAAGCAAGGTTTGCAAAAAACATTTGATTATTTTAAAACCCTTTCAACCCAAGAATTACTAAAAGAAGAACACAAAGATTTTTCTAAATACATTTATTAGTGCAACGTAAAATAGGTAGATATTCAAAGTATTTAAGACCCATTACCATTACATTTGATTTATTTGTTTTGGTAACGTTGGCATTGTGGCTGTTGCCCAATACTTTTCAAACGTTTTACTTTTATATTTACTTATCATTTTCGTGGATTATTACAGCGGTAATAACAAAGTTTTATCAGGTATATCGCTTCACAAAACTTATACAAATTGCCCAAAAAATTATAAAGCAATATTTTTTATTTGCTTTAAACCTATTTGCTTTAAACGGTTTGTTTTCGTTAACACAACAATATAAAAGCGTTGCTAATTATTTATTTTTTACAGCAATAATCATAGTTGGAGTAAAATATTTAATTTTTTGGTTACTTAAATTATTTCGCAAATATTACAAAGGAAACTTACGTAAAATAGTAGTTGTAGGGCACGACGATTTAACCCATAATTTTATAAAGTTTGTAACCACAAACGACGATTACGGTTATGCTTTACACCAAAGTTTTTCATTGCTTAAAGCACATCCCGAAAAAATAATTGCTTACTGCCAAGAAAATAAAATCGATGAAATTTATCTTAGCTTAGAAAAAACCAATACCAAACAAGTTAGTTATTTTATTGATTATGTTGATAATAACCTAAAACTTTTAAAGTTTTTGCCGTCAAAAAAAGATTTGTTATCGGCAAATTTAAAAGTAGATTATTACGGCGTAATACCAGTTATGCCATCGCGTACAACACCTTTAAACGATCCGTTAAATCATTTCATAAAGCGTGGCTTCGATATTGTTTTTTCATCTTTAGTAATCTTAGGTATTATGTCGTGGTTAACCCCATTAATAGCCATTTTAATAAGGTTAGAGTCTAAAGGGCCAATATTTTTTAAACAAAAACGCCACGGTTTAGATTACGAAGAATTTAACTGTTATAAATTCCGTTCCATGTTTGTAAACGAACATGCCGATATAGCCGAAGCCGTTAAAAACGATCCACGTATTACTAAAGTTGGTGCTTTTTTACGCCGAACGAGTTTAGACGAAATGCCTCAGTTTTTTAATGTATTTATTGGCGATATGTCTGTTGTTGGGCCGCGTCCACACATGATTAATTTTACCGAAAAATACGCAGTAAAAGTAAATAAGTTTAAAGCACGCCACTTTATAAAACCAGGTATTACGGGCATGGCACAAACCCATGGTTACCGCGGTGAAATTGAAAACGATACCGATATAATTAACCGTATTAAATACGATATTTTTTATATGGAAAGTTGGTCGTTATTATTAGACCTTAAAATTATATACCTTACCATTAAAAATGCATTGAAAGGCGAGAAAAAGGCCTATTAATTATTTTTTAATCTTATTTTTGTACTTCAAAAACAATATATCCTTATTATGAATATCTTACTATTAGGTTCAGGCGGTCGTGAACACGCATTAGCATGGAAAATTACGCAAAGTACAAAATGCAGTAAACTATTTGTAGCACCAGGCAATGCAGGTATTGGTAACATTGCAACAAATGTAGCTTTAAACCCAACCGATTTTAACGCAGTTAAACAATTTGTTTTAGACAATCATGTTGAAATGGTTGTTGTTGGACCAGAAGATCCATTAGTAAAAGGTATTTACGATTTTTTTAAAAACGATACTGCTTTAAATAGCATTCCTGTTATTGGGCCTTCACAACACGGAGCACAATTAGAAGGTAGTAAAGAATTTGCCAAACAATTTTTGGTAAAAAACAACATTCCTACAGCAAAATACCAAGCTTTTACAAAAGATACGGTTGATGCTGGTTGTGCATTTTTAGCAACGTTACAACCTCCTTACGTTTTAAAAGCCGACGGTTTAGCTGCTGGTAAAGGTGTTGTGATTTTAAACGATTTAAACGATGCCCAAGAAGAATTAAAAAACATGTTGGTTGATGCTAAGTTTGGCGACGCTTCGTCTAAAGTTGTGATTGAAGAGTTTTTAGACGGTATTGAACTTTCTTGCTTTGTATTAACCGATGGTAAATCATATAAAATATTACCAACAGCAAAAGATTACAAACGTATTGGCGAAGGTGATACGGGTTTAAATACAGGCGGTATGGGTGCTGTGTCGCCAGTGCCATTTGCAAATGAAGAATTTATGCAAAAGGTTGAACAACAAATTGTAATTCCAACAATAAACGGTTTAAAAAATGATGCAATTGAATACAAAGGCTTTGTTTTTATAGGTTTGATAAAAGTAGGAGATAACCCGTTTGTAATTGAATACAACGTACGTATGGGTGATCCTGAAACCGAAGTTGTAATACCGCGTATAAAATCGGATATTGTAGAATTGTTTCAAGCAGTTGCAAATGAAACGTTAGAGAACACCGTTTTAGAAATCGATGAACGTACAGCTACTACTGTTATGATTGTTTCGGGCGGATACCCTGAAGATTATGAAAAAGGTAAAGTAATTTCAGGATTAGATCAAGTTAAAAATTCTATTGTTTTTCATGCAGGTACAGCCGAAAAAGATGGAAATGTAGTTACAAATGGTGGGCGTGTAATTGCCGTTACATCTTACGGAAATAACTTTAAAGAAGCTTTAAAGCAATCATACGAAAATGTTGAAAAAATTAACTTTGATAAAAAATATTTCCGCACCGATTTAGGTTTTGATTTGTAAGAAGAATGAATAAAATTGTTGTCTTATTTGTTTTGTTTTTTTCTGTAGGAATTGTTTCAGCACAAGAAAAAGACTCCGTAATTGTTGAAGAAAAGATTCATGCATTTGTTCAAGAAAAAGCATACCCACCAGGTACAGATTTTGAACCTTGGAAAAAAACGTTAATGCATGAAATGAAGCAAGCTTGGAATTTAAGTTTTTCTGAAGTATTATTACGAGTTGTTATAGAAAAAGATGGTTCTGTTACAAATTTGCGAGTTATTTCTGATGAATGGAAACCTACTGATGAAATGGTAAGTAAATTGCTTGAAATGATAAATGCAAAAGGAAAGTGGTTACCAGCAAAACATAACGGATTGCAAGTTAGATCTAGTTATAGGATTAAAATGATTTTTCAAATTTAAAGCGAATAAAAGTTTAATTAACAAAAAAGCAGGATTTTAAAATCCTGCTTTTATTATTTTATAACCTTAATATATTTTGCTGTATTTTTAAAAAAATCATCAGCTACAGATTTTATTGAGTCAACCTTTTTTAAATCTTTTATTTCAACTGCATTCTTATTATATATCTTTGGAATAGTTTCATTTTCAATGTAATAAATAGTTGAATCTATTTTAATATCTATATCTGTAATTAGTCCGTGATAAGTATAGTCTCTTTTTATTACAAACTTATATTCAAATTTACTATTTGTGAAATAAGTATAATTTAATTTTCCGGTTTCGCCGTATAAAAAGAAATCAAGGACTAAAGTGTCAGATTTTTTATAATAAACTATTAATTCGCCTCCTTCTGATGAAAGCTCTTCTAAATTAATAGTGTCTCTGCTATATTGATCTTTTGATTCTTTAAATTTAGAAATGATAGGAAATTTATCATCATTGGTTCGATTGCAAGAATTAACTAAAACTATCAAACAAAAGAAAATAAAATTTCTAAACATCATCAAAATCCACATAAATTTCTTCCGAAGTTACATACGCTTGGCACGCTAAAAGCAAACCTTCTTCAATTTCATCGTCCATTAAAATATGATTGCTTTTCATTTCGGCAGTACCATTTACTTTGCGGCACATACATGAACTGCAAATACCACCTTGGCATGAATAAGGCGCATCGATACCATGTTTTAACGCAGCGTTTAAAATGTTTTCGGTACGTGGCATATTAAAAGTAGTTTCAACAGCATCAACCATTACAGTTACTTTTACCATTCCTTCACCACTAACAGGTATTTCGCCATTGGTAGAACTAGTTGTAAACAATTCGTAATTAATTTGCTCTTCACTAGCGCCGTTTTCTTTTAAAACAGTGGTTACTTTTTGAATCATATCCTCTGGACCGCACAAAAAGTAGGTGTCAATTTGCTTTTCGCTGTGTTTGTTTTTAAACACAAAATTAATAGTTGCACGTTCAATACGGCCAAACAAAGCACCCTCGGGTTGGGTTTGGGTAAAGGTGTAATGCACAAAAAATCGACCTAAGTAGTTGTTTCTTAAAGCCTCAATTTCGTTGTAATAAATGGTGTCTTCTAACGTTTTATTGCCGTAAACTAAAATAAAAGTGGCGTCTTTAGAGCTTTCTAAAACATCTTTAGCAATAGCTATTATAGGTGTAATACCACTACCTGCAGCTATACCTGCAATAATTTTAGCATTTGGGTTATCTAAAATAAATTTACCTTCGGGGTGGGCAACTTCTAAAACATCGCCAATTTGTAATTGGGTGTTAACATAATTAGAAAAAACACCTTTTTCAACCGCTTTAACTACTACCCGTAGTTCGTTGCTTTTTGGTGATGAGCTTATTGAATACGATCTGCGAACTTCTTCGCCATTTATTTGGGCTTTAATGTTTACGTATTGTCCCGCTTTAAATTGATATTCGGGTTTTAAATTTTCAGGAACATCAAAAACAACCGAAACTGCCAAAGGCGTTTCTCTTTTTATTTCTTTAACCTTTAAAGGATTGAATTTCGACATTTTATTATTGATTTTGTGCAAAAATACAAAATTACTATTGCTTTTAAGTGATATTTATCATTTCAACAAAAAAAAGATGCCTAATTAAGTAAGGTATAAAAAAAGAATGTATATTTGTTATACCTAAAATTCATAAGTATATGAAAAAGCAACAACAATTGTACAAAGGCAGTTTAAATACTATTATTATGAAACTGTTAGAACAACATACTAAAATGTACGGTTATGAAATTACCCAAAAGGTTAAAGAAATTACCCAAGGCGAATTAAATATTACCGAAGGTGCACTATACCCCGCTTTGCATAAAATGGAAGCCGATGGCTTTTTAGATGTTGAAATGGATCGGGTTGACGGACGCATACGCAAATACTACAAATTAACCGAAAGCGGTGTTAAAGAAACAGTTACGCGTATGGAAGAATTACAAAATTTTGTGCGAAACATGCAAAACATTGTTAACCCCGATCTAAAATTAGATTATTAATGAAGCTAACAACAGAACAAATAGATCAATTATTTACTTTTACCAAAAAGCATTTTGTAGAACACTACGACGTGCAAGTTGAATTAGTAGATCATTTAGCAAATGCTATTGAAGATCAATGGAAAAAAAATCCAAATATTTTGTTTGAAGATGCTTTACAAACCGAGTTTAAAAAATTTGGTGTTTTTGGTTTTGCAGGTTTGGTTGAACAAAAACAAGCGGCTTTACTAAAACATTATTGGCAATTGATAAAGAATGAGTTAATTAACTACTTTTCTATTCCTAAAGTTATTTTAACGGTGGCATTGTTTTATATGTTTTTTCAACTTTTTTCAAGGTCAAGCCAATGGTTAATTGCAAACGATGATATTTTATTAATAGGCATCATTTTAATAACTTTAGCGGTATTCATTTATCAAAATATAAAACTAAAAACATATAAAAAATGGTTAATTCACAGTACAGCAATGTATTTGTATTCTTTACCCATTATGTTGCAGGTTTATTTTAGGTTTGGTTTTACAATTTCAATTCAAAACCCTTCGTTTTTACAAATTGTATTTAAAGCCACAAGCTGCACCCTTTACGTTTTGTTTTTAATAATACTTTATTTTAAAATAATACCTTTATTAAAGAAAGAAATCATTCAAACCGAGAAAAAATATCAATCAATATAAAAAATAAAATGAAATTATTTAAATATTACCGACTATCATTTGCACTTAGTTTTGCTATTTTGGCTTTAGGTTCAATTTTTAAAATAACCCATACCCAATATCAATTTTTAAACGGAAACAATACCATATTTTTTGGTTTGTTTTCTATGATTGTTTGTATTGCGTTAGCTTATACCTTGATATATAAATCAAGACGAATGCCGGCTGGCGAAAAACTTATTTGGGTAATTTGTTTTGCTTTAGGTTTTTTGGTTAACGTTGGTTTAATATCGTTTGCAACTGCTGTTTTGTTCTTTTTTATAGGCAATAAACGGTTGTAATAAAACATAAACCTTGAACTTTTGTTTAAGGTTTATGTTTTAAAAGCGGTAACCAACGCCAATTACGGCCCTTATACCTGCCCAAGGGCCATCAAGTTTTAATTTGGCACCATTATCATTTACTTCGTATTCAAGATCAACTACAGGAATATCCAAATCGGCTAACGCTTCTTTAATAGCCGTTTGCTCGTCTTGGTTTAAAGCGCGTTTACCTTCTAAAGTTCCTTTTGCGCTACCAAAATGTGGTCCCATAATCATCCAATCTAAATAAAAATTATTTGCTAAACGCCATTGCGCGCCAAAAGCTAAACCGCCCGACATGCCTTTTACCGATCCATCTACAACTATAAATTCATCTTTTCCTTCGTATTCAAAACTTACTGGGAAATCGATATTATATTTGCCGTATTTTACAAAAGGTGCAATATAAAAGCCTTTAAAACCTTCTTTTCCCAAATAAAATCGAACTTCTGGAGTTACAGAAAAACTTGAAAATTCAATTTGTTTTAATTGTGCTACTGTTGTTTTATCATCTACAAACGATTCTAACGAACTTGAAAAAGGCAACCCTTTTGCTGGGGTGTTGTTAATAGTTACGCCAATGGTTGTTTTAGGAGTTATTAGTCGCTCATATTGTATCGAAATGTTTCGGGCGCTAAGTGCTAATAGGTTTAGCTTTACCATGTTTTTATTTTCAACCGTCGGTTTGTTTTCTTTGTCGGATTGATTTTGTGCGATACTTGTTGTTATAACGCCTAACGAAAATAGTAGTAAAAATGTTTTTTTCATATTTATATGTTTTAAAAGTTTAAAAACGATAGCCAACTGCAACTGCAAACTTTGCGTTTGCCCACGGGCCTTTTATTTTAACTTCGGCGCCGTTTGCGTCAACATTATATTTGTACTTAATTACGTCTATTTCAAGATCGCTTAACGCATCTTTAACATTAGTTTGTTCTTCGGCATCTAAAGGTCGTTTTCCGCTTAATTTACCATTTGCGCCGCCGTAGCTTAATCCTAAAAAGTTAACATCAAGATACCAATTAGTTGCAAGTTGCCATTGCGCACCAAACGATAAACCGCCAGAAAAACCGTTTACACTACCATCTAAAGTTATAAAAGCAAGTTCGTTTTTGTAAATATATTCAATAGGAAAATCTAACACAAAACGATCGTATCTAAAAAAAGGTGCAATATAAAAACCTTGCGCTGATTCTTTTCCAAAATAATAACGCACTTCGGGTATTACCGAATAGGCTTGCATGCGTACATCTTTTAAAATATCGGTAGCTCCGGCATCGTTTATTGTTTTTCTTACATTATCAAAATATGGAATACTGCGTTGTGGCATAATATTAACGGTGGTTGCAAAACTTATGTTTTCTGATAAAATACGTTCGTATTGCACCGATAATGTTGATGAGGTAAGCCCTAAAACATTCCATTTTACAATGTTTTTACTATCGCCAAAACTATGATTAGCTTGCGAGTATCCGCATAAACAAATTAAACTTAAAAGCAGTGTAATTTTATGTTTCATAATAACTTTTTAATTGTTTTTTATGATAAATGTATAAAAAAAATGAACTAAAAGTGTTTTTTAGTTCATTAAATTTAATTCGCCACATATTGCTGTTTGAAAGGCATTTGCAAATTCATTGGGATTTAAATCTTGCGGAAGTAAAAACATGAGTTTGGTTATGGCGGCTTCGGTAGTTATATCGTAACCAGAAATAACGCCAATTTGTTTTAAAGCTGTTCCGGTTTCATATTTACCCATATCTACGCTACCGCCCCAACATTGGGTTACATTTACAATTTTAATTCCTTTTTGAATGGCTTTTTGTAATGCATTAATAAACCAGAACTCGGTTGGTGCATTACCTGATCCAAAGGTTTCTAAAACCAATCCTTTTAAATTAGGTATGTTTAATATGGCGTTAAGTACATTTTGAGTAATACCAGGAAATATTTTTAAAATAAACACGTTGGTTTCTAGTGTTTTGTGAATAATAAGCTGGTTTGATGTGTAAAAATTTGATAATAAATGATGGTTTACTTTTAAATGAACACCACTTTCTGCTAAATGCGGCATGTTTGGTGATGTAAACGCATTAAAATGTTCGGCCGATATTTTTGTGGTTCTGTTACCACGATACAATTTATATTCAAAATACAAACCAACTTCTTTAATTACCGGTTGTTTGTTTTCTTGTAACGAAGCAATTTGTATAGCGGTAATTAAATTTTCTTTCGCATCGGTACGCAAATCGCCAATAGGTAATTGCGAACCCGTTAAAATAACAGGCTTTGAAAGGTTTTTTAGCATAAAACTTAATGCCGATGCGGTGTACGACATGGTGTCGGATCCGTGTAAAACCACAAAACCATCAAATAAATGATAGTTTTTTTCTATAACTTCGGCCATTTTAACCCAATGCTCAGGGCTCATGTCCGATGAATCTATAGGTTCTTCAAACGAATACGTATCAATGGTGCAATCTAATAACTGTAATTCGGGAATACGTTCTAAAAGTTGGTTAAAATTAAAGGCCTTTAGGGCGCCTGTTTCAAAATCTTTAACCATACCAATAGTTCCGCCCGTATAAATTAATAGAATAGCTGGTTTATGCATGGTTTAAATTTAATTTGTTAACAACTGGGTTGGCGTACATTTCTAAAAATGTTTCAACAACGGTGTCGTTGCATTTATCAACTTTTAATTCTAACCTACGTAAAAACAATTGCTTTTCTTTATCGGTGTATTCATTTTCAAAGCGATTGGTGTTGTTAAGTAAATCGTAAGCTATATAGTTTGTTGGCCAAAGTTTGTAATTAGCAACAATTTGCTCATCGATAACTTTTGCTAAAAGTTGAATTTGTTTATTAACATTGGAAGTTTCGTTTTTTATTACATCTAATTCGGTATTTAAAACGTTGCCAATGTGTAAGTGAATGCGTTTTTTTTGCCCAACAACACCACTCATTAAATTTAAAAAATCTTCGTTTTTATCTTTAATGTAATGCTCATCGGCCATTTTGGCTAATAATTGAGGCATTTTTAATTTATCGGTAGGATCGTATTCATACGAAATAGATACAGGTATAATTCGAAGATTTTTAAAATAATCCATCATTGATGGTTCGTTACAAGCCATACCAATCATTTTTAAAACACCTTGGTGCGTTGCGTCTTTACCGTCTTTCGTTCGGCCTTCGCGTTGAGCTATCCAAACCGATCGGTTTTCTTCTTTTAATAAATGATACATGTATTCTGATAAAAGCTTACTGCTTTCTAGCAATTCACGAGGCGATAGTCCGCGTTTTACAATAAAATTACGGTTTAGTTTTGCTAAATCCATAAACAATTGTTTTTGTACAAGGTTGTCGCCAATTGCCGATCCGGTCATTATTTTGCCGTGATCCATTAATAAAACGTTTAATAAGCTGGTATCAAGTAAAATATCGCGGTGATTTGATATAAAAAGATAGGTAGTATTGCTGTCTAACTTTTCAAATCCCGAGCTTGAAAGGCCTTCCGATGTGTTTTTTAAAACACGTTGTAAGGTATGATAAATGATTTTTGATTGAAAATCGCTTATGTTGTGTATGCTGTTTAGCAAATTTTTTATTTGCTCTTCTGAATAGTCTGGAAACGTATAGGCTACTAACGATTTTACCATTGGATGTAAAGCAATTTGCTGAAGTACTTTTGGAACTTCTTCATCGTGATAAAAGCGTATTGAATCGAATTTAGACATGGTTTTGAATTATTTTCGTAACTGAAACAAATATACTTCCAATTTACAATTTAAAAATGTTTAATGCGTTTTTTGTTGTTTGCAATGCAATTTCTTCAACCGATAAGTTGTAAATACTTGCTAATTTTTGTGCAACTAAAGCAACATAGCTGCTTTCGTTGCGTTTGCCGCGGTGTGGTACAGGCGCTAAATAAGGTGAATCGGTTTCTAAAACAATATGTTCTAAAGGTATTTGGTTTAAATATTGGTCTATTTTGCCGTTTTTAAAGGTTGCAACACCGCCAATTCCTAATTTCATGTTTAGGTTTAAGGCGCGTTGAGCTTGGTTAAAATCGCCCGTAAAACAGTGGAAAATTCCAAATAACTCTGAAGCTTTTTCTTGTTCTAATACTTCAAAAACCTCATCAAAAGCATCGCGACAATGTATGTTTATAGGTAAGCCTAGTTTTTTTGCCCATTGTATTTGTGTTTGAAAAGCTTGTTGTTGAATGTTAAGGGTAGATTTATCCCAATACATATCAACTCCAATTTCGCCTACAGCAACGTACGTGTTTTTTGCAAGTTCTTGTTCAACAAAAGCCAATTCTTGTTCAAAAGTTTCGGGTTTAACGTAACATGGGTGTAGACCCATCATTAAATGAACATTTTGTGGATATTGCTGTTTAATTTGTTGCATACCGTTGTAATAAGAAGCGTCTATTGCGGGTACAAAAAAATGTTTAACCCCCGCATTAAGGGCGCGTTGCATCATTTCGTTTCTATCTGCATTAAATTCTTCACTATACAAATGTGTATGTGTATCAATTAAAATCATTTTAATTATTGCTTACTTTTTAAAACGTTTTAGATATTTTTTTAAAAACAAAAGTAACTAAAACCTATTTTTGTGTTTATAAAATTTTAAATGTATGAACGATAGTTTGCTATTTTTTGAACAACAAGGTTATTTTAGTATTCCATTTCGTATTCGCAAATCGAACCATTTGTTTGTGCATGCAAAAATTAATAAAACCAAAGGTTTGTTTTTAATTGATACTGGCGCATCAAACACTTGTATTGATAGTAACGAACAATTGTATTTTAAATTATTATCAAAAACCCATAAAGCAAAAGCTTCGGGGGCAGGTGCTAATGGTATGCATGCCGAAATTTCGACCAATAATTGCATACAAATGGGTAAATGGAAACAAAACGGTGTTGCTGTTATTTTACTTGATCTTACCCATGTTAATTTTGCGTTAGCCGAATACGATTTGCCTAAAGTTCATGGTATAATTGGTAGCGATTTACTTAAAAACCACCATGCAATTATAAATTATCCGCAACAATTACTTTTTATTAAATGATTGTTTTTGCCATTCGGTAGCCACGGTTTCTAGTTCGTTATACCAACTTTCGCCAAATTTACGAATTAGTGGTTCTTTTAAAAACTTATAAACAGGCACTTCTAATTCTTTTCCAAGTGTACAAGCATCGTCACAAATATGCCAACGGTTGTAATTAACAGCTGAAAACTGCGAAAATTCTTTAATACGTATAGGGTATAAATGGCACGACACAGGTTTTTTCCATTTAATTAAACCTTCGTTATACGCTTGTTCAATACCGCATAAAGCAGTTGGGCCGTCAAAAATTACATAGGCACATTCTTTATTGTTTATAAGCGGGGTTTCAAACGTGCCGTCTTCGCCAACAACCCAAGTACCTTGATTTTCAATAGCATCGATACCTTCGCTACGTAAATAAGGTTTAATTATAGGGTAAATATCTTCTAAAATGGCTGTTTCGTTTTCATCTAAAGGTGCACCGGCATCACCATCAATACAGCATTGTCCTTTACAGGCGGTTAGGTTACAAACAAATTCTTTTTCAAGAACATCGTCTGATACTATTGTTTTTCCAATCTGAAACATAAATCAATTCATTAACAGTTGCAAAGTTACAACTATTTACTTGTTTATATAGGTATGTAAAAACCTAAAAATTATCATTTAAAAAGCAAGTGTATTTTGAGGTAGAATAAATACCTTTGCAAAAAATAAAGCTATGGAAATTAATTTTAAAGAAATTTTTACTGCGGGCATGATTATTTTTGCTGTAATTGATATTTTAGGTTCGATACCTATTATTGTTGATTTACGGTCACGTGTAGGAAAAATACAATCTGAAAAAGCATCTTTAGTAGCTGCTTTAATTATGATTGCTTTTTTGTTTGTTGGCGAAAGTATTTTAACATTAATAGGTATCGATGTGAATTCATTTGCAGTTGCAGGTGCATTTGTATTGTTTTTTTTAGCATTAGAAATGATTTTGGGGATACGTTTGTACCGCGATGAAGAACCTAAAACAGCATCTATTGTTCCTTTAGCCTTTCCATTAATTGCTGGGCCAGGTATTATGACCACTATTTTAGCGTTACGCGCAGAATATCAAACCATAAACATTGTATTAGCTATTGTGTTAAATATTATTGTAGTATATGTGGTTTTAAAACTATCGGGCCAAATAGAACGCTTAATAGGTGCAAACGGTTTAGGTGTAATTAGAAAAGTTTTTGGAGTGGTTTTATTAGCTATTGCTGTTAAATTATTTGCTACTAATGTTAAAGACTTGCTTAACTAATTAATTATTTTGTACTTTCGTTTCCTATTCAACATAATAAATCAATAATGAAATATCTTACATACATAGTTATAGCAATTGCTATTGCTTTGATTGTATTAAACATTACAAAATTAGATTTTAACAACTTATTTCAAGGCGAAAGTGTTGTTGCGTTAATTTGCATTATAGCTGTTTTGTGCGCTGTTATTTTACTGCTTATTTTTAATACATCTAAAGCTATAGACAACAAAAACAAATAAAATGTTTAACTGTTTAATAATTGGCGGTGGCGTTTCGGGGGTTTCGTGTGCCTTAATTTTAGGTTCGGCTCTTAAAAAACCGTTTATGACCAATAAAAAAATAGGAATTATTACCCACCAAAAAGCATCTATGCTACAAGATGCAGTGTTTAACAATGCCTATGGAATTGCACCTAATACTTTAGGGAGTGATTTGTTAAAAAATACAATTGAAGATTTACAGCATCTATATCCTGAAATACAACAAATTGCAAACGAGAAAGTGGTTTCGATAACTACTAACGGAACTTTCTTTTTGGTTACTACTAACGAAAATATTTACGAGGCCGAAACTATAGTTTTAGCAATTAATTCTAGCAATCCGTTTACAATTGATGGTTTTTTACATGATTTTGTAATACCGCATAAAAAATCGTTGCCTCAAAAAAATAGAATTCAGTTAGCAAATAATGATCATTTGGTAACTAGTGGTGTATATGTAGCAGGAACGTTAGCTGGGCATCGCAGTCAGTTAGCAATTGCTGCAGGTAGCGGTGCAGCTGTAGCAACCGATATTTTAACGTTATGGAATAATGGTGTTGAAACCCACGCACATGATAGTATAAGAAAAAAAGAAGCATAAAAAAATCAGGTTTTAAACCTGATTTTTTTATTTTAAGAACGAATGTGCCGTTGTGTCTTGATTGTCTTCGTTATTTGAAGCGAATAAACGTAACTGCTTTAACCAGTACGAGAAAGCCACGCAACAAATAATAATAAAAATCCAGTTAATAATGTTTGCAACCCACCAGTTTGATAATTCTAGTTTAGCAAACCAATCCATTGGTACAAACAATACATCAACGAATAAAAATTCAATACCTTTAAAGAAAGATGTCCACATAATATTGTTATTAATTATTTATGTTTAATTTCAGTTTAATTCTAACTTTGCAACAAAAGTAAAAAAAATTATCAACAACTTATTTACAAAAACTAAATAATATCGTTAATGCTTGCAAATCTTTTTTCAAAAAGTAAACCAATAGGGTATGTAGTAATAGGTTTTATGCTATTGGCCACTTATTTTATACATTTAATTAGCGATTTAAAATGGTTGCAATCGCCAACCGTAATTATAGAAAAAAGTTTTTTGTTTATATTGGTTGTTGTATCGGTTTTGTTGATACAATTTATAACATTAAAAAACTATTTATCTGCAAACAACTTGTATTCGTTGTTTTTATACGCCTGTTTTTTAATTCTTTTTCCTACTTTTTATGACGATGCTAATTTAATAATAGCCAATTTTTTAGTGCTTTTGGCATTGCGCAGAATTATTTCTATGCAAACATTAAATATGCCCAAACTAAAAATTTTTGATGCCAGTTTATGGATTTTTATTGCCACCTTGTTTGAATCGTGGACCATTTTGTACTTTGCAATGATTTATTTAACCATTATTTGGTACGTAGGGCAAGATTATCGCAATTGGATTATCCCATTAATTGCCTTGTTAACCGTTACCATTTTGTTTTATACATACAGTTTGTTTAACGGTATTAATTTGGTTGAATTTTGGACAAACAAGTACGCTATTGGCTTTAATTTTAGTTATTTTGAAAACGGTTATCAAAACATTGCTTTGGCTTTTTTAGCAACTATAGCCGTTTTGTTTACCTTTTATTTATTTACCAACTTAAAAAATATTGCAACAGACCAATTAATATTATACAAAAACATTGTTTTTTGCTTTGTAATAGGGGCAACAGTTTATATAATTTCGCCCGATAAATCAAATGGATTATTGGTTTTTACATTTTTTCCATTATCAATTATAGGAGGAAATTTTTTAGCAACAACTAAAAGTTACTGGATTAAAGAAACTGTTTTAGTTAGTATTTTAGGGGTAAGTTTATTACTGTTTTTTTTAATGAAATTATAGTTTTATACCATAAGCCAAATCTCCTGCATCGCCAATACCGGGTACAATATAATTTTTGTTGTTTAAACCGTTATCTAAACTAGCAACCCACAAATGTATGTTGTTTGGCAAATGTTGTTCTAAATATGCAATGCCTTCTGGTGCTGCAATTACCACGCAAATATGTATTTCTTTAGGTTGTTCATGATTTGTTAATTGCTTATAAACAGCATGTAAAGAATGTCCCGTTGCAAGCATAGGATCTAACAAAAGCAAACTTTTATTTTTAAACGCAGGCATTGCTTGATACTCTACCAAAATATCCGAAGTACCATGCGTACGAGCAGCCGATATAAAAGCATTTTCTGCATCGTCAAAAAAATTCATAAAACCTGTATGCAATGCCAAACCAGCTCTTAGTATAGCGCATAAAACTACTTTATTACTAATTGTCATTGTATTTTTAGTGCCTAGTGGTGTTGGTACTTTTGTTGATTCAAATTCAAGTGTTTTACTAAGTTCATATGCCATAACTTCGCCAATACGTTCCATGTTTTTTCTAAAACGCATGGTATCCTTTTGAATTTCGAAATGACGTATTTGCATTAAAAAATGATTTAAAATGCTTTTTTGGTCTGATAAATAATGAATTTGCATAACTTTAGTGGTGTTTTTTATTGTTGTAAAAGTATTAAAACTATATTTGTAAATAAAAATTATATCAATGTTTGCAGAATTCGCATTTCCTGTTTTTGAAAAAAGTATTGTAGATTATCATAAATACGACGACGTAAATCATCCAATAGAAAATCCTTTTGAAAAAGGAACTATAGAGCATTTGTTGTATGCTAAAAACTGGGTTGATACTGTACAATGGCATTACGAAGATATTATTCGTGATCCACAAATTGATCCTGTTGCAGCTTTGGTTTTAAAACGTAAAATTGATGCATCGAACCAAGTACGAACCGATATGGTTGAGTATATTGACAGCTATTTTTTAGATAAATACAAAAACGTACAAGTTAAACCAAACGCAAAAATTAATACCGAAAGTCCAGCTTGGGCTATTGACCGTTTGTCAATTTTAGCGTTAAAAATTTACCACATGCAAGAAGAGGCTACACGCCCAGATGCATCAACAGAACACCGCGCTAAATGTCAAGAAAAATTAAACGTTTTGTTAGAACAAAAACAAGACATGTTTACATCAATAAGCCAATTAATTGATGATATAGAAAACGGTGAAAAATTCATGAAAGTGTACAAACAAATGAAAATGTACAACGACGAAGAATTAAACCCAGTATTGTATCAAAATAAAAAATAAGTACTTTTGAAAGACTTTCAGCCTATGAAAGTCTTTTTTGCTATGAACAAACTTATAAAAATAACACAAATACTGCTTTTTACTATTTTAATAGTTTTAATAGCAGTTTTAATAGGGCAGTTTTTTAACAGCTATGCCCAACTTTTTTTTGTACCACTTGGCATTTTAAGTGTGTACTATTTACTTATTTACTTTTTTGCCAAATTGCTTGCGCATAGTACATCAAAAATATGGCTTTATGTTGGTTTAGTATTTATAATAATGCCGTTGGTAGCTTTTTGGGTAGCATATAAACCCGTTTTAGATTTATCGTACCAAGTGTTACAAATTTTCGCAAATTAAAATGAAACATATTTTAGTAATACGATTATCGGCGATGGGCGATGTAGCTATGACAGTTCCCGTAATTACAGCATTGGTACAGCAACACAAAAATGTAAAAGTAACGGTGGTTTCGCGCCCTTTTTTTAAGCCTTTTTTTGAAGGTATAGAAAGAGTTGATTTTTTTGGAGTTGATTTAGAAAATCGTCACAAAGGATTTTTTGGAATTTATAGATTGTTTAACGATTTAAAGCCGTTGAAAATTGATTTTGTAGCAGATTTTCACAATGTATTAAGGTCAAAAATTCTGCGAACTTTTTTTAAATTAACTGGCACAAAAGTAGCTTTTACCAATAAAGGTAGAAAAGAAAAAAAAGAACTAACCAAACTGCAAAAAAAAATATTAAAACCAGTAAAACCAATGGTTCAAAGGCATGTTGATACTTTAGAGCTGTTAGGTTTTAAAGTAATTTTATCTAAAATAGTTTTTCCTGAAAAACCTGTTTTAACAGATGAATTTACAACAATTACTGGCGAAAAATTAAGTAATAAATGGATTGGTATTGCACCTTTTGCACAGTACAAAACCAAAGTATATCCTACAGCTTTAATGCAACACGTTATTGCTGAAATAGCTAAAAATAAGTTACACAAAATATTTTTATTTGGCAGTAAAAGTGAATTAGGGCAATTAAAAGAACTGCAACAAAACCTTACAAATGTTATATTGGTACCCAATGTGTTTAATTTTAAACAGGAATTACAACTAATCCCTTATTTAAACGTAATGCTTTCAATGGATTCTGGTAATGCACATATTGCAGCAATGTATGGGGTACAAGTGGTAACTTTATGGGGCAACACGCATCCGTATGCAGGTTTTGTACCTTTTAATCAGCCAATGACTAACAGTTTAATTCCAAATTTAGATACATTTCCGTTTATACCCACATCGGTTTATGGCAATAAAATAGTTCCAGGTTACGAAAATGTAATGGAAAGTATTGCACCTAATGATGTTATTGCAAAATTGAACTCAATTTTAAGCGAATGAAAAATTTAAAAGAAAAAAGCATTGGTTTGTTGATTGATTTAATTAAAACACAATCGTTTAGTAAAGAAGAACAGCAAACAGCAACTATAATTAATACGTACATTCAAAGTTTTGGTGTTAAAACACACCGTGAACTTAACAACGTATGGGCATTTAATAAGTATTACAACCCATTAAAGCCTACCATTTTATTAAACTCGCACCACGACACCGTACGCCCCAATATAGATTACACCCGCGATCCGTTTTTGCCCGAAATAATTGATGGTAAGCTATACGGTTTAGGCAGTAACGATGCCGGCGGTTGTTTAGTAGCCTTAATAGCAACCTTTCTGCATTATTACGATAACCCCAATTTAAAATACAATTTTGTTTTAGCTGCAACAGCCGAAGAAGAAATTTTAGGTTTGAATGGGTTAGAATCGGTAGTACCAAAATTAGGAACATTAGATTTTGCAATTGTTGGCGAACCTACCCAAATGCATTTGGCAGTAGCCGAAAAAGGTTTAATGGTTTTAGAGTGTAAGGCTTTAGGAAAATCGGGGCATGCAGCCCGTAACGAAGGTGAAAACGCCATTTACAATGCCATTGAAGATATTTTGTGGTTTAAAACCTTTGAGTTTCCAAAACAATCGGAAATGTTTGGACCTATAAAAATGTCGGTTACAATGATTAATGCGGGTACACAGCACAATGTGGTACCATCAACCTGCGATTTTGTAGTAGATGTGCGTATAACCGATGCTTACACAAACGAAGAGGTTTTAGAAATAATAAAAGCACATACAAAATGTGAAATTAAACCGCGATCAACCCGTTTACGCCCATCGTTTATAGCGTTAGAACATCCAATTGTAAAAGCCGGTTTGCATTTAGGTAGAACTCCCTACGGTTCACCAACAACCAGTGACCAGGCGGTGTTAAAAATTCCATCGATAAAATTAGGACCAGGAAATTCGGCGCGTTCACACACCGCAGATGAATATGTTTTTGTGCATGAAATTGAAGAAGGAATAGATTTGTATATTGAAATTTTAAATCAGTTGGTACTATAATAATTAATTGAAATTACAGAACTATCTATAATTTAGTTATTTGTAAAAAATGATTAAATTTATAATCAAAAAGAAGCATTTATGAAATTTTTACTTCAACTATTATTATTTTATATTTTATCAATCCAAGTTCAAGCGCAAACTCAACAATTAAATGCACTAGGAACAATTGATCATTATAAAAACACAAGTTCTAATATTTCAGCTTTAAAAAAAGCTATTAAATTATCTAATGGCGATTCTTTTATTATAGGTACAAAAGACGAAACATATACCACATTAGACGTATTTGTTGCTAAATTAAATAGCAATATGGATACGCTTTGGACTTATGTAATTACAACACCCGATCAGAATAGTTTAGATAATTTTAGAAATGCAGAAGTTGATCAGAATGGTAACTTATATGTATATACGGTTAGTTTAATTAACTTTAATTTATATACAACAGATAATAAACATTATGTTACAAAGCTAAGTAGTACGGGTAGTTTAATTTTTCAAAAAAGCTTAGAAGATGTTGCTTTACAACTAAATGAACCTGCAAATTATACAACTACAAATTATAGATTTATTTTTACACACTTAGATGATAATAATAATTTTGTATTAGTTTATACTGCACATTCACCAAATAACAAAGTTACTTTTTTTAAATTTTCGCCAAATAATACAGAAAGTATTGAACACAGAACCGATATTTTACCTTATGACCCACAAGTAGATTTGTACGGATATACTTTGTCTTTCTATTACGAAAAAGGAAATTATTACTATTTAACAGGTGTTAAAAAAGGTACCTCATCATCCACATACGAATATCGAATTAATAAATTATTAACGCAAGGTTACGCATCTTTAAATGTAAGTTCTTACACAGGATCAGGGCAATATTTAATTGTTTTAAAAAATAGAGAATTAAAATCTAATTTATTGGGTAATGTTTTGTATTTTACTTTTGAAAGTTTTGTAAGTTCACAATCGTACATTACTTTAGCAATTTCAGATCAGTTAACTTATTTAGGACATTATCAAGATAATGTTCGTATGAATAGTTTTCACAATTCGCAAATTCTTCCTAACGGAAGTATTCGATTGTTTGGAATGAGTAAACTTAACAGTTTTGCAACAACAGCCGAATTATCCGAAGTTATAATCTCACCTACTGGTACCATAACAAAAGATGTTTTAGATTATAATTTTACAGGAAACGAAATTATTGCTATAGACGAGAGCAATATTGGAGTAATTTATGACGATCATATTGATGTTGTTGATAATCAATGGCAAACTGTTGAGCCATATTCTAATATATCGGTAAACAATGTAAAGTTGTTTGTGAAAGATGGTACCTCTTTCAATGTTTTTGCGCAACAATCTAACCAAATAGTACCTAATTCAAGTGATTTTTACGATAATGTAGCTTCAGTTGCATATAAATTACCAAACCGTTCAAACATTTATCCTCATTATATTTATCAAGGTAAAGGAAGTGCGAGTACTTTTTACAGAGGTGTACATAAAATACTTTCAGATAATTCATCGATAATATTTTATAGTTATAGTATTGGTATGTCAACAGGTGCTACTGGTGTAAGTAGTAAAGATTACATAAAAAAATTAGATAAAAATTATAATGTTGTTTTTGAGAATAGTGTAAATAACAGTTTATTCAGTAATGCAGAGATAGATAATTTAGATAATATATATTTTGGTACCACCAGTTTAGATCAACAACAAAATTATGTGTATTATTTACAAAAAATGCAAAGCAATGGTACAGTTGTATTTAATACCTTAGTTGATACTTTTGATAAAGTACTTGTTCATAACAATAAACTATATACTATTGATTATACTTTAACAGATAATGTTATAAAGGAGTACGATATGGTTACGGGTAGTTACAAACAAACTATTTTATTACCAGAATCATCGAGGCCTGTAAATCAATTTATTGATGCTAATAATGATTTGTATTATTATTTTGCACAACATGAACATATTCCAAATACATATAATTCAAAATCTAAACTTATTATTTATAAAAATTTTCAAAAAATACAAGAAATAGTATATGGAATTGATTATGAAGTTTATTTTCAGTCAGTTATAGATCCTGTAACAAAAAGTATTTATTTTGCAGCTGTTCAAAATGGCACCAGTGTGTATAAAATATTTAAAGTAAATTTAAACGGAACTTACGCACAAAAAAACATCACAAAACCTTACGATGCAGTAGTTTTTGAAAACAATTCGGTTTATTTTCAAGACAACGATAAACTATATCAAATTGATAAAAACACTTTAAATATTAAAAAGGATATCAATAGAAAATTTACTTCAAGATTTTATAAGTATAAAAATTACATTTTACACACCGATTTTCTTAGTTCTGAAATTGAAATGTTAAACGAAGATCTTAATAATGTAGCAACATTTAATTTAGAAAGTAATTTTGAATTTTTATATTTTGATAACGATGATAGGTTACATATACATAATTCAATTACTAAAGGATATTTGCTTAATTCATATCCACGTTGGATAATAGATAGAACTCAGCTTTATGATTTAAATCAATTAGCTCTTAGTGTTAATGATTTAGAAAACGCTTTAATTTCCAAAATTTCGGTTTTTCCAAATCCAACAACAGGTGTTTTAAATGTAGAGTTAAACGATGAAATAAAAAAAATTGATGTTTATGATGTAAGTGGTAAAAAGGTTTTAATGACACAAAAAAATCAATTTAATTTAGAAAGTTTATCAAATGGAATATATCTTCTAAAAATTTACACTAAAACTAATAAAACATTATTTCACAAGGTTATAAAAAAATAAGGATTGTTTAAACAATCCTTATTTTTTTATAATTCGTTGGTACTAGCCTTTACAGGTATAACAACATATTGTTTTTTATATGCACCATTTTCGGTAGCAAATTGCCAACGTGTTGATGCAATTACACGTACAGCTTCTATATAAAAACTATTATCTTTAGCAATATCTTCTGGAGAAAAATCAAAAGGAACACCTTCTTCATTAATAGTAAACGATACATAAAACACAAAAAACGATTGTTTTTTGTTAGTTTTAGGCACATCGGTTTTTTTTACATTGTTGTAATTAAAGTTGTTGTTTATGTAATTGTGTAAATCATCGGTAGTACCACCAGTATAAATAACATCAGTAAACACTGGTTTGCTGGGCATTGCCAAGGTATCCTGAGCAAAACCAGTAAAACTACATAAAACTAATAATATACAACTACTTACCTTTTTCATAATTGTTGTAGTTTTTGAAGGTTTTCTAAAGCTTTACTAATTGATTTGATATGATCAAACGTTAACAATAAGCGCAAACCGTTTTTGGTTTGTTTTTCTTTTAACGTAGCCAGTTTTGGATATACCTGTACAAACTGCAGTACTTTACGGAATTGTGACGATTGGTAGTACATTGATTGTTGATCGCTAACAAAATAACCAATCATTTTGCCTTGTTTTAAAACCAGTTTTTCAATTCCTGCTTTTGAAGCAATCCATTTTATACGTACCGAATCTAATAGGTTTATGGCTTGTTTTGGCAATGCACCAAAACGGTCGGTTAATTTATTTTGAAATGCAATTAATTCATCTTCGGTTTTTAAAGTAGCCATTTCATTATATAAAGCCAAACGTTCTGAAACGCTGTTAATGTATTCATCTGGAAACAAAATTTCAAAATCAGATTCAATTACAATATCTTTTACGTACTCTTTGGTATCAATATTTTGTTCGTCTTCGTATAAATCTTTAAACTCGTTTTCTTTTAATTCATCAATAGCTTCGTTCATAATTTTTTGGTAGGTTTCAAAGCCAATTTCATTAATAAAACCACTTTGTTCACCACCTAAAATATCACCAGCACCACGAATTTCTAAATCTTTCATGGCAATATTAAATCCGCTACCTAAATCGCTAAATTGTTCTAATGCCGATATGCGTTTTCTAGCTTCTTCGGTCATTACACTATAAGGCGGTGTAATAAAATAACAAAACGCTTTTTTATTGCTACGCCCTACACGGCCACGCATTTGGTGTAAATCGCTTAAACCAAAATTATTGGCATTGTTTATAAAAATAGTGTTTGCGTTAGGTACGTCTAAACCACTTTCAATAATTGTTGTGGCAACCAAAACATCAAATTCACCTTCCATGAAAGATAACAGTAAGTCTTCTAATTTTTTACCGTCCATTTGGCCGTGTCCTATGCCTACTTTTGCATGCGGAACCAAACGTTGAATCATACCGGCTACTTCTTTAATATTTTCAATACGGTTGTTAATAAAATATACCTGTCCGCCGCGTTCAATTTCATAAGTTATAGCATCGCGAATTATTTCTTCATTAAATCCAACAACATTTGTTTCAATAGGATAACGATTTGGTGGTGGGGTTGAAATTACGGATAAATCACGTGCGGCCATTAATGAAAACTGCAAGGTGCGCGGAATTGGCGTTGCAGTAAGTGTAAGGGTATCAATGTTTTCGCCAATGGTTTTAAGTTTATCTTTAACGGCAACACCAAATTTTTGTTCTTCGTCAATAACCAATAAGCCTAAATCTTTAAAAACCACGTTTTTATTAACCAATTGATGTGTGCCAATAATAATATCAATTTTACCTTCGGCTAGTTCTTTTAAGGTTTCGGTTTTTTGTTTTGCTGTTTTAAAGCGATTTAAGTAGGCTACTTTTACAGGCATATCTTTTAAACGTTCGGTAAACGTTTTGTAATGCTGAAAAGCCAAAATAGTAGTTGGTACCAATACAGCAACTTGTTTGCCATTATCAACCATTTTAAAAGCAGCACGTATGGCAACTTCGGTTTTTCCAAAGCCCACATCGCCACAAACCAAACGATCCATAGGACGATCGTTTTCCATATCGGTTTTTACATCAATAGTTGATTTTAACTGATCTGGTGTATCTTCATAAATAAACGAACTTTCAAGTTCGGCTTGTAAATAACTATCGGGTGCACATGCAAATCCTTTTTCAAGTCTGCGTTTAGCGTATAATTTTATTAAGTTAAAGGCAATGTGTTTAACACGTGCTTTAGTTTTTTGTTTTAAGGCTTTCCAAGCGCCAGAGCCAATTTTGTAAATTTTTGGTGGCGCACCGTCTTTACCATTGTATTTTGATATTTTGTGTAGTGAGTGTATAGATACGTAAACAATATCATTATCTGCGTACACTAGTTTTATGGCTTCTTGTTTTTTGCCCTCAACATCAATTTTTTGTAAACCGCCAAATTTACCAATTCCGTGATCAATGTGGGTAACGTAATCACCAACCGATAGTGTTGTAAGCTCTTTTAAAGTTATGGTTTGTTTTTTGGTGTAACCATTTTTAATACTGAATTTATGGTAGCGTTCAAAAATTTGATGGTCGGTATAGCAAACAATTTGGTTTTCTTTATCAATAAAACCTTGAAATAAAGGCATTACAACGGTTTTGTATTGCTTAATTTGTTGATTTTGGTCTTTTAAGCTGCTAAAAATTTCTTCAAATCGGTTGCGTTGTGATTCACTAGAGCAATACAAATAATTGGTATAGCCGTTTTCGGTATTTTGGTTGAGGTTTTCGATAAGTAAATCGAATTGTTTATTGAATGACGGCTGCGGGCTTTGGAAAAATTCAATGGACAAGTTTGGTGTGAAAAAGTTTTGCTGAGCTAATTCAACCACGGTGAAATCTTCTGCTTTTAAAAGAAATTCGGTTGCAGGTAAAAACATTTCATTTGGCGATAAATGTTTTACATTAGTGCTTAACTTATCAAAAGTTTCGGTAGCTTTTTGAAACATTTTAGTAAGTTGTTCTTTAACTACCATGGTGTTTTGAATAAACAAAACAGTATTTGGATTAATGTAGTTTAAAAAGCTTTCACGTGTTTCTTGTAAAAACTTGTTTTCAACATTAGGTATAATGGTTATTTTTTTGTTGGTTTCGATAGAAAGTTGTGTTTCCACATCAAAAGTTCTAATACTGTCTATTTCGTTTCCAAAAAATTCAATACGATAAGGGTTTTCGTTCGAAAAAGAAAAAACATCAATAATACCACCGCGAACAGAAAATTCACCAGGTTCCGATACAAAATCTACACGTTTAAAATTGTATTCAAAAAGTACTTCGTTAACAAAATCAATAGTCATTTTATCGTTAACGGCAATTTTTAAAGTGTTTTTATCAAGTTGTTTTCGGGTAACTACTTTTTCAAACAAGGCATCGGCGTACGAAACAATAACAACTGGTTTTTTACGTGCGTTTAATCGGTTTAAAACTTCGGCACGTAAAAGTACATTGGCGTTATCGGTTTCTTCAATTTGATACGGACGGCGGTACGAACCTGGATAAAAAAGTACGTATTCTTTAGAAATAAGGTTTTCTAAATCGTTTAAATAATAAGCGGCTTCTTCTTTATCGTTAAAAATTAGCAAAAAATGTTGTTCGGCATTTTTAAATAATGCCTGAATTTGAAACGATAGTGCCGAACCAACAAAACCTTTGCTATGTATTTTTGTGCCTAATTTTGTAATTTGGCTTTGTAATTGTTGGGTTTTTGTGGCTTGTTCAACTATTTTTTTTATACTCATTATTCGGTAGGTAAAGCATTTAACGTAGCGCGTTTAACGGTGTCTATTGTTAGCATTAATTGGTCTTCGCCTGTTTCTTTTGGAATATTAGCTTTAATTTCAAATTCGTTAAACTGGTTTATTAAAGAATTGGTGTTTTTTTGTATGGCAGCAAGTAAATTATTAATTTCTTTAATATTTAACGGTTCTAATTCAAGCAACATGTCTAAATTTTGAATGTTGGTTTCAAGTAAAGCCAAACGAGCTTTAACTTCGGGTTTGTTATACATTTCGGGAATGTTTGTTTTTAAAACTGCGGCTTTTTCTACCAAAATAGTTGCCTTGCGTTTTAAGCTACTTAAACTGGCATTTGGTTTTATGGTAAGTTCGTTACTAAAATTATTCCATTGGTCCCAGTTGTTTATTTTAGAAGCCACTGCGTTATTAGCTACTACAACTTTAAATTGCCACTTTTTATGTATGCTGCGCACCAATGAATCTTGCGATATTTTGGTGGTTACAATAGGTACTGTTGTGTTTTTTTTATTACAACTTGTAAAAAGTGTTAAAAAAAGTACCGATATGATTAGGTATTTCATAGAAATGATGTTCTAAAATAATATGCAAAATTACTAATATTGACTGTACTAAATGTGTGTTGAATGGAAATAATACTAGGTTTTTGACATTTTTTATAAAACATTTAAAAAAAATAGGAACAAAAGCTATCTTTGTATCAGAATTTAAACAACATGAACAATACCAAAATATTAATTATTGGAGCTTGTGGCCAGATAGGCTCTGAACTTACCCTAAAATTACGCGAAATTTACGGTTTAAACAATGTAATAGCATCGGATATTAGAAAAGGCGAACAAGATGTTTTTAAAACAGGACCTTTTGAAATTGTTGATGCAATGAATTATGACCAAGTTGCAGCAGTAATAGAAAAGCACCAAATTAACGAGGTGTATTTAATGGCAGCATTATTATCGGCAACAGCAGAAAAAAATCCTGCTTTTGCTTGGGATTTAAACATGAATTCGTTGTTTCATGTACTTAATTTAGCAAAAGACGGTAAAATTAATAAAATATTTTGGCCTTCAAGTATAGCTGTTTTTGGGCCAACAACGCCAAAACAAAACACACCACAATATACCGTTATGGAACCATCAACTGTTTACGGAATATCAAAACAAGCTGGTGAACGTTGGTGCGAATATTATTTTAACAAATTTGGTGTTGATGTACGATCTATTCGTTACCCAGGTTTAATTTCTTGGAAAACACCTCCGGGTGGTGGTACTACCGATTACGCTGTTGATATTTATTACAAAGCGGTTGCAGAAAATAAATATACTTGTTTTTTATCTGAAAATACCAAACTTCCAATGATGTATATGGACGATGCTATTAAAGCTACCATTGGAATTATGCAAGCTAATAAAGATCAAATTAAAATACGATCGTCATACAACTTAGCTGCAATGAGTTTTACACCAAAACAAATTGCACAAGCTATAGCTAATGAAAAGCCAGGATTTGAAATTTCTTACGAACCTGATTTTAGACAAGATATTGCCGATTCTTGGCCAAGTAGTATTAACGACGATGAAGCTAGAGCACATTGGGGTTGGCAACATAATTTTGATTTAGAAACTATGACAAAAGAAATGTTAGAAAATCTTTCGCTATAAAATGTTAATTTTTTAGTGCTATTTTTTAAAACTTTGCAAATAATTATTACTTTAGCAAAACAATGTAATACCTGTAACTATAATTAATTAACTATGAAAAAAGTATTCGCACTATTATTAATATGTTTACCATTAGTAATTTTAACAGTTTCTTGTCATGAAGAAGAAGATCCAATCACATCAACATCGCCTTATAACAATTACAAAGGCTCGTGGACAGGAACATACATAGGAAGTGATACAGGTGAAATTAGTTTTACTGTTAACGGTGAAGGTGTAATTATTGGCGATGTAGAGTCGGCAGGTTTTCCTAATTTAGATTTAACAGTAAGTGGTAAAGTAAATGTTCACGGAGAAGTTACAATGAATTTTATTTATACAAACGATGAAAATAATGATGAAATAATAGGTTCTTTTGAAGGAACAATGAATAAATCATTTTCATCGGGTAAATGGACAAATACTAAGCAAAATCCGGCAATATCAGGAACTTGGACTGCAACTAAGTAGTTATAAAATAACACGCAAAAAAAGAGCAATAATAAAAGTTATTGCTCTTTTTTTTGTTTAAAAAAATAGCGTTTTAATAAATCTTTAAGAGGTAGTTAACAAGAATAGTGTAATAAAAAAATTATTTTTACAACCCTTTTAAATTTAATACATACATAAATTTTGGAATAGAATTAAAAAAAAGCCTATGACAAAAAATACCAATACAGAATTTAGCGGTAAAAAACTGTTTGCAGTACTTACTAAAGAAAAAAAAGATGTTGCAAGTATTTATATTTATGCCATATTAAACGGTTTAGTACAATTAAGTATACCCATAGGTATTCAGGCAATTGTTAGCTACGTAATGGGTGCAACCATGGTAACATCATTATACATTTTAATTGGTTTTGTGGTTTTTGGCACCTTATTAGCAGGCTTTTTTAGGATTAGAGTAATGCAAATTATAGAAAAAATTCAACAAAAAATATTTGTAGAATATTCGCTAGCATTTGCAGAAAAATTACCAAAAGTAAATTTAGATGCTACACAAAAATATTATCTACCCGAATTGGTAAACCGTTTTTTTGATATTCCGAATTTACAAAAGGGAATGTCGAAAATTTTACTTGAAATACCTACCGCTTTTATTCAAATTCTTTTTGGAATTGTATTGCTTTCTTTTTACCATCCATGGTTTTTAGTGTTTGGCGCTTTGGTATTGTTACTTGTAGTAATAATTTTTAAATATACATCAAGTTCAGGAATTGCTTCAAGTTTAAAAGAAAGCGATAAAAAATACGAAGTAGCTTCGTGGTTAGAAGATATAGCAGTATCAGTTAAAACATTTAAAATTAACGCTAAAAACAACACACATTTATTAGGCACAGATAACCGTGTTGTATCGTATCTTACACATCGTACAAGTCATTTTAAAGTGCTCCTTTTTCAATATTGGACTATTGTTTTATTTAAAGTGATCATAACATTATTAATGCTTTCCATAGGAACTTATTTGCTAATAAATCAAGAATTAAATATAGGCGCATTTGTTGCTGCGGAAATTGTTGTTTTAACCATACTTACCGCTGTTGAAAAGCTTATTAAAAGCTTAGAAAGTTATTACGATGTGATAACATCGTTAACAAAGCTTAATAAAATAACCGATTTACCAGAAGAACCAAACGCTAATATTGAGTTAACTGAAAGTAAAAAAGGTATGGAAGTTGTTTTTAAAGATGTTAGCATTCAATTTAACAATAATAAGCCTGTTTTTAATCAACTGTATTTTGAAGTAAAACCTAATAGTTTACATATAATTAACGGAGCATTAGGAACAGGAAAAACCTTGTTACTTAATACAATGGCAGGCTTTTATACACCGATTAATGGAACCATTATGTTTGATAAAATTCCATTAAGTAATATTGATAAAGGCGCTTTTAGAGAACAAACAGGTATTTATTTAGAAGATATGAAAATTATAAAAGGAACCCTTTTAGATAATATAACTTTAGGTACCGAAGCTTTTCAAACACAAGATGTTTTAAACTTAGCAGAAATGTGGGGTATTGAAGATTTTCCAAGTCAATTTTCTCAAGGATTTTTAACTCCTTTAAGTGAAACAGATACAGAATTATCGTTTAGTGCCCGAAAAAAAATAATGCTTTTAAGAGCAATGCTAGGTAAAAAAAGACTATTGTTATTGGAAGATCCTTTAGATGGTATGGATGAAGCTTTTACACAAAAAATGCTCAATTATTTAAATAATTTAAAAACAAGCACTACTATAGTAATCGTTTCAAATAATAAGCAATATACACCATTAGCCGATTGTATTTTTACAACACAAAACAATTCCGTTATTAAAATTAAATAACAAAGCAATTAGTAAAAATTCATCATTCAAAAAAATAATAATAATGAAGCCCAAATCTTTTGAAAAAATATATCATTATAACCGTGATTCAAGAGTAAAAAGGTGGTTTTACATTTTTATTGCCTTGGCAATTATCACACTTTTTTTACCTTGGACCCAAAATATAAAAGTTACAGGTAATGTTACCAGTCTTTACCAACAGCAGCGCCCACAACAATTACATTCACCAATACCAGGAAGAATAGTAAAATGGTACGTAAAAAATGGCGATTATGTAAAAAAAGGCGATACCATTTTGCAACTAACCGAAATTAAAGATGATTATTTAGATCCCATGCTAATTGCTCGTACTTCACAACAAGTTGATGCAAAAAAAGGAATGCGCGATTTTTACCAAGCTAAAGTAGAAACAACAAACACGCAGTTAAATGCAATAAACAGCGCACGTGATTTAAAAATAAAACAACTAAAAGTAAAATTACAACAACTACAAAATAAATTAGCAACCGAAGAAGCCGAGCTTAAAGCTGTAAATAACGAATTAATTCTTATAACAGATCAATTTAATAGGCAACAAAAAATGTATACCGATGGTTTAGTATCACTAACACAGTTTCAACAACGCAGCGCATCGTTCCAAAATGCACAAGCTAAAAAAACAGCTGCCGAAAACAAACTAGCCCAAACAAAACAAGAGGTTGTTGCTACTACAATTGAACAAAATGCTGTAGTACAAGAGTATACAGAAAAGCTAAGTAAAATTCAAGGCGATCGCTTTCAAAATTTAGGTTCTATTGAAAACAGTACTGGAGAAATTGCTAAACTTGAAAGTCAAATTACAAATTACAAAATACGCCAAGGACTTTATTACGTTTTAGTATCACAAGATGGTCAAATAGTACAATTAAACAAAGCAGGTATTGGCGAAATTCTAAAAGATACCGAAAGTATTGGAACAATTGTTCCATTAAAAGTGAACCATGCTGTAGAAGTTTATATAAAACCAGTTGATTTACCATTAATTAAACCAGGGCAAAAAGTAATGTTAATTTTTGATGGATTTCCTGCTATTGTTTTTTCTGGCTGGCCAAACAGCAGTTACGGCACGTTTGCAGGTAAAATTATAGCCGTAGAAAATACCATACATGCAAACGGAAAGTTTAAAGCCGTAGTTATTGCCGATACATTAACTAAACCTTGGCCACCACAAATAAAAATGGGCGCTGGCGCACAAGGTATTGCAATTTTAAACGATGTGCCTATTTGGTACGAATTATGGCGAAATATTAACGGATTTCCAGCAGATTATTATACCGTAGCAACCAATAAATCAACCACCAAAAAATGAAAAAACTAAAAGTTACAGTTTTTACCTTTTTTCTGTTTTTTTTCTTTACAAATGGTTTTGGACAAGATACCTTAAAATTGAGTCATGCCGAATTTATAGCAATTGTAAAAAAATACCATCCTTTGGCTTTAAACTATCAATTGCAAAATACAATAGCACAACAAGAAATACAGAAAGCACGCGGAAATTTTGACCCTATTTTTGAAGCTAAAAATGGAGAAAAGGCCATAACTGGTACAACGTATTACAAGCAAACTAATTTAGGGGTTGAAATTCCAACGTGGTACGGGATAACGGTTAATGGTAGTTATAACTATTTAAACGGACAAAAGTTAAATAATAACGAAACAAAAGGGGGATTGTATCAATTAGGTATTACAGTACCTATAGCTAAAAACTTGTTGTACGATAAACGCCGTGCTTTGCTAGATCAAGCCAAAAGCGCTTTAAAAATGTCACAAGCACAACAAATTTTACTTACAAATGAATTGTTACTTACAGCCGATAATGCGTATTGGAATTGGGTGCGTTTGTATCAAAATTATTTGTTGCAGCAACATGTTGTACAATTAAACACAACACGTTTAAATTTTACCAAAAAAAGTTATGAATATGGCGAACGTGCTGCAATTGATACTACCGAAGTTGTAGCACAATTACAAAGTTTTGAAATTGAAAAGCAAGATGCATATTTAAAATTTTTAAAGGCAACACAGGAACTTTCACTGTTTTTATGGACAGAAAACCAACAGCCTTATGAAATTTTACAACCAATAACACCATCGCAACTTTTGGAAAATGCAGAAATTGATAAAAACTATTCCACATTAATTGCCCAAATTGATAGTAAAAATTTAAACCAACATGCAGCTTTGTTGTATTACCAACAAAAAAACGAAATTCTAGAAAGTGAACGCAATCTTAAAAAGCAAAGTTTATTACCTAAGCTAGATTTTACATATAACTTTTTGAACAAAGAAAATTATAAATACGAATGGTTGCCTATGTTTGAAAACAATTATCAGTACGGGTTAAAACTTGAAATTCCTATTTTTTTAAGACAAGCACGAGCAGACTATCAAATGGCGAAATTTAAATTGCAACAAAACCAAATAGATTACAATTACAAACAACAAGAAATTATAACTAAAATTAATACTTATAAAAACGAAGTTTTAAGTTACCAACAACAAATAAAAGTTTTACAAAGTAATATAGAAAATTATAAGCGCTTGCTTTATGCAGAAGAGGTTAAATTTAACAATGGCGAAAGTTCATTGTTTGTAATAAATACACGCGAAAATAAACTTTTAGCAGTACAGCAAAAATTATTAGATGTGCAATTAAAATTTATAAATAGCTATAATTATTTAAAATGGATTAATGAAAATTTTAGTCAATAACCACTTCACACGTTTGGTAAAACTAAATTTTATAAAAAAATATTTAAAATTATAGTGCTATTTTTGTAATATGAAATTTTCCGAAATCGTAGGTCAAAACCATTTAAAAAATCATTTAACAAATAGCGTACAAAAAGGGCGCATACCGCATGCACAACTTTTTATAGGTCCAGAAGGTAGCGGTACTTTACCTATGGCGTTAGCTTATGCGCAATACATTATTTGCAGTAATACCGGAAACGAAAACCAAGGTGGTTCAACCGCTTGTAACCTAAAATTTAATACACTGCAACACCCCGATTTGCATTTTGTATATCCTGTTGCATCTACAAGTAGCGTTAAAGACAAGCCTGTAAGCGATGATTTTATTAGTATTTGGTACGATTTTATCAATCAAAATAAATATGCTACTGTAAACGATTGGTATGAAAATGTTGGTATAGGCAATAAGCAAGGAAATATTTCGGTTCATGAGTCATCAAATATCCTAAAAAAATTAGCATTAAAATCGTACGAAGGCGGCTATAAAGTAATGATTATTTGGATGGCCGAACGGATGAATATAGAAGCGTCGAATAAAATTTTAAAAATTTTAGAAGAACCCAACGATAAAAACGTATTTATTTTAATAGCCGAAGACGAAAAAGCTTTATTACCTACTATTGTATCGCGTTGCCAAACTTTACATTTTAATCCTTTAACCGAACAAGAAATTTACCAAGCATTGGTTGATAATGAAAATTGCGACGAGGCCGATGCGTACAGCATAGCAAAAGAAGCGCAAGGTAATTACAACAAAGCTTTAAAATTGCGATACAATATTGTAAACGATTATCCGTTTGATGAATGGTTTGTAACTTGGGTTCGCGCTGCATTTAGGGCTAATAAAAATGCCCGTGTAGTGAATGAATTAATAAAATGGAGCGATGAAATTTCGGCCATTGGGCGTGAAAAACAAAAACTTTTTTTAAACCATTGTATGGAATTGTTTAGGCAAGCATTAATGTTAAATTACAACGCACCTAATTTGGTTTACATGCACCCAAAAGTTGAAGGTTTTAAACTGCAAAACTTTGCTCCTTTTGTAAATGAAAACAATATTTTAGATATTTTTACCGAAATTGAAGAGGCTATTTTTCATATTGAACGCAATGGTAACCCTAAAGTAATTTTTACCGATTTATCAATTAAACTTACTCGTTTAATGCACAAAAAATAAGTTTAACTACCAAACTTTTTTACTTTAATGTTTTTTTGTTGCACTTGAATTACAAATTCGGGTACATTAGTAATTTTGCCTGATTGTATTTTAACAGGTTGATTTTGGTTGTTACAAAAGGTATTATCGGGTAAAGATTTTGCATCAATTTTTATTTCGTATGTACCAGTAGGTAAAAAAGCTATAAACAAACCCTCGTCGTTTGTAGCAACACGCTGTACAAACTGTCCGTTTTTTGTAATATTAAATACAATTCCACCCGTTTTAAAATCAAAATTTTTCACTAATTTTTCATCGTAGCTATAGCTAATTTTTCCTTTAAGAGTACCGTTTTGGTGCAATGGTAGTGCAATGGTAGTGGTGTAGCTGTTTATATCAACACTAAAAGCATCGGTAAACCATCCACTTTGTACTATTGGTTGAATTTGATAAGTTCCAAACGGTATTTTTTTATACAAAATTTCGCCTTTTTCATCTGTTTTAAAAGTTGTTTTATCAACAGTAACAAAAACATCGGGAGCAATTTCATCGTTTTCATCAAGTATGTTGTTGCTGTTTTTGTCGTAAAATACAATTGTTTGTAAAGTTCCTTTTTTACCTGCCGATGCTGCTTTACCGCCTAATTGCGCATTTAAACCAGCTTCAATTAAAAACATGTGATTTGTTTGTAAAAATGTGGTGTTGCTGTTTTTAAACCACGAGGTGTTTAAAAAAAATCGGTAATTAGTTGCAGACGTGTAACTTGTATTTAAAAAGGCCGATGGTGTTTTGCCCGAAATGAAATCGCTAATAAACGAAGCACCGCTGCGAATTAATAATTTGTTTTCAAAAAACTTTTGGTCTGAAGTAACAGTTACGGTTAAGCGTTTAAAATCGCTTTGGTTTTTATTTGCTACCAATAAAGAGGTGTATTCAGAAATAAAAAAGCTTCCGTATTGATAAGCAGCACCAGCATTAAAACCCTTAAAACTGTAAATAGAATTTATTTTAAAATGTGGATACGCTTTTGCCGACAAGCTTGTTTTTCCTAATCCTTCTTCAACAGCTAAAATTACAGAATGCTTTAAATTTTTGCTTTGCCAATTAAAGTTATTGGTTAAACGTACAGCTTGTATATTAAGTAGGCCGTTAGCTACAATCCAATTAAAATTATTGCCACTTTCTTTATAGTATTGTAAACCAAGAGTTTTGCCAACAAATTTTAGTTTTGGGAAACTAATTCCGCTATCAACACGCAAATTGGTTGTTTTTAAATTTAATAAATAAGTAAGCGAATTTGGGTTGTATTCAGAATAGTTAAAGTTGGTAAACCAAAGTTTATCGCGTTTTAGATTTTTTAAAATGTTTTGTTGAAATTGAATAACTCCACGACGATTTCCCGGAAAATAACTACTGCTTATGTAATAGTTACCGTTTAATCTAAAGTTGTTAATTTCGCCATTATATTGTGTTTCAATAGCAAACGATGGTTTGTAGGTTGCTAATTTTTCGTAAAAGCTGTATCCGCCATGCGCTTTTAAACGTAAATTCCATTTGTTGTTGTAAAGTTTTGTTTTTTCAAAACCAAGCATTTGGTGGGTAACGTTTTCATATACATCTTTCTTAAAAACATAATTAATATTTTTTTGGTTTGTAGCATTATTTATGCCTAAAGTTGCAATACCAAACATTCCATAACTACGTTTAAGAAAGGTATTGGGTTCAATTAAATTATAATTTTCATCGATAAATCCTACCTGAAAACGGTTGCTTAAATTATTGGTTAGTAATTCGTATTGTATCCCTCTACCAAATAAAGGTAATTCTAAAGGCTGATTTAAATTACCAATTTTTATATCTTGATTTTCTAAATGATATTCTAAAAATGTGTTGCTAATTAATGGTACGTTTTGATTTTCGGTTTGATAAATATTTGTGTTAAGTGTAACGTATCCAGCGGGTAAATCAATATCGCCCGAACCTAATAATTGATAAACATTAGAATTGTTGCCGTTGGTTTTAAAACTTGTTGTTATGCTGTTTTTTTGGTGATATACCGCGTTTGCTGTACTTAAAATATCTTCGTATTGTTTTACCGATGATACATTTTGTACAACTATTGATACGTTGCCAAATAATAACTTTTCGGTGCTGCGCATAGCCGCTACATTTACAACAAATTGCGATTGCTCTAAAAGCTGTTTGGTAGGTTTAATTTTGTAGGTAAAAACGGTATCTTTATGAATGTTAACTTTTGCCGTTTGTTCAAAAAAGTTGTTTTCACTGGTTAATTTTGGAATACTAAAAACAACAAATACCTGCTGAGGTTTGTTTCCTAAATTACTTACTTGCACTTTTACAGCTAACGAATCGTTTACGTTTGTTAAATAAATATTTGGCAAAACAGCTTGCAAACTCATTGCATTATTTTCTTCAACAACCTCTTCAATAATTTTGGTAGCTATAATTTCATTTACCTTGTTGTAAAGGTTTATAATGATTTCTGATTTTCCTGCTACAATTTCTTTTCCTTTTAAAATTTTTAAAGGAATAAATAGTTGTTCGTTTGCTTTAAGTTGTATTTTAATTTCGCTACCCGTAATGTTTTTGAATCCTTTTGGAGTTTGAATTTTTAAAGTTCCCTCAAAATTATTTTCTGTATGGTTTTTTAGCGCAATAGTTTGATCTATTAAATGTTTATAAGCAGCATTATTTGTTTCAATATTCATATCAATATTGTTTTGAGCCTGCAATTGAATGGGTGCAGCCACAAAACAAAAAAATAGAATAATTAAAATTTTAAATAATTGATGCATTTATAAATAGTGTTACTGCGGTAAAATCTCGTATTGTAACGTGGTTGTGTATTGGTCGGGTTTTGCGTTTATTAAGTTTATATCATCGGCTTGGGTAGCATATACAATATTAAAGTTCACTTGCGTTCCTTGAGTGGTTCCGCCCGAAGCAATTTTTTGTGAAACATTACTTAAATTAACCGGAAATATGTTTGCTGAATTTGGTGTAACGGGCACAACATTTAATTTAATGGTGCTTAATGGAAGGGTATTACCTATTGCCGATGAAAAATACGGATGCAACGATACAACCTTAATTTGATAGTTTGTGTTTGAAGAAACCATTAAGGCATTTGGATATGTAACGCTGGCTCCTTGTATATAATCTTCTTTGGTTTTAAGTTCTAAAAGGCCATTTACAGCGTTTGATGCTATTTTTATACTTAATTGATTTTCTGGTGTTGGTGGTGTGCCGCTTAAGGTAGCTATTTGTAATTTGTAGTATTTTTCTTGAATACCTAAAATGGTGTTATTTTGGTTGTAAAAAACAAATTCTAAAACCATTGTAAATTCAGACCAAGTTGTGAATTGTGATAAGTACGCACCGCCTTCTACTTTTAAATCAAAAGGAATGTGTAAGTTGTAATAGGGATTACCACCTGCTGCGTTATTGTATAAACCTGCTTGTGATTGTGGAACTAAAAAAACTTCTTGACCTTGTTTTAAAAAGGTTTGTAACGGCATACCAATTTGTGCAATTGTAGGCACATTGTTAGGGTTAAATTTACCATAAGTTGTAGTAGGTATTAAACTTATTTTATCGGCAGGAAAAATTTGCGTTCCATTGCTTATTGGTTGTTTAACCCGTACAGAAACCCGCCAAGTAGGTAAACTTAAACTTCCGTTTCCATCAATCCATACTTTGTAGGCGTTTGATTTTGTAATGCCACTGTATGAATCGATACTTGCATAATTGTTACTGTCAACATTTAAATTTTGGGTTGAACCAACTAAGCAGTTTAAAAGAAAAATGATGCTATAAAAAAACTTATTATTCATTTGTAAAAGATAATTCGCCCATTTCAATAGTGTTTTCATCGCCATAATCCATTAAAATAGCAGCTGTATATTTGGCTTTCTCTAAATTTTCAGGTAGATCTATATACATTTTGCGTACATCGTTGGGCATGCTATAAAATACAATATGATCTAAAACGGTTTTCTTTCCTGTTAAGGTATTTAACAACTCGGGATACACAATACCATCGGCCCAAATATTTCCATTGTTTTTAAAAAGTAGTTCTATTTTGTTGCGTTTCTTATCAAACAAAATATTTTCAATTTCTAATTTTCTGTTTTTAGGTTGACTGGTTCTATGAAATAATTTAATGCCCGATCGTACACTTACTTTAATATTGGCCCCTTTATTATCAACATCGTCAATAGGATTCATTTGTGTAACATACAACATACCAGTATGTACAGGAACTTCACCTGTAAAAGTATTTGGTACTGTTATGGTAACTTCAATTTCTTTACTTTCGCCTGGTTTTAATGAAAAGTAACTGTCTTTTTTATTAATAGTAACCCAACTTGCACATGATGTAGCTAAGCTATCGGCCGGATACATCACATTTTCTCCTAATTCATTATATTGCCAATCGCCTAAACTTACAGCTAAATCCATAGTGTGAGCGGCACTTACATTAGTAACCATTATTTTTTGACGGTTACTTTGCCCAGCATTCGATTCAAAATACAAACGCGGAGGTGAAACCGAAACCCCCGTTTGTGCTGTACTTAAAAAACTGCTTAAAATTGTAACCAAAAAAAGAAAGAATGTTCTCATAAATCAAGCGGGTATAATTTAAAAAAAGTGCTACACTACAAAATGCAACACTTTTTCATTATAAAATACGAATATAATTATTTTGCGTAAATGGTGTAAGTTACCGTTGTAGAAAAAATAGTTGGAGTTTGGTTAGCAACGTATTTATCTAAATAAGCATCGGTACCTGCAGCTTTGTATTCAATATCAATATTTTTGTCTCTTGCCCCTTTTGTAGATGAAACTAGTACACCTTCGGTTGTAGATAAAGATACAGCTGATTTGTAATCTGCATTACTTAACGCTTTTTGTGTTCCTTGTGTAGCTACAATTTGTATGGTTGATGCGTCAATGTTTCCGTTAGGTCCTGCTGTTCCAGCATTTGCTAATTCTGCAGCGCTTGATTTTACTTTAACTTCAAAACCACCTGTACTAAAAATATTTAAATGGTTTTCTTGTTTTGCAGAAACACCATCGTTATAATGATCAGTTGTAGTATAATCTAAATTAACTGTTTTTTGTTGTGGATTAACTACTAAAGTTTGAATAGGGTTTAAACGCACGTTTAATGTTACATTGTCTGTTTGCGCTTGTGTTGTGATACCCATTAACATTACTAAAGATGCAATTACTAATTTTTTCATTTTTTTCTTAATTATTTGTTTGTTGTTTACTTTTTTTTATTATATTTGATAGTTGAATATTTAACTACCTTTTAAATTCGGATACAAAAGTAATACATAACATAAACATGTTACTTATTAAAAAGTTCAAAAAACTTGTTATTTTTTACCGAGTTATAAACCCAAAATTTACTTTAAGTTTTATTTGAATTTACATTAATGCAGCAAAAGCGCCTGCTTTTATTGCGCTATTATTGTATATAGAAGTGTGTACGTAAAATGTGTAGATGAATTGTTGGCAGTAGTGTTATTAAAAAAAACATCGTTTCCAGCGCCTTTGTAACTAATAGACACATTTTTGTTAATTGCCCCTTTTGTTGCAGATATAATGGGCTGTTCAGTTTCTGAAATAATCTTTTCACTGTAAATAACCGTTCCATTTTGTAAAGGGTTGCTGCCTAATGTAGGTTCAATACTAATGTTTTTTAAGGCAGATTGATTTGTAGATGAAGCTAACGCATTTACTTTTACCTGAAAACCACCAGTACTATATATGGTTAAATGGTCTTTTTGAAGCGAGACGACTCCGTTTTCGTAATCGTTAAGTGTTGAATAGTTTAAGTTAACTTCTTTTTGAGATGGATTTATTACTAATGTTTGTATAGGGTATAAGTTTACATTTAAAGTAACTTGGTTTTGTGCAACCAATTTGTTGCAAAATAAAAGAACCGCTGTTGCAAAAAGTGTAATTTTAAATGACATGTATCTTTAAATAAATCCTTGTTAATAAAGGAATAGTTAAAAATACAAAAAAATAAGTTTAAAAAAGGTAATTTTAATATCAACTTTTTTTAAACTTATTTTAAATTTTTATAATATGTTAAGAAATTGTGATGAGATCTTCTCTTAAAGCCCGTGGACTTTTTAAAGTGTGCTTTTTTATAAAGGTACTAAAATTTGCTTCGTCGTTAAAACCTAATTTATAAGCAATTTCTGCCACAGTTAAATGCGTATGCTTTAACATGCGAATGCTTTCGTTTACCATTTTATCAATAATTACTTGCTTGGCACTTTTACCTAATACCGATTCGGTCATATCGCTCAAGCGGCGTGGAGTAATATTAAGTAAATCAGCATAAAAACTAACTTGTTTCTCGTTCTGATAGTTTTTCTGTAATAAAACTCTAAATCTGTTTACGGTGTCTAAGTAAGTAAATTTACGGGTGTCGTTTTCTATACATGCACTTTCATCCACATAAAATAGTCCGTCTAATAAAATAGCTTCAATGCAGTTATGTGCTACTGATATATACAAACCGTTGTTATTTTTGGTTTTATATAGTGCCAATCTATCAATAATTAGTTTTATAATTTCATCGATAGGGATTGATCCCATTGTACTAACAATTTTAGACTGTGGGTCGTAAAATAAATTTGAGTTTAACAATAATGAATCATGAGCCGATTTTTCAAAAAAAGCATCGGTGAATGCTAAAATATATACAGCACCATCATTTGCACAATTTTTATCGCAAACCACTTTTTTTTCTGGCGCAATAAAAGTTAAGCTTCCTTTTTTAAGGTTATAGGTTACATTTTCAACTACGAAAACGGTATCTACAGTTGCAATAAAAATACAATAATACTCTAAGGTGCAAAATGCGTGGTTGTTGTTGTTGCGTTCTATTAATTTGTTAAGCGGGTTAACACTAAAGCCATTTACGCTTAGTTCATTTGTTACTTTATACATTACTTTTGGTTATTAAAAATGTAGGTTTTTCATAAATATCCAATAAATATATTGTATTAACCCTTAATAAACAAGCAACATAAATGTGTTGTTGCGAAAATTAACATATAATTTACAAAAAAAACATGTTTTGTGTATAAATTGAATTTTTTAGGCCACTCGCATACCTAATATTTTCAATCCGAATTCTTTATCATCTAAAAGAGCAATTTTTGGTAAAAAAGCCCATTCTTCAAACCCTAACGCTGAAAATAATTTTAAACTAGGTTGGTTGTGCTCAAAAATAAAGCCCAATAAAGTTTTTACACCTAATAATGGTGCCGTGCTAATGCAATAATTTAAAATGTGTTTCCCAAAGCCTTTGTTTCTGTATTGTTCATGTAAGTAAATACTAATTTCGGCAGTTGCATTATACGCTGGTCTACCGTAAAACGATTGAAAACTTACCCAGCCAACAATTTCATGATTGCTTTTTACCAACCAAAGCGGTCGGTTGGTTGTATTGTGCTTGTTAAACCAATCCATTTTACTTTCAACAGTAACTGGTTCGGTATCAGCTGTAACTAGGCGCGTTGCTACGGTGGAGTTATAAATTGCTACAATTTCGGGTAAATTGTGAATGGTAGCGTGTTCAAAAGTTAAGTTTTGCATTATTCTGCTTGGTTTTTATTGTTTTTTTGTAGTTGGTCTACCGTTTCACTTAATGCCAGTTGATACCATTTTTCCATTAAAGGAAAGACTAATTTAGCTGTATTTTCTATTGGTCTATAAAAAATAGATTCATCTAATTTTTCTTTAGAAACAATTAAGTGATTGTAATTAATTTTTTGAAATACGTTGAACAAAACCGAAAGGATACAAATCATTTTTAAACCTTCAAAAAAGGCGCCAAACAATTTATTTACAAACCCTAATGCTAAACCTTGTGCAATTTTAGTTAATGTTTTTCCTAAAAAAAACAAAATAATTAAAACAAGTAAAAACGTACCAATAAAAGCTGTAATGGTTACGGTTTTAGGGTTCCATGAGGTGTTGATTGCTAAAAAATCACGCATAAAAAACGAAAATCGCAAAGCAATGTACACACCAACAATTAATGCTACAAACGATACTACCGATGCTATGAACCCATTTTTTAAACCTTTAAACAAGGCGTAAGCTAATAAAACAGCTATAATTAAATCTAAAATATACATACACTAAATTAAATCACAAATATAAAAGCAGTTTCGGTATTATAAAATATCTTTGCATTTCAATAAAAAAATATGGCAAGAGACGAACAGCTAAAAGAACGATGGAATGTTTTGGTTGAAAAACTATCGAAGCAATTTGCCGATGGCGATACGTTAGACGTAGATGGTATTATTTACTTAATAGGTATTCAAGAACTTGGGAAATTTAATAAAAAATTTAAAAAAGACGAGAAAGTAAACATTATGCATATTGCCATTTGCCGTTTACTGGAACCTTTTAATTATTATGAATTTTCGTATTTTGATACCGACGGTTGGCCACATTACACAGTAAAAGACCAACTGCCGCACCTAAAAGCGGGCGAGCAAACCATTTTAATGAAAGACGCCATTGTACATTATTTTTTAGATAATGGCTATATTCAGTAAATTTTAACCATTGTAATTTTAACCATTCCCCAAAATGCGTAAATTTGCAACAATTACCTGTTTTATAAAACAATGATAGACAAAATTAAAGAACTTATTGGCGAAGCAGAAGCTTTTACCACTAGCGATAAAGATACTTTAGAGGCTTTTAGAATTAAGTTTATTTCTAAAAAAGGATTGATTAATGAAATTTTTGCCGAATTTAAAAACGTGCCAAACGAACAAAAAAAAGCATTTGGCCAAGCAATTAATTCATTAAAAAATGCGGTTGAAAGTAAAATTAAAAACATTCAAGACGATTTAGAATCTAAAGAAGAAGCAATTGGTTTGTATGGTGATTTAACACGCCCTGGAACACCAATTAATTTAGGTGCGCGTCACCCAATATCGTTAGTGAAAAATCAGGTAATCGATGTGTTTTCTAACATTGGTTTTAACGTATCCGAAGGTCCTGAAATTGAAGACGATTGGCATAATTTTGAAGCATTAAACTTTCCAGCGCATCACCCAGCACGTGATATGCAAGACACGTTTTTTGTGCAAATGAACCCCGATTATTTATTGCGTACGCATACATCATCGGTTCAAGTGCGCTATATGGAAAACAACCAACCGCCTATTAGAACCATTTCGCCGGGACGTGTTTTTAGAAACGAAGCCATTTCGTCGCGTTCGCACTGCATCTTTCATCAAGTAGAAGGTTTGTATATTGATAAAGACGTATCGTTTGCCGATTTAAAACAAACGTTGTTGTATTTCACAAAAGAAATGTTTGGAAAATCAAAAATTCGTTTACGTCCATCGTATTTTCCATTTACCGAACCAAGTGCCGAGGTAGATGTGTATTGGGGTTTAAAAACCGAAACCGATTACCGTATTACAAAAGGAACCGGTTGGTTAGAAATTATGGGTTGTGGTATGGTAGATCCTAACGTACTAAAAGCATCAAACATAAACCCTGAAGAATACTCGGGTTTTGCATTTGGTATGGGGTTAGAGCGTATGGCTATGCTATTGTACCAAATTGGCGATATACGCATGTATTTTGAAAACGATGTTCGCTTTTTAGAACAATTTAAAGCAAACTTTTAAATATAAAAGGGGGTTATCTTAAAAAGATAATCCCTTTTTTTTTGGCAATTTCAATCACAAATAAGCTGCAATACAACTATTTAAATGATATTTATCATATTTACCAAAAAAAATAGTAGTAAATTTGCGCCCAGATTCTTCCATTTAGAGTCTTTAAATTACATAAAAAAGGTTATAGCATGCAACTGTACAACACTTTAAGCGCAGAACAACGCGCAAAATTAATTGAGGAAGCGGGCCAAAAACGCATCACACTTTCTTTCTATCAATACGCAAAAATTAGCGATCCAGAACAATTTCGTAACGATTTATTTTTAGCGTGGTCTAAATTAGATGCATTAGGTAGAACCTATGTAGCTACCGAAGGTATTAATGCACAAATGAGTGTACCAGCCGAAAATTTTGAAGCTTTTAGAGAAACTTTAGAAGCCTACGATTTTATGAAAGGCATACGTTTAAATGTAGCTGTAGAACAAGACGATTTATCGTTTTTAAAATTAACAGTAAAGGTTCGTAAAAAAATTGTTGCCGATGGGTTAGATGATGCCACTTTTGATGTTGCCAACAAAGGCGTACATTTAAGTGCTAAAGAATTTAACGAAATGTTAAACGACCCAGATGTGGTAGTTGTTGATTTTAGAAATCACTACGAAAGCGAAGTAGGCCATTTTGCTGGTGCAATTACACCCGATGTTGATACGTTTCGCGAATCGTTACCTATTATTAATGAGCAACTTCAACCACATAAACAAGACAAAAAACTGTTAATGTACTGTACCGGCGGTATTCGTTGCGAAAAAGCCAGTGCTTACTTTAAACATCAAGGTTTTAAAAATGTGTTTCAGTTAGAAGGCGGAATTATTGAATACACACGCCAAGTGAAAACCGAAGGTTTAGAAAGTAAATTTATTGGTAAAAACTTTGTGTTTGATCACCGTTTAGGCGAACGCATTACAAACGATATTATTGCAAATTGCCACCAATGTGGTAAACCGTGCGATACTCACGTAAACTGTGCAAACGAAGCTTGTCATTTATTATTTATTCAGTGCGATGAATGCCACCAACAAATGCACGGCTGCTGTTCAGACGAATGTTTAGACATGATTCAATTACCAGTTGAAGAACAAAAACGTTTACGTAAAGGTCAACAAAAAGGCAATTTAATATTTAAAAAAGGAAAATCGCCCGCGTTAAAATTTAAAAAAGAACGCAATGTTTTTGAAGAAGTTATACCTGTAAAAGTGGCAACAGTAACCGAAATTCGCAAAAAGAAACACGAACGTAAGGTTTTAGTAGGTCAGGGCGAACATTATTTTACAAAAGCATCAGTTGCCCAATTTACCTTAACAAACGGTAAGGTTGCAGTTGGCGACGAATTAGTAATTGTAGGGCCAACAACAGGTGAAGAGCGCATTGTTTTAAACGATTTTAAAGTAAATGGTACCGAAGCACCATTAGCAAATGCAGGCGATAGAATAACTTTTGTAACACCTTTCCGTGTTCGTATGTCCGATAAATTATATATCGTTCAAAAAGAAAACGAATACGTTTAAAATAATTCAACATAAAAAACACTTTTAAGCAAGTTGGTAATTTACTAACTTGCTTTTTTATTTAAAGCTATGAACAAAATTTATTACTTAAAAACTTGCGATACGTGTAAACGCATTTTAAAACAAATTGATAACATTCAAGAATTTCAATTACAAGATATTAAAGAACACCCTATAACCGTTAAACAGTTAGATGAAATGTATGTACATACCAAAAGCTATGAACAGCTGTTTAACAAACGTGCCAAATTGTATAAAGAAATGGGTTTAAAAAACGAAAATTTATCTGAAACTGATTTTAAAAGATACATATTAGAACACTATACTTTTTTAGCGCGACCTGTAATTTTTTATAACAATGAAATTTTTGTAGGTAATAGTCCTAAAACAGTAGAAAAACTACTAAAAGCAATACAAAATTAGCTGATAATTAGCTAGTTAAAGCGTAACACATACGTGGTATTTTATCATAAACAGCTTGGTTTTTGATTTAAAAACGTTATTTTTAACATAAATTTAATAAAAATTGAGTGATATGAAAAAATTATTTGCAGAGTTCTTTGGAACTTTTTGGTTGGTTTTTGGTGGTTGTGGCGCAGCTGTTTTTGCGGCAGGCGTACCCGAAATTGGTATTGGTTTAGCAGGTGTTGCTTTAGCTTTTGGTTTAACCGTTTTAACAATGGCGTATGCTGTTGGGCATATATCGGGTGGGCATTTTAATCCGGCGGTATCGTTTGGGTTGTTTGCTGGCGGTAGGTTTCCTGCTAAAGATTTAGTGCCTTATATTGTTTCGCAAGTATTAGGTGCTACAGCAGCCGCAGGTTGTTTATATTTAATTTTAAACGGTGCAGGTGCTTTTAATACCGAAGGTGTTGGTGCATTTGCAACCAATTTTTACGAAATGCCTGGTTATGCTGGCAGAAGTTTTAGTATGGCAGCTGCCTTTTTAGCCGAATTTTTATTAACAGCCTTTTTCTTAATAATTATAATGGGCGCAACCGATAAATGGGCAAATGGTAAATTTGCTGGTTTGGCCATTGGTTTGGGGTTAACTTTAATACATTTAATATCTATACCAATTACCAATACATCGGTAAACCCAGCGCGTTCTACATCGCAAGCGTTGTTTGTACAAGGTGAGGCATTATCGCAATTGTGGTTGTTTTGGGTTGCACCAATTGCAGGCGCTATTGTTGGAGGGTTAATTTATAAATTCTTACTTCAGAAAACAGAAAACGAATAATATTAAAAAGAGATTGCCGCAAAGCAATCTCTTTTTAATTTATAGAATTTTAGATTTCTAACTTTGCCAAAGTTTTTATGGCAACACATGTGCATTTTCGTAATCTTGTTGGGTAATTTCGTAAGTGTAATATTCCATATTACCTTCTTTTTTTTCAAATATAAAGTCATTTGGATTGTATATGCCAATTGGTGAGCTTTTTGAAGAAAAGCAATATGTCAAAGCCTCTGAAGATCCATTACAAAAATAACCTTTGTTATTATCTAAAAAAACAATTTTCATTTGATCTCCAAAACTAATAAATCCCCAATATTCCCTATTATGTTTCGCAAATTTAAAATAATTAGTACTTTCATTAGCAGCTAATTCTTTATTAAAATATACATTAGTTGTAGTAGAATTATCTATTGTTAGTTTAAATGTATGTGCTGTGCTATTTTTAATTCTAAAACTACTATAATAAGTGGTTGGTTCTTCTTCTGAACAACTTGATAAAATAATTAAACAAGCGAAAATTAATAACTTTTTCATGATGTTTTTTTAAGTTTTCAACAAAAATAATTAAATATCTTTTACTTTGCCAAAGTTTAAAACTTTGGCAAAGTTTTTTTTAATTCGTTTAATTTGAAATATTTACGTAAATTTATGTTTGACAATTAAGTAAAATGTTTAAAATGATGAAAAAAATTACATTGATATTAATTACAGTATTTGGGTTTGTGTTTAATATACAAGCGCAACAAGAAAATTTTGATTTGCTTCAAAATAATACGCTACCAAGTGGCTGGAGTGCTGTTTATACCAATAATTTTATTGGAATAGGTAACTATTATACAGCATGTAGCGGCTCACAATATCTTTACGCTAATATTCATACAAACGAAGTAACAGAAGTTACAACAAATCGCGATGTATATATAGGATATGTAATTCCAACAATTAATTTTAAATTAAAAATTATGGATAAAAATACAGGAACTCCTTTTGTGGGCGATTTCGGAACTATCGAAGTTTGGTATTCTTCACATTATTCTATAACTAATTGGGTTAAAGCGCTAACCATTAATAGTTCAAATTTTACACCCCAAAACAATTGTCAATCAATATCTTATTACACGCTTCCTACCGGCTATATAACCAGTTTAGATCCTTTTGCAGTAAAATTTAAATTCATACATAATTCCGGCGATTGGGAGGCTATTATAGATGATTATAAAATAGATTTAACATTTGTAGCATCAACTCACGATTTAGATTTAGCAAATTTAAGCGTTTATCCAAATCCTGTTTCAAATCTTTTAAATATAAATTACAAAGGAAACATTGCTAATTTAAAGGTTTTTGATTTAAGCGGTAGGTTTGTAAAATCAATTAACACAACTAACAGTAACAATTCAATTGATGTGTCTGATTTAAATTCAGGAACATATCTTTTAAGAATCGAAACCGAAAGTAATAGGGTGTCAACCGTTAAATTTGTAAAAAACTAATCAATTTTAATAAAACATACAAAGCTGTCTACATTTAGGCAGCTTTTTGTTTTACAATAAATTACAAAAGGTACGCTACAATTTACTAAATTTGCACCTTTATTATAATTCGGTATGATATACTCAATGACAGGTTTTGGTAAAGCGGGGGTGCAGTTGCCATTAAAAAAAATAACGGTAGAAATTAAATCGTTAAATTCAAAGAATTTAGATTTAAGCGTGCGTTTGCCACAGCCTTATAAAGAAAAAGAGTTGGAAATACGCAATTTAATTGCTCAAAAATTAGAACGCGGTAAGGTAGAATGTTCGGTTTATATCGAAGTTACTGGCGAAGAAACATCGGCAACTATAAACGCGCCAATTGTTAAAGCATACATTGCCCAAATGAAAAACATTATACCCGATGCCGATGCAACCGAATTAATGAAAATGGCAGTGCGTATGCCCGATGCTTTAAAAGTAGAACGCTGCGAATTAGATGAACAAGAATGGCACGAAATTGAAAAAGTATTACAGCAAGCTATTGTAAATATTAACGATTTTCGCAAACAAGAAGGCGAAAAATTAGGCAACGACTTTAACCAACGCATTAACAACATTAAAACGTTTATGCACGAAGTAGCATCGTATGAAAACGAACGCATCACAAATGTTAAAGAACGTTTGCAACAAAATTTAAAAGAATTAGAAGTTGTTGTTGATGAAACCCGTTACGCACAAGAAATAATATACTACATTGAAAAATTAGATATTAATGAAGAAAAAGTGCGCTTAACCAACCATTTAGATTATTTTTTAGAAACCATGCAAACTGCCGAAAACAGCGGTAGAAAATTGGGCTTTATTGCACAAGAAATGGGACGCGAAATAAATACAATGGGTTCAAAATCAAATCACGCCGAAATGCAAAAATTGGTAGTGAAAATGAAAGATGAATTAGAAAAAATTAAAGAACAGGTTTTAAACATACTTTAAAAACGTATAAATGGCAACACAACAAGGTAAATTAATTGTATTTTCGGCTCCATCGGGTTCAGGTAAAACCACCATTGTAAAACATTTACTTACAAAACCAGAACTGCATTTAGATTTTTCTATATCGGCAACTTCAAGATACATGCGTAATGGCGAAGTAAACGGTAAAGATTATTACTTTATATCACCCGAAGATTTTCAGCAAAAAATTGCAGAAAACGCTTTTGTAGAATACGAAGAAGTTTATAAAGACAATTATTACGGCACCTTAAAAACCGAAATTGAACGTATTTGGGCACAAGGTAAGCACGTAATTTTTGATATTGATGTAGTAGGTGGTTTAAACATTAAACAACAATACCCTGAACAAACATTAGCTATTTTTGTTAGTCCACCCTCTGTTGAAGAATTAGAACGTCGCTTGCGTTTTCGTCAAACCGAAAGCGATGAAAAAATTGCCATGCGCTTAGCAAAAGCAGAACGTGAAATATCACGTGCGCCAGAGTTTGATGTAATTTTAAAAAACCACGATTTAGAAACAGCTAAGACCGATGCTTATCAGTTAGTAACAAACTATATTAATAAGTAAAATATGAAAATTGGTTTGTATTTTGGTACTTTTAACCCTATACATGTGGGGCATTTAATTATAGCCAATCACCTTGCAGAAAACAGTGATTTAGATCAAGTTTGGATGGTGGTTACACCACACAATCCCTTAAAAAACAAAGCCGGTTTACTACCCGATTATCACAGGTTACACATGGTACATTTGGCTACACAAGGGTATGAACATATTGTGCCAAGCGATATTGAATTTAAATTGCCACAACCTAATTACACAGTTAATACGTTGGCGCATTTACAAGAAAAATATCCAAACCATACTTTTTCGTTAATTATGGGCGAAGACAATTTAAAATCGTTACAAAAATGGAAAAACTACGAGGTTATTTTAAACAATTACAAATTGTATGTTTATCCTCGTATATCATCAACCCAAGAAACAAATAGCCCTATTACACACCCTAACATTGTAAAAATTAATGCGCCAATTGTAGAGCTGTCTTCTACCTTTATTAGGCAAAGCATTAAAAATCAAAAAAATGTAAAACCAATGTTAGATACAAAAGTGTGGGAGTATATAGATCATAATTTATTTTATAAAAAATAATAAACTATAACCATTAATAAAGGCAATTTAACATAACAATAGACAAAAAAAAGCTTAAAAAAGTTATTTTTGCAAATCAAACAAAAAAGAATGATTAACAATCCAAAGTTTGCAGTAATTGGTGGCGGTAGTTGGGCAACGGCCATTGCAAAAATGTTGTGCCATAACGTAGGCGAAATTGCCTGGTATATGCGCAACGAAACTGCAATTGAAGAATTAAAAGTTAATAAGCACAATCCCAATTATTTAAGTTCGGTTGAGTTTGATACCGATCAATTAATATTAACCACCGATATCAATCAGGCAATTAGTTATGCCGATTACATTTTTTTTGCCATTCCATCTGCTTTTTTAAGTAGCGAATTAGATAAACTTACCGTTTCTTTACAAGATAAAGTAATTATATCGGCAATTAAAGGAATTATTCCCGAAACAGGTTTAATTGTTGGGCAACATTTTATTGAAAAATACAATATTGCTATTGATAATATTGCTGTAGTTGCTGGCCCTTGTCATGCCGAAGAAGTTGCTTTAGAGCGTTTGTCGTATCTAACCATTGCAGGTGGTAATTTAGAAAAAGCCGAAGTGATTGCTAAAAGTTTGCGCAGCCATTATATAAAAGCAAAAACATCAGACGATGTAATTGGTACCGAATATGCAGCCATGTTAAAAAATATTTACGCAATTGCTGCGGGTATGGCACATGGTTTGGGTTATGGCGATAACTTTCAGGCGTTGTTAATTAGCAATGCTATTCGCGAAATGAAAAAATTTATTAAAAAAGTACATAAACTAAAACGCAATATTAACGATTCTGCTTACTTAGGCGATTTGTTAGTAACGGGTTATTCGCTTTTTTCGCGCAACCGCATGTTTGGTAATATGATAGGTAAAGGGTACACCGTAATTTCTACAAAAATGGAAATGAATATGGTTGCCGAAGGGTATTATGCTACCAAAAGTGCCTATTTAATGAATCAAAAATTAAAAGCCAAAACGCCTATTATTGATGCGGTTTATGATGTGCTTTACAACAATAAAGAACCTAAAAAAGTATTTAAAAGACTTACAGATAAATTAGACTAAAACAATGAAAAACTTACCCGATGATCATTTAATTAACCACCCTTGGCTTATTGGTGGCTTTGCAATTGCAGTTGTAATTATGCTTTTGCTAGATTTGGGAATATTTAATAAAAAAAGCCACACTATTTCTAATAAAGAAGCCCTATCGTGGACAATTGTTTGGATTACCCTTTCAATGGTTTTTAGCGGCGTGGTGTATTGGGTACTTGATAAACCTTACGGTATTACCGATAACTTTGCTAAATACCAAGCGGCTTATTGGATTGAAAAAGCACTTTCGGTTGATAACCTTTTTGTGTTTATTTTAGTATTTAAATTTTTTAAAATCCCTAAAGATTATCAGCACAAAGTATTGTTCTGGGGTATTTTAGGAGCTTTGTTTTTTAGAGCAATATTTATTTTTGCGGGTGTAGAATTAATTAAATTAACTTACATAGATTTACCGTTTTTAGGGATTGACCCTGAAACAGGCGGTCCACGTCAGTTAAACATTGTATTATTTGTTTTTGGAATTTTCTTAATTTTTGCGGGTATCAAATCATGGGCTTCTAACAATCACGAAGACGAGGAAGAAGGTGCCGATTTATCTAGAAACTTTGGTGTACGCATTGTTCATGCATTTTTTAAAGTAACCAAAGGCTTTCATGGCGATAAATTTTTTACTGTAGAAAACGGTGTAAAAATGGTAACCCCATTATTTGTTGCTTTAGCTGTAATTGAAATTACCGATTTGGTTTTTGCAGTTGATAGCATACCAGCTATTTTTGCTATTGCACCAGACGATCCATTCATATTATACACATCAAACATATTTGCTATTTTAGGTTTGCGTTCTATGTATTTTTTACTAGCAAATTCAATGGATATGTTTTCTAAATTACATTATGGTTTAGCTGTAATTTTAGCATTTATTGGTGTAAAAATGATTATTATGCCTTATTACCATTTCGATTCTTCCATATCGTTAGCAATTATTGGTTCGGTATTGGCTATTTCAGTTATTTGGTCGTTACTTTCAAATAAAAAGGCACATTAAAATCTTAATAAAGCACATAAAAATACCCCAAATAGCTTGAAGTTAATTGGGGTATTATTTTATTAATGTTTTTTTACTTTAACAAAACACCACGTAAATTGGTACCAGGTATATCGCTTAAAGCATTTTTATTAATGGTATTGGTTTTAAAAACAAAGGTTTTATCGTACATTTTGTTATCTAAAAAATATGTAACTGCAAATTCATTATTTAATTGCAATACATTGTTTTCTAAAAGTTCAATTTTTATTAAGGTGTTTGGAGCTACTTCTTTAAAAGCATGACGAAAAGTACCTGTTTTTCTAGGTTCGTTATTAATAACTCCATAAGCACGTGATACTGCCAAAACCATTTCAAGCGTATTTGCAGTGTTGTTAACTAAATAAACATACCAACTGTTCTCCTGAAAATCTTCATTCCATTCTGGGATTGCTGCTAAAAAAACATTTTCCGATTTTGGAAAATCAATATCTTTTTTCATGTATTAAAATTAAAAGTGCAAAATAAACGAAATCTTTTCAACAAAAGTCATTTATTACGCTTTTTAGTAAAAAAAGAAGCAAATGGTTACGGCTAAGCACTAAACAAAAAAAATATTAATATGAAAAATGTTCATTGTTTTTACTATTTTTACACATTAATGTACAGAACATTAAGTTTAATTTACGAATTAAATTAAAATTTAGTATACGAAAATTTGTGTTTTTTAGTTATTGTAAAAAAATAGATCTATTGAAAACTTTTTTATTTAAATATGCACCTGTAGCGTTAATTGTTTTGGTTGTCATTGCTTGTTCTACCGAAAAAGCGGGCTTTGCAAACAAGCGCTATCATGCCACCACCACAAAATACAACGTGCTTTACAATGGTACAACTGCTTACGACAGAGGGTTACTAGAATTAAAGAAAAAACACGTTGACGATTTTTCTAACATCATTTCAGTTGAACCTGAACAAAAAAACGAAGAAGCACTAATAATTACTGGAACAGCAGATAAAAGTCCACATTTTAAGCGCGCTGAAGACAAAGCTGTTAAAGCGGCTCAAAAGCACGCTATAAATATTGCTGGTAAAGAACATAACCCACAAATGGATGAGGTTTATATGTTACTTGGTAAAGCGCGTTATCACGATTTGCGTTTTGTACCTGCTGTTGAAGCATTTAACTATGTGATTTTAAAATATCCAGACAGCGACTTATTTTACGATGCTTTGGTTTGGAAAGAAAAAACAAATTTAAAATTAGAGTACCACGGTTTAGCATTAGAAAATTTAAAGAAAATTTTAAAAGAAAGTGAATCAAAAATGAAAAAGCAAACCCAAGCCGATGCTTATGCAACATTGGCGCAAGGGTATATGCATTTACAACATTTAGATTCGGCAAAAATGCCTTTGCAAAAAGCAATTGATTTAACAAGTGATACCGATGAAAAAGCGCGTTATACTTATATTTTAGGACAATTAAACAGCAAAACAGGTCAAAAAAGTGATGCAATTAAAAACTTTCAAGACGTAATTGATTACAACCGTAGAGTTTCTAGAGCTTTAGTTATTAATGCACATGCCGAAAAATTTGCCAATCAAGACATAACTTCAATTGATACAACTGCTTTTGTTCGCGAATATTTATCACTTTTAAACGATCGTGAAAACCGTGCGTATGCCGATATCATTTTTCATCAGCTTGGTGTAATGCACGAAGCTTTTAATAAAAGCGATCGTGCAATAAAAGACTATAACATGTCTTTAAAAGTAAACAAAACAAACGAATATGTTAAAGTTGCCAATTATAACAAATTAGCAAATATTTACTACCAAAAAAAGCAATTTGAAACTGCGGGTATGTATTACGATTCTACTTTAGTATACATGAATCCAATGTCGCGCGAATACGTACAAGTAAAGCGCAAACGCAACAATTTGGTTGATATTGTTAAGTACGAAAAAATTGCTCGTACAAACGACAGTATCTTAAATTTAGTTAATAAAAACGATACACAACGTCGTGCCGAAATTGAAAAATTAATTACTCAATTAAAAGCCGATGATGCCAAAGCACAACAAGCCGCACAGGCTGCAAATGCGCCACAAACTAACACAAATGCACCTAGCACAGGTAAAGCTTCAAGTTTTTACTTTTACAACACTACAACGGTGCAACAAGGTATTAATGATTTTACAAAAAAATGGGGCAATCGTACGTTAGCCGATAATTGGCGATGGAGTTCAATTGCATCAACAGGTAATGCTGCAAGTATAGCTGCAAATGCAACAAACAACAATCAAGCAAATGCAACTCAAAACAACAATGCAAATGCTTCGGTTTATGACCCTTCAGTTGCACGCTATAATGTTGATTTTTACTTAAAACAAATTCCAACCGATTCTAAAGAATTAAGTAAAATTAAAACCGATCGCGATAATGCGTATTATCAACTAGGATTGTTGTACAGCGATCGTTTAGAAGAATACCAAGTGGCAGCTGGTAAATTAGAACATTTACTAGCTACAAAACCCGAAGTTGGTTTAATAGAGCCTGCTAAATACCACTTGTATAAAATTTATTTAAAAATAGATCCGGCTAAAGCGCAAGCAATGTTAAATGATTTAAAGAAAAATCATCCAAATTCGCGCTATACCAAAGTAGCATTAAATCCAAAAGAAGTTCTTACTGCGGATGGATCGCCAACAGATGAATACAACAAAATTTACCGTTTATATGCAAACGGTGCGTATTATGAAACTTTACAAGCCTTAGATGCTAAAATACCTACAGTAATTGGCGATGGAATTGTAAGTAAATACGAATTGTTAAAGGCTATGACTATTGGTAAATTACGCGGTTTAACCAATTACCGCGAAGCATTAGAATTTGTAGCTTTAACATATCCAACCACAAAAGAAGGTAAAGAAGCAGAGCGTATTATTGCAAAAGATTTGCCTAAACTTCACAAATTGGCATTTAAACGTGATTTGTCTAAAAACATAAAAATGATTTATAAAGTATCGTATCCGTTAACTGCAGAAGGCGCGGCTTTAAAAGATAAATTACAAAAATATGCCAACGACCGTAGTCATACCGGTTTAAGTTTTAGTGCGGATATGTACGATGATTCAACTATTTTCTTAGTGTTACACGGTGTAAAATCGGGTAATATTGCAAAATCGGCACAAATGTATTTAGAATTAGATAAAGAATACGGCATTAAACAAAATCCCGTTTTAATAAGTACCGATGATTATGGAGTAATACTTATTAAGAAAAATTGGGATGAATATATGAAATTGCTTACTAATTAATGAATAATAAAAGGCCAATACATAACAATAAATGGTTTGTTTTTACCACTATACCCGTACAAATGGGTGCAACCATTTATGTGTTTTACCTAATTGGTACCTGGCTTGATAAAAAATACCTTATTCATGCTAATTGGGGAACAAAAAGTGTAACTTTGCTGGGCGTTTTTTTAGCAATGTATCAAGTAATTAATCAAGTAAATAAACTTAATAAAAATGGGTAAAGCGTTTCCTTATCTATCACAACTTTTAATTTTAGCTTTAATAGCATTAGGCTTGCATTTTTTAATGAATTCTATAACAAAAGATTTGCCTTTTTGGAACACAGCTCATATGCACCTTTGGCAAATATATGCACTGCAGTTTTTGTTATCGGCGTTAGTTGTTTTGGGTGTTGTTGGCGTAGGAAAAGCAATGCCTAATAATTTAGGTTTTGTTTTTTTAGGATTTTTAACTTTAAAAATTTTAGCAAATTATTTAGTATTGCAACCTATATTAAAAACCGAAGCATTTAGTAACTTTTTTAAATACAACTATTTAATAGTGTTTTTTCTGTTTATGTTTTTTGACGTGTACGTAACATTTCGCATTTTAAATCAAAGTTTTTCGTCAAAAAATAATTAATAAAAAAAAGTTGAAATAGTTCTGTGCTGAAAAGATAATTATTGTATTTTTGCACAAAATTTTTGAACCACAAAAAATTGAACCACGGTATGGTGACTATTAAAAAATCACTTCATTTGCTTACAGCGGCTTTATTTGCCTTGATGCCTTTGGTTTCAAGTGCAGAAACTCCGGTTACAACGGCACAAGATACGTTGCAACATGTTACAACTGAAGCTACACATGAAACCCACGAAGCGGTTGATCCAAGCTCTAAAGAGTTTGTAAAGGCGTACACACAACATCACTTAATGGATGATCATTATTATTCATTTTATGCTGATGCAGAACACCACAAACATTATGGTTTTGGCTTACCTGTTATTTTAATTGATAACGGTTTAAAAGTATTCTTATCTACAGAAGATTTTGTTTACAACGGTAAAGTTGTAGAAAACGGTGGGCAACACTATGTGTACAACCACGGTAAAATTTATAAAACCGATGCAACTGGTGCATTAAACTTTGATGAACACCACCATGCAACAAACGAAAAACCTTTTGATATTTCAATTACTAAAAACGTATTTGGTTTATTGTTAGCAACTATATTGTTGTTTTTAGGTTTTACAGCATTAGCAAAAACATACAAAGCATCGCCAAACAATTTACCAAAAGGTTTAGCACGTGCTTTAGAACCATTGGTTATTTATGTTCGCGATGAAATGGCAAGACCAAACATTGGCGATAAAAAATACAAAAAATACATGCCTTACTTATTATCGGTATTCTTTTTAATCTTTTTATTAAACTTATTAGGTTTAACACCCCTAGGGTTAAACGTTACAGGTAATATTTCGGTAACAGTTTGTTTAGCAATATTTACCTTTTTATATGTAAATATTAGTGGTAATGCAGACTATTGGAAGCACATTTTTTGGATGCCAGGTGTGCCGTGGCCAATGAAAATTGTTTTAGCACCAATTGAGGTTTTAGGTATGTTTACTAAACCATTCTCGTTATTAATTCGTTTGTTTGCTAATATCACAGCAGGTCACTCGGTAGTAATGGGCTTAATTGCAGTAGCGTTTGTAATGAAACAAACTTTATCAACGCCAGGTGCAGTAGGTGTATCGTTCTTATTAACATTATTCTTAACGGTGTTAGAATTGTTAGTAGCCTTTTTACAAGCGTTCATTTTTACAATGTTATCATCATTGTTTATAGGTTCTGCTGTACAAGAGCACGATCACCATTAATAGAAAAAAGAGTATAAAAATTTTGTTTAATTATATATAAATCATTTATTATGACAATTCCAAATTTAGTAGGTGCTGGTTTAATCGTTATCGGAGCAGGAATCGGTTTAGGTAAAATTGGTGGTTCTGCAATGGACGCTATTGCTCGTCAGCCAGAAGCTGCTGGAAAAATCCAAACTGCGATGATCATCATCGGAGCGTTATTAGAAGGTTTAGCATTCGGTGCTTTAATCTTAGGAGCTTAATTAAAAAAACAATATCTGTAACGGTTGGTTGCAGATATTGTTTAATTAAACAAAACAATTACAAATAAATTTACATTTTAATAGATATAATGGAAAAGTTAATCAACGATTTTAGTTTAGGTTTATTCTTTTGGCAGGCAATCATTTTATTGGTAATTATTTTCTTATTAGGAAAATTTGCTTGGAAACCAATTGTTAATGCTTTAGAAGCACGCGAAGAAGGTATTGCTGATGCTTTAGCTGCAGCAGAAAATGCAAAAAGAGAATTAACTAACTTAAAAGCAGATAACGAGAAGTTGTTAGCAGAAGCACGTGCAGAACGTGACGCAATGTTAAAAGAAGCTCGTGATATGAGAGAAAAGTTAATTGCAGAGGCTAAAGAAGAAGCGCAAACAGCAGGTGCACAAATGATAGCACAAGCACAAGCAACTATCCAAAACGAAAAGAACGCTGCAGTTGCTGATATTAAAAATCAAGTATCTACTTTATCAATTGATATTGCAGAAAAATTGTTAAAAGGCCAATTAGCCGATAAACAAGCACAAGAGCAATTGGTAGGTTCATTATTAAACGATATTAAATTAAATTAATACCACGTTATGACGGGAACAAGAGCAGCCTTAAGATACGCTAAAGCAATTCTTGACGTGTCTAACGCAAAAGGAAATGCTGAAGTGGTAGGTGCAGATATGAAAAACATATCAACAGCTATTTCACAAAGCAGTGAGTTAAAGTTATTTTTAGAAAATCCAATCATCAAAGGAACCTCTAAATTAGCTGCCTTAAACGAAATTTTTGCTTCGGCTAACGCAGATACTAAAAACTTATTTTCGGTTTTATTACAAAACAAGCGTTTAGATATTTTAGAAGCTATTGCTGCACAATACGCAGTTTTATACGATGAATTAAAAGGTGTACAAGTGGCATACGTTACCACAGCAACCCCTTTAACTGCAGCTTTAGAAGCACAAGTTTTATCAAAAATAAAAGAATTGTCAACTAAAGATGTAACAATTGTTAACGAAGTGAATGCCGATATCATTGGTGGTTTCATTATTCGTTTAGGCGATATGCAATACAACGCATCAATTGCAAACAAACTAAATCAATTAAAAAGAGAATTTAATAATTAAAATCACCCACGGTAAACGTGATAAAATAAACAAAAATGGCAGAAATTAATCCTGCTGAAATTTCAGCAATTTTAAAGAAACAGTTATCTGGTTTTGGTACAGAAGCATCTGTAGAAGAAGTTGGTACCGTTTTACAAATAGGAGATGGTATTGCACGCGTACACGGATTAGCTAACGCACAATATGGTGAGTTGGTTCAGTTCGAAAACGGATTAGAAGCAATGGTTCAAAACTTAGAAGAAGATAACGTAGGGGTTGTTTTATTTGGCCCATCTACAGGTGTTAGCGAAGGATCTATCGTTAAAAGAACAGGTCGTATCGCATCTATCAAAGTAGGTGAAGGTATGTTAGGTCGTGTGGTTGACACATTAGGTAACCCAATTGATGGTAAAGGACCAATAGCTGGTGATTTATACGAAATGCCTATTGAGCGTAAAGCACCAGGGGTAGTTTTCCGTCAGCCAGTTACCGAGCCAATGCAAACAGGTATCAAAGCTATCGATGCAATGATTCCAGTTGGTCGTGGGCAACGTGAGTTGGTTATTGGTGACCGTCAAACTGGTAAAACAACAGTTTGTATCGATACCATCTTAAATCAAAAAGAATTTTATGATGCTGGTAAACCAGTATTCTGTATATATGTTGCAGTTGGGCAAAAAGCTTCAACGGTAGCAAATATTGCTAAAACGTTAGAAGAAAAAGGTGCAATGGCTTATTCAATCATTGTTGCTGCAAACGCTTCTGACCCTGCACCAATGCAAGTATATGCTCCAATGGCAGGTGCTGCAATTGGTGAGTATTTCCGCGATACTGGTCGCCCTGCTTTAATTGTTTATGATGATTTATCTAAACAAGCAGTAGCTTACCGTGAAATGTCGTTAATTTTACGTCGTCCACCAGGTCGTGAGGCTTATCCAGGTGACGTTTTCTATCTTCACTCTCGTTTATTAGAGCGTGCGGCAAAAGTAATTTCTGACGATGAAATCGCTAAAAACATGAACGATTTACCAGAATCATTAAAACCAATCGTTAAAGGTGGTGGTTCATTAACTGCTTTACCAATTATCGAAACACAAGCTGGTGACGTTTCTGCATATATCCCAACAAACGTAATTTCTATTACAGACGGACAAATTTTCTTAGAGTCTGACTTGTTCAACTCAGGTGTTCGTCCGGCAATTAACGTAGGTATTTCGGTATCACGTGTTGGTGGTAATGCACAAATTAAATCAATGAAAAAGGTTGCAGGTACATTAAAATTAGACCAAGCACAATTCCGTGAGTTAGAAGCTTTCGCTAAGTTTGGTTCTGATTTAGATGCAGCTACAATGAACGTTATTGAAAAAGGTAAACGTAACGTTGAAATCTTAAAACAAACAGTTAACGATCCGTATACAGTTGAAGACCAAGTTGCTATTATTTATGCAGGTTCTAAAAACTTATTACGTAACGTACCTGTAGAAAAGGTGAAAGAATTTGAAAAAGAATTCTTACAAGTTTTAAACTTATCTCACCGTGATACATTAAATGCGTTAAAAGCAGGTAATTTATCAGACGAAGCTACTGCTACTTTAGAGAAAGTTGCAAAAGAAGTTTCTTCTAAATACTAATAAAAAGTTTTGAGTATTAAGTATTAAGATGATAGATGTCTTGATACTTAATACTTTTGTCTTAATTCAATTAAAATGGCAAACTTAAAAGAAATACGTAACAGAATCAATTCGGTATCATCAACCATGCAGATTACTTCTGCAATGAAGATGGTTTCTGCTGCAAAATTAAAAAAGGCGCAAGATGCAATTACAGCTATGCGTCCGTATGCAGAAAAATTAACCGAATTAATTCAAAACATCAGTGCAACACTTGAAGGCGATGCTGCAGGTGTATACGCTGAACAACGCGAAGTAAACAAAGTTTTATTAGTTGTAATTACATCAAACCGTGGTTTATGTGGTGCTTTTAATGCAAACGTTATTAAAGCTACACGTAATTTAATTGATAAAACCTACGCAGGTCAGCAAGTTGATGTTTTAACAATTGGTAAAAAAGGTTTTGATTTAGTAGGAAAAACCGAAACTGTTTTTGCTAACCGTAGTGATTTGTTTGATGCTTTAACTTTTGTTAATGTAGAAGCGGTTGCACAACAAATTATGGATGCGTTTATTGATGGTGCTTATGATAGAGTAGAATTGGTGTATAACCAATTTAAAAATGCGGCTACACAAATTGTTTTAACTGAACAGTTTTTACCGTTAAAACCTATTGAAACAGAATCAAACGCTACAGTAGATTATCTTTATGAGCCTTCTAAAGAAGAAATCATTTTAAATTTAATTCCTACATCGTTAAAAACGCAATTGTTTAAAGCAGTTTTAGATTCTAACGCGGCTGAACACGGTGCACGTATGACGGCTATGCACAAAGCAACCGATAATGCGAAAGATTTACGCGATCAATTAAAATTAACGTATAATAAAGCACGTCAGGCTGCAATTACTAACGAAATCTTAGAGATTGTTGGTGGTGCCGAAGCTTTGAATAATTAATACGTTTTTTTAAAACATATTCTAAAAACCTTTATCTTAGTTGATAAAGGTTTTTTTTATGAAATCAATCAAAATAACAGTTCCTAAACCCTGTAAAAAACAAGAATGGAGTTCAGAATTTATTTCTAACAGAGAACAATTGTGTTTGCTTTGCAGCGAAAAGGTTTACTAACCGTTACCGAATTACATAAATTGATTAATTTATTTTTGTATGAGTTGTATACTATTCAATTGTTATTTTTTAATCTTGTATTAAATCTAAAAATTAAGATTTTTGTTTTGATTTATTTTTTAATTTTACAATGGAAAGTTGTTATAATTATTTAGATTTGTATTAATGAAAAAATGGTTAATAATAGGGGTTACTTTTATACAACTATGTTCTACAACGCAATTTTCGCAGTTGTATAAGTTGCCATTGTTTTTTAGCCATTATTTAGAATATAGCCATAATTCAATTAATTTTGAACAATTAAAATCATTTATAGTACATCATTATGGAGGTCATGAAATAGATGATGATTGGCAAACTGATAAGAAATTACCATTTATGAGTGCTGACCGTACCCATTTAGATTTTTGCTATATTTCTAATTTTAAATTTTCGGTAAAACAAAATAGTACTCCATTATATACTAGAATTTCTGGTATTTTATGCAGAAATCAAATTTTAATATCTTCGTATTTAAACTCAATTTGGCAGCCGCCTAAAATAGCATAATTTTTTTAATTAAAATATAAGCACTATATCAAAAGTTGATATAGTTAATGTTGTATTTAATTTTTATAATTATGTTAAATAAAATTATTGATTTTTCAATCAAGAATAAATTCATCATTGGCTTATTTACTTTAGCACTTATTATTTTTGGAGTGTTCGAAGTTAAAAAATTGCCAATAGATGCACAGCCTGATATAACTTCAAATCAGGTTCAAGTTATTACCGTGGCACCCTCTTTTGGTGCAGAAGATATTGAACGATTAGTTACTTTTCCAATAGAACAAGCAACAGCAAACATTGCTGGTATTAAAGAGTTAAGAAGTTTTTCTCGTTTTGGATTATCACTAGTCACTATTGTTTTTAACGATGCTACCGATTTGTATTGGGCACGACAACAAGTAAGTGAACGTTTGCTACAAATAAGCAATCAAATACCAGAAAATATTGGTAAACCCCAACTAGGACCTATTTCTACCGGATTAGGCGAAATTTATCAATATGTTGTTAAGCCAAAAGAAGGGTATGAAAAACAGTACGATGTAACAGAATTGCGAACTATTCAAGATTGGATCGTAAGACAACAACTTTTAAGCGTTCCTGGTGTAGCCGATGTAAGTAGTTTTGGAGGTAAATTAAAACAGTACGAAATTACAATTAACCCACAGCGTTTACAATCTTTTAATTTAACAATTAACGATTTGTTTAATGCTTTGGAACAAAATAATCAAAATACAGGTGGTGCATATATTGAAAATGGACCAACATCTATGTTTATCCGCTCAGATGGATTGATTGGTTCTATAGAAGACATTCAAAATATTGCAGTGAAGCGTTTTAATGGCGGAATATCTTTATTATTAAAAGATGTTGCAGAGGTTCGCATTGGTAATGCTACCCGTTATGGAGCAATGACATATAACGATCAAGGGGAAGTATCAGGAGCTGTTGTAATGATGCTTAAAGGTGAAAATAGTAATGAAGTAGTTGTAAGGGTAAAAAATCGCATAGAAGAAATAAAAAAAATGTTACCTGAAGGGGTTGTTATTGAACCTTTTTTAGACCGAAAAAAAATGGTAGATAACACAATTCACACAGTTGAAGTAAATCTATTAGAAGGGGCTTTAATTGTTGTTTTTGTGTTAGTATTATTTTTAGGGAATTTCCGTGCGGGTTTAATTGTAGCCTCTGTAATTCCATTATCGCTTTTATTTGCTATAATTATGATGAACATATTTGGGATAGGCGGTAATTTAATGAGTTTAGGAGCATTAGATTTTGGCTTAATTGTAGATGGAGCTGTTATTATTGTAGAAGCAGCAATGCATCAACTATTGTTTACAAACCGTTTTGGAAATAAACTACGCTTGTCAACCGAAGATATGAACACTACTGTAGGTAATGCAGCAAAAAAAATGGTTAACTCTGCAGTGTTTGGACAAATTATTATTTTAATTGTTTATCTACCTATTTTTTCGTTAGAAGGTATTGAAGGTAAAATGTTTAAACCTATGGCGCAAACTGTAGCTTTTGCTTTAATAGGAGCTTTTATCATGTCTTTAACCTATGTTCCAATGATGACTTCATTGTTCTTAAGTAAAAATAAAAAAACAAAACCAAATCTATCTGATAGGGTAATGTTTAAAGTAGAGCAAAAACACCATCAATTATTAATTAAAGCTATCAAAGCACGTAAAATTATTTTAGGAATAGTTTTAGGGTTGTTTGTATTAGCAATGTTTTTAATGAGCCGTTTAGGCGGTGAGTTCATTCCTTCATTAGAAGAGGGTGATTTTGCTTTAGAAACCAGAGTTTTACCGGGAAGTAATATTTCAACAACTATTGATTATACTTCTAAAGCTGCAGGCATATTAAAAAAACGCTTTTCAGAAGTTGAAAAAGTGGTAACTAAAATAGGTAGTGGAGAAATACCTACCGACCCTATGCCAATGGATGCAGGAGACATGATAATTGTATTAAAACCAAAAAGCGAGTGGACATCTGCTAAAACATTTCCTGAATTAGCAGAAAAAATGAGTGTTGCAATTTCAGAAATTCCAGGATTATCTACTAGTTTTCAATATCCTGTTCAAATGCGTTTTAATGAATTAATGACGGGAGCTAGACAAGATGTTGTAGTGAAAATATTTGGAGAAAATTTAGATAGTTTAACTTTTTATGCTCAAAAATTAGGAAATGTTATTCAAAAAGTAGAGGGTGTTCAAGATTTATATATAGAACCTATTAAGGGAATCCCACAAGTGGTTATAACATTCAACAGAGCTATGTTAACGCAATACGGAATGTCTATTGGAGAAGCAAATCGTATCATAAACATGTCTTTTGCAGGACAATCAACTGGAAGTGTATTTGAAGGCGAACGGCGTTTTGAATTAACAGTTCGTTTAGATGAAAAAAGCAGGTCTACAATTGAAGACATTAAAAATTTACTAATACCAACACCAAATGGTGTGCAAATACCGTTACACCAAATTGCCGACGTGTCTTTTAAAAATACCCCAAACCAAGTTCAACGCGAAAATGCAAAACGTAGAATTATTGTTGGCTTTAATGTAAAAGATAAAGATGTACAAACCGTAGTAGAAGAGCTGCAAAATAAAGTAGAAGCAGAAATAAAATTACCTACAGGATATTTTACTACTTATGGAGGTGCTTTTGAAAATTTAAATCAGGCTAAAGAGCGTTTAGGTATTGCAGTACCTATTGCATTGGTATTAATATTTTTAATGTTGTATTTTGCGTTTAAATCACTTAAATACAGTTTACTTATTTATACAGCTATTCCACTATCATCAATTGGTGGAGTATATTTTTTAGTTTTAAGAGATATGCCTTTTAGTATAAGTGCTGGCGTAGGCTTTATTGCATTGTTTGGTGTAGCAGTTTTAAATGGAATTGTATTGGTTTCTGAATACAACCGATTAAAAGAACAAGGCATTACTAATACTACACGTTTAGTTTTATTAGGAACAAAAACACGCTTACGCCCTGTTTTAATGACGGCTTTTGTTGCTTCGTTAGGATTTTTGCCAATGGCGTTAAGTAATGGTTCAGGAGCTGAAGTACAACGACCTTTGGCTACTGTGGTTATTGGTGGTTTAATGATTGCAACTTTTTTAACTTTATTTGTATTACCTATTTTATATATTTTATTTGAAAATATTTCAGTTAAATCTATTTTAATGATAAACAAAAAAAGAAAATTAAACATAGTAAAAAGTATCTTACTTTTTGTTTTTTTAAGTTTTGCCCCTCAAACTTTTGCTCAAAAATCTTATACATATAACCAATTGTTAGAAATTGCTTTAAAAAATAATTTAGCGATAAAACAATCTAAATTAGAAACTTTATTTTACCAAAACAATCTTAAATCGCAATTAAGTATTCAGCCTATAAATATTTCGGCAGAGTTAGGTAATTTAAATACCAATTTGTTTGATGAAAAAATAAGTGTAGAACAACATTTACTTTTTCCAACATTTTATATAAAACAAAAGCAACTTAATATTCAAATGATTCAATGGGCGCAATCACAAGAAAAAGTTTCGGAAAAAGATTTAGAACAACAATTAGCAATGTTGTATGCAGAATATTTGTACATACAACATAAAATAGTTATTAATAAAGAAAATTTAGATGTTTATCACGATTTTCTTACAAAGTCAGAATTGCGTTTTGAAAAAGGGGTAAGTAATCGCAGTGAGTTATCAACAGCTAACTTGCGATATCATAAAATTTTAAACAACCAAAATGTTTTAGAATCACAGTTGCAACAAATCAAAATTTCGTTACAGAATCTTGCCCAAATTCCAGAATTATTTGATTTAGAAACCAATGGAATAGGGTATAAAATTCCTTTATTAACACAATCTACTTCGCATGTTTTATTAAAAAGTCAAGAAGAAGTCATAAAAATTTCAGAGTTACAATTACAAGTTGAAAGAACAAAAAAATTACCCGAATTAACATTTGGTTATTACAATCAAAGTTTTCGTGAAATAAGTTCCAATCGTTTCCAATCAGTGATGATAGGTTTATCTATTCCAATTTTTCAAAAAAGTTTAAATGCTAGCATTAATGCAGCAAAAATTAAGGTAAAGATGGAAGAAAATAAATTGCAGTTACAAAAAAACAGTTTAGAGCAACGTACCAAGCAATTACAGACCGAATTAAACGCGTATGAAACTATTTTAATGTCTTATCAAACCAAGCAAATACCTGAAACTATTGTTTTACGAAAAGTAATTCAAGCACAATTATTATCTGGTGAAATAAATTTTTTAGATTGGGTTTTATTAAACGACCAGATTTTTGATTTAAAAAATCAATTTGCTGAACAATTATTTACACGAAATATTAAAGCGGTTTCATTAAACTATTTAGCTAATTAATCATGAAAAAATATATCCTAATTGCGTTAAGCTTATTAACATTAGCTGCGTGTAATTCAAAAAAAGAACAGGTTTTAAAAACCGAAAAGGTAAATCCTAATGTAATAACGTTAACCAACGCACAATTAAATACTATTAATTTAGAATTGGTAAGAGTTTCTAAAGCAAATTTACCCTTAACAATGCAATTAAATGCAAGGACCGAAGTGACTCCACAAGATAAAGTTTCTGTTTTAAGTATGATGGGTGGTTTTGTAAAATCAATAAACGTATTGCCAGGAACAACTGTAAAAAAAGGACAACTTTTAGCTGTAATAGAAGATCCATCGTTTGTGCAATTACAAGAAGATTATTTAACAACTAAAGTTTCACTTATTAAAGCAAATGCTAATTATGCGCGCCAAAGGGAACTCTATGATTCACAGGCGGTAAGTATAAAGGTTTTAGAAGAAGCTAAAGTAGAATTAAATTTATTACAAATAAAAAAACGAGCATTGGAAGAAAAATTAAAATTAATAAAAATGTCTCCTTCAAATGTTTCTGTAAACAATATTCATAGTGGCTTATCAATTCTATCTCCCGTTTCAGGTGTTGTAAACGAAGTTTTTGTAAATAGGGGACAATATGTTTCTAGCTCACAAACTATTATAGATATCATTCAATCTGGTACTCCTATGTTAAATATTAAAGCATTTGAAAATAATTTGCCCTATATTCGTGTTGGTCAAGAAATTGAGGCTTTTACAAACCAAATGCCTAATAAAAAAGTTAAAGCAAAGATTATGGCTATTTCACAACATGTAAACGGAGATGGAACGGTTGATATTTTAGCAAAAATTGCTAATACAAATAATTTACATATTGCCACAAATATGTATTTTAACATTAATCTTACATATAATTCAGTTGCAAGTGTTGTTTTGCCTAAAGAAGCTGTAGTTCAATTTGAAGAGCAAAATTATATATATGAAAACGTTGGTAAAAACACTTTTAAAAAGCAATCAGTTAAAATTGGTGTAAGTACAAATAATATAGTAGAGATCGTATCTCCAATTGATACTTCTAAACAATATGTAGGTAAAGGTGCATATGCGTTACTTATGGCAATGAAGAATAGCGTTGAAGAGTAATAAAAATGTAATAAAAAGAGGCTGACCTTTTCGGACAGCCTCTTTTTGCTTTTATCACTTTTACTTGTACCTTCGCCAATGAGAGGTGTTTGAATATTCAATTCTCAGGCGACTCCTTTACCTTTTCGGACAGCCACCTTTTATTATTTATTTAAATTTTACAGCTAAGGTAATAATATGCGAATTTAAGCCGTTGTTTCTACTATAATAGCCATAACGTACTTCAAAGCTATTTATTTGCTTTATATGAAACAAACCGTTGTTTGCGTCTACTTTTTTAAATCCTAAACCAATCATATTGCTGCTAAATGCCGATAAATCATAATCACTTGTAAAAAAGTCATCGGTTATTTGGTGTTGATACGTAGGTTTAAAATAATTGGTAGCGGTTTGGGTATAATACCTGTACGGAACGGTTAACGATGAAAACGCACTTAATTTTAAAGTAGGTTCTATACTAAAAGTATGCGAAGTTATATTCCAATCGTCCCAATAATATCTATAAAAACTACGTAAAACAAATTGGTCGCCTAAAAAATAATTAGCACGTACACCAACAGGTATTTTAAAGCGCTTGTTAGGTAAGTTTTCAGATTTTACACTGCTGTCATTAAAATAAACGCGATTAAACTTTGTAGCAAGTAACCCTTCTTGATAGCCCAAATCTAACAAAAATGCCATTTGAAAATTGCGATTAACAACTTGCGATAACGTAAAACCTAAATTGTATGATGTTCGTGGTTTGCTGTCGCCTTGTTTGTAATTTGGATCGGGATTGTTGCGCAGTTCTACTGGTAAAATAACTTTCCACGTATCAAAAAAGGCCATTGCTTTTACATTGAATTCGGTATTTTTATTTGCTGAATATTTTGTGTAGCCAACATTTGTTCCCACAGAGAAATAGTCAAATTCTGCTGATGTAGAAACACCTGCAGCAAAAATTTGTTGTTTTTCTTCGTTTTCTGAGCTAAAATTAAGAGAAGGATACACGCGAACATCCTGATACGAAGCCGATGAAACCGTATTTGGATCAATTTTATCAGACGATGCCGACGTATAAGTGTCAATACCCAATTCAAAACCAAACTTTTGTTTGCGGTTTTTTTTATCGGTTCGTGCTAACTTTATATCAAAGTTAGTAGCAATATCGGTTAATTTTTCAGTTCCAATGCCACCTGTAACAGCAGAATTGTTTCCGTTTTGCGAATAGTAGCTCGATATAAAATTTACTTCTTCAATTTTAAGTTTCGTTTTTTTGTAAGCAGCGCTATCGTTTTCAATTTCTTGCGCATGTGTTGTATTTCCCAAAATCAAGCCAATAAAAGCGGCTGTAATAAAATGCTTTTTCATACTAATTTTTATTAATTACAACCACAGCCACCGCCTGTTTTACCGCCATTTGCACCTGAACTAGCTTCGCGGTACAACATAAAAGTATTTTCGAATTTTTCTGATTTTCTTGCGGCAAGTTCCATATCAGAATCGTTTATTTTGGCTTTTTGATATTCTTTTACTTCGGCACAACTTGCAAAAGCAATTAAACAACAAGCCAGTACAATTTTTTTCATTTTACGAAAGATTAATGTTTTTAGAATGATAAATTTCATCAAAATCGTTAATTATAATACAGCCAATATTAGGTAGTTGATTAATAAAATCTAAACCTACATCAACACCTAAAATAGTAACAGGTGTTGCAAGTGCATCGGCAATTTCTGCATTTTCGGCAATAATGGTAACACTTTTTATACCTTCAATAGGAAAACCGGTTTTAGGGTTAATTGTGTGCGAATATTTTTTGCCATTTATAACTACAAATTTTTCATAATTGCCCGATGTAGCAACAGATGTATTGGTGATTTGAAACGACGAAAACAAGGTTTCTTTTTTATTAGGATCTGCAATGCCAATGGTCCAAGGCTTTCCGTTTTCTTGCATTCCCCAAGTAGTTAAATCGCCCGCAGCATTAACAATTCCACTGGTTATTCCGTTTTCAATAAGTATGTTTTTAGCTTTTTCGGCAGCGTATCCTTTACCAATACCGCCAAAACCTATTCGCATCCCCTTGTTTTTTAAAAAAATGGTATTTTGTTCAGCATTAAGTATTATGTTGTTATAGTTAATCAGTGCTACTGCTTTTTTAGCTTCAACTGCATTGGGTAATTGAGTCATTTGTAAATCAAAATTCCAAAAGCGTTTATCAATACTGCCATAGGTAATATCAAAAGCGCCTTGAGTAATTTTAGAAATCATTTGGCATCTACAAATTAAATCAAAAACTTCTTGGGTAACTTTTACGGGTTTTATGCCTGCATTTTCATTTATTTCATACGTTATACTTTTTGTAGAAAAAGTAGTTAACAGGTTTTCAATGCGCTTAATTTCTTCAATTGCTTTGTTCACAACTTGTTCGCCCAATTGTTCATTGGTGCATACAACAGTAATCTCAAATTGATTTCCCATCAATTTTTGATTTTTTTTAAAAAGCATTATTTTTTAAGTTTTTCAATAAATTGCGAAAGATCTTCTTTAGGATAACCTTCCCATTTTTTTAAAACCTTTCCGTTTGTGTCAATTTGTAGGATTAGAGGGAAGATTCCTTTAGAATTGTATTTTTCTGCTAAAGCATCGTTTTCTTTTTCAATATCTTTAGATAGTTTATTTTTAGATTTTCTTGGAAAATCGGCATTGTAAACAATTAAATTCTTAGCGGCAAATGTTTGAAACTCGTTTGAGTTAACCATGAATTTTTTAAATTTTATACATGGTGCACACCAATCTGATCCAGAAAAGTAAAGTAAAACAGTTTTGTGTTCGGTTTTTGCTTTTTCTAATTTTTGAGAAAAAGTACTAGTTTGTGCCCATCCCAAAGTTGAGATTAATAGAAAAAGGGCTACAATTTTTTTCATTGGTTCTTTAGAATTAAAGTTTATTAAAGATAACGAAAAATGTTTTTTAGGTATTGTAACAAATGTTACAAATAGTACTGTTTGTATTAAATCTCATTAAACTTTTGAAAAGCATCTCTAGGTGTACCATCTGCTACATAAATAACACCACAATACGTAAAACCATTCTTTTTAAAAAAGTTTTGCATAGGTAGGTTATTGTTATTGGTATCAACCCGTATGTTATTAATTTGACTAAAGCAAAAATCAAAACAAGCTTTGGCAATACCTTTTGTTTTTCCGTTTGATGCTAGTCTGTGAATTACACCATAAGGTTCGTTATTTAACCATTTTCCGTTGTCAATGATATTGTATGTAGGTTCTGGATTATCGCCTTTTAAAAATGAGAAGTAACCTACAATTTCGCTATCTTTCAAACAAATGTAGCCTATTTTTTGGTTGATATCATTCATGATAACTTCTGACGACGGATAACCGTTGTTCCACTGTGTATGATTGCCTGTAGCCCGCATCATGTTTCGTGCATCATCAATAACTTGCATAATGCTGTTTAATTGTTCGGGATTTGCTTTACAAATTTTCATAGCAATTGTTTTGATTTTTAAAGATATTGTTTGCTTTTGATAAAAACAAAAACGCCTTCTAAAAAAGAAGGCGCATTTTGAAATATTTAAACTACTATTATTGAAACATTATATTATCAATTTGTATGGTTGTAGTAACCGATGTATTTCCTGAATATTCAAAAATAATATATCCGTTACCAGTTACACTACTTGGGAATTGGTAACTACCACTTGGTGTAAAGTTAGCTGCATAACCCGTTGTTGTTCCGCTTGAATACGTAAACTGCGATGTAATGTTTGTGAAACCAGCAGTACTTATGTAATCACCATAAGTGAAATTAGCTGCAGGTACATAATACACATTTAAAACTTCGCCATTGTAATATCCGTCTTTTGTTTCAAATGATAACGTATTGTTGCCATTAAATTGAACCGGAACAATAAAATAACTTTTTGTTGTAGTTGCTTGGTTACCAAAAGCAGTTAACTGAATGTATTTATTGTTTTGGAACGATTTAACTGCCCAATATCTTCCACCTAAAGCATAATCGTTACCATATTGAGGGAATGAGCTAGATGTAGATGCTGTTGCAAAACTTTCAAAGTTTTCGTTAACAGTAGTAGTAAATATCATGCTTTCACCACCAATTGCGGTTGCTTCACGGATGCGTTGGTTTGTAAGTTTAATATCTTTGTAAGTGCGTACCATAAATTGGTAGTCACTGTTGTATTTTGTTAATACTCCACGAATTTTACCGTTGTTTTCTGGCACAACATTTTTTGCAAATTTTGCAAATTCACTAGTTCTAAAAATCATGTTACCGGTTGCATCAACAATCATGTGGTTAGTTGCGCCACCTAAAACATTGGTTGGATCGTAAAAAGTTTTACCAATTGCGTTATCGTCAAACTGTACTTGATTAATTTCCACCAAGGTGTTAATGTAATTGTCGTTTTTTAAATCGGCAAGTGTAATGGTTTTCATTAAATCTTCTTCGGCAACAACATCAGCAGAAGGGAATACTTTTTTGTAAAAGTCTTGCGGACGCATTCTACCTACGCTGGTTTCTTCATAAATATCGCCTAAAACTAATGAACCGTGAGCAATAGTAAAATACATATCTTTTAAGTAGATATACACTTTGCGGCCAGGCGCCATGTCGTTACTTATGTTGTACATATCAACCGAAATTGAAAAGCCTTTAGTACCTTCGCGGTTTTGTAGCGATACTGATTTGTAAAATGTACCTCCTTCGTCAGACGATGAAACGTAAGCTTCTAAGATATCATCTTCGGTGTATTTTTGTAAAGTTGTATTTGCTTTAGAGTATAATTCATCTAAAGTAATAGTAGCTTCTGCTTTATGATATTCAATTTGCGGAGTATCATAATCGTCGCTGTTTGCACAGCTTGTTGTTGTTAATAATGCAGTAATAGCTAAAACTGCAAATGTAAATTTTATAGTTTTCATAGATTAAAACACTTTAATATTATCCACTTCATAAGTTCCATCAGCACTAGTATCGGTACCGCTACCTGTTGCTCTAAAAGCAATTTTTATATTCCCTTTAAAGTCAGCTAAACTAACAATGCCAGAGTTTACCCATTTAAAGTTAGATCCACCAACAATAGGTTTGTTAAAATTAAGTTTAACACTATCGGCAGAAGTTTCGGTGATGTTATGAATAACGTATAATTCTAAATCGTTTTTAGTAACATCGGTTACGTATCCTTGCGTTGAAATAAAAGTAAGGCGTTTTAAATTTGCTTGATCAATATTAAATGCTTTAGAAATAATCCACGATTCATTTTCAACATCTTTAACAGCACCACCCGAAGCATAGCCCGAAAAGTATAGGTAACTGTTATTACTACGTGTTTCAAATTTCCAAGGTTTTGTTCCTTTAACTACATCATTTGTCCATGTGTTAGCTTCTGTGTTACCTTGTGTAAACCATTCAAAATCATCGAAAAAAATTGATGGGCTGTATTGTGGTAATTCCTGTTCGTTTTCTGGTGAACAAGCTGTAAATAAACTTGTTAATGCTATTACAGCTATTGGGAATATGTATAATAATTTTTTCATATCACTTTTCAATTAAAAGTTCATGTATAAATTTAAGAAATAAGTTCTGCCAAAGCCGTAGAAATATTTAGGGCCAAAGGTACGTGTACCACTTGCTTGATCCATTAATAATTCGCGGTAATTTGCGTTACGTGCTTGTTCAAAACCACCTGTTTTGTATTCTAAACCTAATACGTTGTTAACCGATGCAAAGAAGCCAAATGTTTTACCATTAATTCTCCACGATTTACCACCTTGTAGGTTTACTAAGAAAATATCGTCTAATTTTTCTTGTTTTAATAAACGTTTTGCTACGTTGGTATCAATTTCGTTAAACGCTGCACCACCTTGACCTGGTTCTGCAAAGAAATTGTTTGTTCTTAATAAAGGCGATACATCTAAATAAATATCAGTTAAAAAGTTTGCGTTTGCACCAATCCACCAATATTTTGGATCGCGGTATTCAACACCAATTGAATATGCTTGTTGTGGCGATCCACCTACGCGATAGTTTTTAATGTAGCTGGTGCCATAGTTAATTAGTGGGTTTAAACCACTTTCACGTCTTCCGTCAACATTTAAATAAACATTAGCGTTGTCAGAGAAAATTGTTTGCCCATAGTTTGCAGCTGCAGTTACTTTAATGGTTTTTGTAGCTTGGTATTCAGCACCTAATTCTACACCCATGCTTTGTTTGTTGATACCGCGAGTAATTTCTGCAACAAAATCACTGCTAGTTGCGTCGTCTAATTCTAAATCAATACCGTCTGCAAAGAAGAACGATGTTCTTGTAGCATCTTTAATATCGTTAAAATAAGCGCCAATTCTACCTTTTACTTTTGGTGTACGTATAATATAGTTAATATCGGTACCAAAAACTTTTTCGTTGTCTAAGTTGTTAATTTTACCGTCGCTAATTCTAATATTTGTATAGCTGTTACGAATTGAAGGTGCTTGTGTATAGTAACTTGCATTAAAGTTAAATATGTGTTGACCTGTTAATTTATAAGTTGCCCCACCTTTAAAACCAAAGTTTTCAAAAGATATTTTGCTGCCTTTACCGTATGAAGAATCGGCATATAAAGCATTTTTATACAAACCTTCGCGTTGATAATCGGTGTACGAAGCATTTTGTGATAAATAAAAATCTAATTTGCCAAAGTTAAATTGAAACTGTGTAAATAAATCAACCACATTTGCGTGCATAATATAGTTGTATCCGTATTTATCGCCTTGGTAAACTTTACGGTTAGGGTTGTTCACATCAGAATCGGCAAATTCAGAACTTAAAAATAAATCGCGATCTTCTAAATACTGTCCGCCTAATAAATCAATCATTTCTTGGTAGTTTTCTGATCTTAATTTGCGATAAGTTAAACCTGCATTAAAGCCAACTTTATTAGAAATTTGTGTATTAAATAAAGTATTTGCAGTTAATTGGTTGTCTTGAGTAACATCGGCATATAAAGCATTAACCGATTTGCCTAACATAATGTTTTGTTGGTATAAACGATCCCAGTTAATTTGTGAATTAGCTAAGAAATCGTTTCTGTTTTGTTCAGCTTTAGCAAAATCTGGTGTCCAAACGGGTACGCTGCCCGATGTGTCATGTAAGTTTAAATAGTAACTTGGTAAATTTTTGTAGTATGTAGGATCTGGATTATTTGCGCCGTTATAATCTAAGCGGCTATTAGAAATTTTTCCAAATTGATACGATACGTTAGTATTTAAAGTAGATTTTTCGCTGATGTTCCAATAATGACTTAAAATAAACAACGGTTCTTCAACATCTTTATCACGTGAATTGCGTTTTTTGCCATTTTGCCAACCCCAGTATGAGTTGTATTTGTAACCCATTAAGTCAATAACCTCTTGTGTATTAGGGCCGTTTTTACCGCGACTGTTTTGTGCGTAAATAGCCGATAAGTTTAAGCTGTGGTTGTTGTTAATTCTTTTTTCAACAGCTAAGAAAAACGATTTTGCATCATAATCTGTTCCATCAAAAAAGCCTTCTTTTGCTAAACGATATGAAGCCGACGCTGCATATGCCCAACCATTTTTAGTCATACCCGAACCGTAAGTTATCATTCCACGGCCGCTGTAATTGGTATTAGCACCCGATAACGAAACTCTTGTTCCTGTACGAATGAACGAAGCGCGCGTGTTAATAGCTTGTACCCCTAAAATACCACCAAAAGCATAATCGCTAGGCATAGAACCGTTAATGAATTCTTGATTACGGGTAGCATCGTTTAAACCGCCCCAGTTAGAAAACTGCGGACGCCCGTCTACAATTTTGTTCATAGAAATACCATTAATAAAGATATTTCCATATTCGTTATCTAAACCTCTAATTCTAAAGCGTGCCTGCCCCCAGTTAAAAGCAGCTGCTTGGCGAAAAGGATCGCGCGATGCTTGAAGTAAGCCCGAAGTAGTTTCAGAACCAGAATTGTCATCACCCAAATCATTTTCGGTAAGGGTAATTAAACTTAATTGTTGTTCAGATGTAACATCTTCTTCCAAGTAAATAGTACCTAAATCTACATCATTATCGGTAGGAATATCCAAAATAAATTGCTTTTGAATATACCCCGTAAAGTTAATAAACAGTACCTGATTACCTGTGGTAGGGTTTAAAATTTCAAATTCACCTTGCGCATTTGTTGTTGCCGATAAATTTGTGTTAGATAAATTTGCAGTTACATTTAACAAGGGTTGCTGTGTTTTTGCATCAACAACCACCCCGCGTAACGCTTTACTTTGTGCCCAAGTTGTTAGGGTAATTAACACTAAAAAAGTGCTAAAGAGTAATTTTTTCATAAAAACTAAAAATAACCTGTTTGAAAATTTTGTAAGCTTAATCTAAACTTAACTCCCTGCAAATGTAGTTATTTTATAAATATTAATTAATTTTGTGCCATTGTTTGTTGAAAACTTTATATTTAATTAATATGGGCATAAAATTTAGAATTGTACTATTAACCACCTTGTTAGGAGCCGTAGGTTGTGCACAACCACAAAAAAAATCATATGCAATACACACGGTTGCATTTTATAATTTAGAAAACTTGTTTGATACCATTCGCGATGAAAGTATTTACGATGAAGAATGGACGCCAAATGGGGAAAGAAATTGGGATGGAAGAAAATACAACCAAAAATTAGAAAATTTAAGTAGAGCTATATCAGAGTTAGGTACAGACGAAAACCCTAATATGCCTACCATTCTAGGTGTTTGCGAATTAGAAAACAAAAAGGTGTTAGAAGATTTAGTAAATATGCCTAAATTAAAAAGTGCAGCTTACGGTATTGTACACTATAATTCGCCTGATCGCAGGGGTATTGATGTAGGTTTGTTATACCAAACAAAACATTTTAAACCTACTAGTTCAAAAAATATACCTTTATATATTTACGATAAAACACAAGATAAAGATAGTAACAACGGAAAAGGCAAGCGTATTTATACACGTGATCAATTGTTAGTTTCAGGCTTGTTTGATGGCGAAGAGATGCATTTTATAGTAAACCACTGGCCATCACGCTCAGGCGGTGAAAAGAAAAGTAGTCCAAACCGCGAAGCCGCTGCAGCTTTAAACAAAAAAATAATCGATTCGTTACAACAAATCAACCCAAACGCCAAAATTTTTACTATGGGCGATTTAAACGATGGACCGTATAACAAATCGGTAAAAGAAGTGTTGAACGCTAAAGGTAAAAAAGACGATGTTGAAAAAGGCGATGTGTTTAACCCAATGTACCAATTGTATAAAGAAGGTCACGGTACAATAGCTTACCGCGATGCTTGGGATATTTTCGATCAAATAATTATTAGTGAACCTTTACTAAGCAAAGAATATTCATCATACAGATATTGGAAAACAGGTATTTTTAACAAACCATTTTTAACTCAAAAATCGGGGCAGTACAAAGGCTATCCATTACGAAATCAGTTAAGCGGAGAACCAGGTTTTAGCGACCACTTTCCAGTTTACATATACCTAATAAAAGAACAAAATTAAGAATTAAGGCTGCCCATTTGGGCAGCCTTTGTTTTTAAAACTTATTGTAAATTAATTTTGTAGCAATTTTTTTTTCAATAACTTAGTTAGCTCTTAACTTTATAAAACGTTAAGAGCGTATGATACACCACTAAAATTAGTATCTTTACACAAATTTTTATTAATTAAAACCAACAACGCAAGTTGTTCTATATATATGGCATGTACTAATTGTTCTACCAAAACAAACGATTCTGGCATACCAAAAGGCTGCGGTAGTAATGGTTCTTGTGGAACCGATAGTTGTAATAAACTAAGTGTTTTTGACTGGTTGTCTAACATGCACTACCCATCAGGATTTGAACCTTTTGATGTAGTAGAAGTTCGTTTTAAAAACGGTAGAAAAGATTTTTATAAAAATACCGAAAAACTTTCCTTACAAATAGGCGATGTAGTTGCTACAGAAGCTAGCCCAGGGCACGATATTGGCGTTGTAACTTTAACAGGTGAATTGGTTAAAGTACAAATGAAAAAGAAAAAAGTAAATCCATACGGTGAAACTTTAAAAATTTACCGCAAAGCAACCCAAAAAGATATTGACATTTGGAGCGATGCACGTAATAAAGAAGAGCCTATGAAAGTGCGCGCACGTGAAATTGCAATTGAATTAAAGTTAGAAATGAAAATTTCTGATATTGAATTTCAAGGCGATGCATCAAAAGCTACTTTTTATTATACCGCAAACGACCGTGTTGACTTTAGACAATTAATTAAAGAATTTGCACGTGAATTCAGTATTCGTATCGAAATGAAACAAGTAGGCTTTCGTCAAGAAGCAGCTCGCTTGGGCGGTATAGGTTCATGTGGTCGTGAATTGTGTTGTTCTACTTGGTTAACCGATTTTAGAAGCGTAAATACAGCTGCAGCACGTTACCAGCAATTGTCGTTAAATCCACAAAAATTAGCAGGTCAATGTGGTAAATTAAAGTGTTGTTTAAATTATGAATTAGATACATATTTAGACGCACTTAAAGGCATGCCCGATACCGAAACACGTATCAACACTAAAAACGGCGAATTAGTTTGCCAAAAAATTGATATTTTTAAAGAAGTAATGTGGTTTGCATATCCATCTAACAGTGCAAACTGGTTTAAATTTGAAGTAGAACAGGTAAAAGAAATGCTTGCTTTAAATAAAAAAGGTCAAGCTATTGATGCTGTTGAAGAATATGTGTTTGAAGAAGCAGCTACTACATCTTTACAAAATGTTGTAGCAGAAGATAGTTTATCGCGTTTTGATGAACCTAAGCGCAAAAAACGTCCGCAACGCAACAAGAAAAAACCCGAAGCTAAAGACGATACAAATCCACGTGCTAAACGTACCAATGCCAATACGCAACAGCAACGTACACAGCAAAATACGGCTTTAAATACCGAGAAAGCGCCAAACAAAAACACAAAAACCAATCAGCCAACAAAAACGAATAACCAAGTTGAAAAACCTAAGGTCGATTCGGAAAGTGTTAATAATCAAGCGGATACAAATCAAAATAAAGCACGAAAAAAGAATTTTAAAAGACCCAACAAAAATAATACAAATAAGCAAAATCAAAAGCCCAATGATAATAAGCAATAAAAGAAATATCTTTAAAGTTGTAGCTTTATCAACAATATTTGCGGTTATAGGTTGTACAAATACCGATTTTTTTAACGAATACCAATCCTTTAGCAACGGTTGGAAAAAAAATCAACCAGCTGTTTTTTCATTTAACTCAAAAGATACAGTTGCAAAACATAACGCATATATAAACATACGCACAAACAATAAGTATCCCTACAGCAATTTGTTTGTAATTGTAAAAACAATACCGCCAACAGGTAATGCTATTGTTGATACTTTGCAATACCAAATGGCAAATGCAGATGGCACCATGTTGGGTAGTGGCTTTAGTAATGTAAAAGAACATAAATTAATATGGCGCGAAAAAACTACATTTAAAAAACAAGGCGTTTATGAAGTAGAAATTGTTCATGCCTTAAGAAAAGTTAATCAAGTTAAAGGCGATGCTGTTTTAAACGGAATTACCGATGTTGGTTTACAAATAAAATAATTTGCATAAGATATTATGGAAAAAATAGATCAAACTAATAAAAAAGAAATATCCACAAATAAAAGATATTTTAGGTTATTTTGGAAATTATTTGGCGCAGGCCTTGCCTTTATTGTACTTATATTTGCTTTTGCAAATTGGGGTATTTTTGGGGCGATGCCTAGTTTTGATGAGTTAGAAAATCCAGCATCTAACGTAGCTACCGAAATCATTTCATCAGACGGTAAAACACTAGGTAAGTTTTACTTAGAAAACCGTATGCCCGTAAAATATGAAGAACTACCCGAACATTTAGTAGATGCTTTAGTTTCAACCGAAGATGAACGTTTTTATTCACACTCGGGTATCGATGCAAAAGGGACCATGCGTGCAATTTTTACAGCAGGATCTAGCGGAGGGGCTAGTACCATTTCACAACAGTTAGCTAAAAACTTATTTCACGGTAGTTCAGGTTCAAGCAACAAGCTTTTTAGAGTAATTCAAAAAGTAAAAGAATGGATTATTGCCGTAAAATTAGAACGCCAGTATACTAAAAACGAAATTATAGCTTATTACTTAAATACGGTTGATTTTGTGAGTAATGCATACGGAATACGTTCAGCAGCAAATATTTATTTTAACAAAGAACCTAAAAATTTAACTGTAGATGAAGCAGCAGTTTTAGTAGGTATGTTAAAAGCGCCTTCGCGTTACAATCCACGTTTTAACCCAGAGCGTGCCCAAACCAGACGAAATGTTGTATTGGCACAAATGGAAAAAAATGGTAAGTTGAATCATTCTCAAACTGAAAAATTTCAAAATAAACCACTAAAAATAACCTATACACCTGAAACACATACTAAAGGTTACGCAACTTATTTTAGAGAATATTTACGTGATTATATGCGCAAATGGGTAAAAGAAAATCCTAAAAAAGATGGATCTACTTACGATATTTACCGCGATGGATTACGTATTTACACAACAATAGATTCACGTATGCAAGAATATGCCGAAGAAGCTGTTGAAAAACACTTGTCTAACCTTCAAAAAGAGTTTTTTATTCAGCAAAAAGGCAATAAAAATGCACCGTTTATACAAATAAATCAAGCTGAAACAAAGAAAATAATCGACCGCGCAATGCGTAATTCTGAGCGTTGGCGACAAATGAGTGCACAAGGAAAAGAAGAAGATGAAATTATAAAATCGTTCAGTAAAAAAACCAAAATGGCCATTTTTACTTGGAAAGGCGAGAAGGACACCTTAATGACTCCTTTAGATTCTATTGTGTATTACAAACACTTTTTACAATCGGGTATGATGTCTATGGATCCAACAACAGGTAACGTTAAAGCTTGGGTAGGTGGTATAGATTATAAACATTTTCAGTATGATCACGTTGCTCAAGGTGCACGCCAAGTTGGTTCAACTTTTAAACCTTTTGTTTATGCAACTGCCATAGATCAACTTGGAATGAGTCCTTGCGATTATATTTACGACGGCCCATTTACAATGCCTAAAGGGCGTTATGGTATTTTACAACCTTGGTCGCCAAAAAACTCAGCCAATAAATACTATGGTTCTGTAACAATGAAATATGCCTTAGCGCAATCTTTAAACACCGTTACTGCTCGTTTAATGGATCGTGTAGGACCAAAAGCAGTTATAGATTTATGCCGAGATTTAGGTGTTAAATCAGATATTCCAGCATCGCCAGCTATTGCATTAGGTGCCGTTGAGATTACAGTGAGCGATATGGTGGCCGCTTATAGTACTTTTGCAAACCAAGGGGTTTACGTAAAACCACGATTTATAAATAAAATAACAGATAAAAACGGTGTAGTTTTATTCGAATCAAAACCAGAAACTCGCGATGTAATGAATAAAGACATTGCTTATGCCATAGTAAAATTACTTGAAGGTGTTACCGAAGGTGGTTCTGGTGGACGTTTGCGTTATACAGGTGGTGGTGGTGCAGGTTACCATGCCATGACTGGATACCCATATGCATTTAAAAACCCAATTGCTGGTAAAACTGGTACAACACAAAACAATTCCGATGGATGGTTTATTGGTATGGTTCCAAATTTAGTTACAGGTGTTTGGGTTGGTAACGAAGACCGTGCAGCTCATTTTAAATCAACCGTTTATGGGCAAGGTGCTACTATGGCTTTACCTATTTGGGGTATTTTTATGAAGAAATGTTATGCTGATAAATCACTTTACGTTTCCGACGAAGATTTTGAACGTCCATCAAACATCAGTGTTTTAGTAGATTGTTGGAAACGTGTTTCAAACGATTCAGTAAGTACAGGTAATGATAAAAAAGATAGTTTAGCAACACCAACCGAAAGTGTGCCAAAAGAATTTGATTTTTAATATTTAAACGACTTCCTATTATGAAGTCGTTTTTTTTTATATTTTTATACCACAAACAATCTAAAAAATTATGATTAATAAAAAGGTTGCTAATGCACAAGAAGCATTACACGATGTACAAGATAATCAAACCATTATGGTTGGAGGTTTTGGGTTAAGTGGAATTCCTGAAAATTCAATAGCCGAGTTGGTTCGCAAAAATGTAACAGGCTTAACATGCATTTCAAACAACGCAGGGGTTGATGATTTTGGTTTGGGCTTATTATTACAAAAGCGCCAAGTAAAAAAAATGATTGCATCTTACGTTGGTGAAAATGCCGAATTTGAACGCCAAATGTTAAGCGGTGAATTAGATGTAGAACTTACTCCACAAGGAACTTTAGCCGAAAAATGCCGTGCTGCACAAGCAGGTATTCCCGCTTTCTTTACACCTGCAGGTTATGGAACTGAAGTTGCACAAGGAAAAGAAACCCGTGAATTTAACGGTAAAATGTATGTAATGGAAGAAGCTTATAAAGCTGATTTTGCCATTGTAAAAGCTTGGAAAGGCGATGAAGCTGGAAATTTAATTTTTCGCGGTACAGCACGCAATTTTAATGCGTGTATGGCGGGTGCAGGCAAAATTACAATTGCCGAAGTGGAAGAGTTGGTACCTGCTGGTCAGTTAGATCCTAACCAAATACATATTCCAGGAATTTATGTAAAACGTATTTTTCAAGGAGAAAACTACGAAAAAAGAATTGAACAACGAACTGTACGTAAAAGAGATTAATTATGGCATTAGATAAAATTGGAATTGCAAAGCGTATTGCTAAAGAACTGCAAGATGGTTTTTATGTGAATTTAGGAATTGGTATTCCAACTTTGGTTGCAAACTATGTACCTGAAGGTATGAATGTAGAATTTCAATCTGAAAACGGAGTACTTGGCATGGGACCTTTTCCTTTTGAAGGAGAAGAAGATGCTGATATTATAAATGCAGGTAAACAAACCATTACAACTTTACCAGGTGCTGTTTTCTTTGATTCGGCTACAAGTTTTGGTATGATACGTTCACAACATGTTGATTTAACTATTTTAGGTGCAATGGAAGTTTCAGAAAACGGTGATATTGCCAACTGGAAAATTCCTGGAAAAATGGTGAAAGGTATGGGCGGTGCCATGGATTTAGTTGCTTCGGCAGAAAATATTATTGTTGCCATGATGCACGTAAACAAAGCAGGCGAATCTAAAATACTTAAGCAATGTACATTGCCTTTAACGGGTGTTGGCTGTGTTAAAAAAGTAGTAACAGAATTAGCAGTTTTAGAAATTACCCCAAATGGGTTTAAACTTTTAGAACGCGCACCTGGTGTTAGCGTTGAAGATATTATTAAAGCTACTGAAGCTGATTTAATTATTGAAGGAACAATTCCAGAAATGGTTCTTTAAAAAATGAATAAAGAAAATAGAAATAAACACTCAAGCTTATCTAATAACAACAAACAATCTGTTGCTTTTGTTATTAGGTTGGCTTGTGTTTTGTTTAGTTTAATTGCTATTGTTTATATTAGTGTTGTAGGTAAAACAGTGTTGGTACCCTTAGTTATGGGGTTTTTAGTATCAATGCTTTTGTTGCCTTTTGCAAATTTTCAAGAAAGAAAACTAAAATTTCCGCGAATTTTATCTTCATTAATAGCACCTATATTGTTTAGTTTGGTTGTTATTAGTGTTATTTTTTTGATAGGTACGCAAATGGCACAATTTACTCAAGACTTGCCAGAGTTTCAACTTCAAATGGAACGCATTTTTCACGATGTACAAACTTTTGTTTACAACCGTTTTGGCGTTTCAGAAGAAGATCAAATTAAATACATTGCCAAAAATCTAGACGAAGTTTTAAAACGTGGTTCCGGATTTGTTGGTACAGCATTATCATCGGTTACATCAACTTTAGCTTCGGCTACATTTGTGTTCTTAGCAACTTTTTTCTTTTTGTTGTACCGAAGCCATTTGGTTAAATTTTTAATATGGTGTTTTCCTCCAAAAGATCAAAGAAAAGTAAAGGAAGTTGTTGTTGAAATTCAAATCATTATAAAACAATATATTTTTGGCTTGTTTTTGCAATTATTAGCCGTTTCAACTTTAATGTTTATTGCCTACAGTATTATTGGTATAAAATACGCCTTATTATTTGCTATTTTGTGTGGTGTTTTAAACCTAATACCCTACGTTGGTATTTTTACTGCTACTGTTTTAGCTGCTTTAGTAACTTTAGCTACTGGTCAACCTATACAAGCAATTTGGGTAGTTGTAGTCGTTATTGTTGTTAATTCTATTGACGGAAATATTATTACACCTAAAATTATAGGCTCAAAAGTTGCGTTAAATTCTTTTGTGGTATTGTTCGGTATTGTTATTGCCGAATCTATTTGGGGCATTGCGGGTATGTTTCTAGCGATACCTATTTTGGCTATTTGTAAAATTATTTTTGATAATGTTGATGGATTACGTCCTTATGGTTTTGTTTTAGGCGAAGAAGATGCACCTACGCCTTTTTTTGAAAAATATTACAACAGATATTTGTATAGAAAACCTAAAACTACAATTTTACCTAAATCAGAACCCGAAAAAGAACAAATTACTACAGAAAATTCTGATAATAAAGAATCTGACGAGACCAAAGTTTAATCCTATTTCAAACTTTTAATTTAAAAAAATCGACCAATCTATTTTACTACCTTTGTAAAAAAATATTTCAATGGAATTTGAAAAGGTTATATTAAAACAAGGAAAAGAAAAATCGGTTTTACGTAAACATCCTTGGATTTTTAGTGGAGCAGTTTATGGAGTTAGTAGTGAGTTAGAAGACGGCCAAATGGTTGATGTTACTACTTACAATGGTGCGCACTTAGCAACTGGTTTTTACAGCAACAAAGGTAGTATTGCAATACGCGTACTTACTTTTGCCGATGAGGTTTTTAACGATGATTTTTGGAAAAATAAACTAGTCGCTGCTTGGCAATTACGCCAAAACTTACTAAACAGCAACGAAACCAATGCTTTTAGATTAATTCATGGAGAAGGCGATGGAATTCCTGGTTTAATTATAGATTTTTATAACAATAATTTTGTTATTCAGGCACATTCATCAGGCATATACTTTAATATTCGTAAAATAGCTGATGCAATAAAAGAATGCTTTCCTAATTTTTGTGAAACTATTTACTGTAAAAGTGCACAAACTTTACCAAATACAGGTACCGATTTTCATTTATTTGGAACAAATAACGAAACCATTGCTATAGAAAACAATATACAATTTCATGTAAATTGGGTGGAAGGTCAAAAAACAGGTTTCTTTTTAGATCAACGCGAAAACAGAAAGCTTTTACAACGTTATTCACACGGTAAAAAAGTATTAAATACGTTTTGTTATACTGGCGGATTTTCTATTTATGCAATGCAAGCAGGTGCTAGTTTGGTAACATCTGTCGATATTTCTGAAAAAGCAGTAAAACTGGCTGCACAAAACATGGATTTAAATTTTGCAAATAGCAACCATCAAGCTATAGCTTCAGACGTGTTTGAATTTTTGAAAGAAAATAAAAATAAATACGAAGTAATTGTTTTAGATCCACCCGCATTTGCAAAAAACATAAAAAGTAAGCATACCGCAACCCAAGCATACAAGCGTTTAAACATTGCTGGTTTAAAAACTATTTCAAAAGGTGGCTTTTTATTTACTTTTTCATGTTCACAAGTAATAGACGATGTTCTTTTTTACAACACCATTGCTGCAGCAGCTATTGAAGCAGGTAGAAAAGTACGTGTTTTACATAAACTTTCACAAGGACCAGATCATCCTGTAAATATGTTTCACCCTGAAGGTTCTTATTTAAAAGGATTGGTGCTGTATATTGAAGATTAATATGTACATTATAAATAAACCCCATTGCATTTTTATTTTACAATGGGGTTTGTTTTTTTTATTAATAGTTTACTTTTTATTTTTTAAGTAATGATTTAATAAAAAGGTGGTAGAACAATCATGATTCTTAATATCTTGATTATTTAGCTCGGCTTTTATATTATTGGCCAATACTTTACCGTATTCTACACCAAATTGATCAAAACTATAAATGTTCCATATGTACCCTTGTACAAAAGTTTTATGTTCATAAAGGGCTAATAAACTACCTAACGTTTTAGGGGTAAGTTTGTTTATTAAAATGGTATTTGATGGTCTATTACCTTTAAAATCTTTATAAACCGCGTTTTTGTCATTTGAATCGTTTGTATGGTAATTTCCTTCTTTGCCGTTCATTAATGCTTCGGTTTGTGCAAAGAAATTTGCCATAAGTAAATCGTGCAAATCACTAGGAGTAAAAGCGTTTACAAAACCAATAAAATCGGTTGGTATAATTTTGGTTCCTTGATGAAATAATTGAAAAAAAGCATGTTGTGAATTGGTTCCAACTTCGCCCCAAATAATATTTCCGGTTTCATAATTTACAGTATCACCATTTCTATCAACGTTTTTACCATTACTTTCCATTACTACTTGTTGCAAATAGGCTGGTAACATTTTAAGTTTATCAACATACGGAATAACAGCTTCGGTTTCAAAACAAAAAAAGTTATTGTACCAAATGGAAATAAGCGCTAAAATCACCGGAATGTTATGTTTAAAAGGCGTGTTTGTAAAATGGTTGTCCATTTCATTAGCGCCATCTAAAAGTTGTTTAAATTGATTAAAACCTATGGCTAATGCCGTGCTTAAACCAACTGCACTCCATAACGAATAGCGTCCGCCTACATAATCCCACATAGGAAAAATGTTTACACTTTCAACACCATATGCAACCGCTTCGGGTATGTTTGATGAAACGGCAACTAAATGGTGTTGCGTTTTTAAATTATTTTGTAACAACCAATCTTTAAAAATGTTGGCATTACTTATGGTTTCTAACGTTGTAAACGATTTTGATACAATAATAATTAATGTAGTTTCAGGATTTAATTTGTTTTTTAAAGTTTGAATACTATCGTTATCAATATTAGAAATGTAATGAATATTTAAATGATTTTTGTAATTTTCTAGTGCTTCGGTTACCAATTTTGGTCCTAAATCCGATCCTCCAATGCCAATATTAATTACATCGGTAAAAGCTAAACCAGTTGAGCCTTTTAAAGTGCCGTTTATTACATTTTGAGTAAAATGTTGCATTTTGTTTAAAGCATCGTGCACTTCAGCATTTTCAGTTGTGCTTAGTTTACGCAAGTTGGTATGTAAAACTTTACGATTTTCTGTTTCGTTTATAAATGCTCCATTCACTAAAGCATCAATCCCCACTTTTAGGTTTACTTCATTTGCAAGTTCAACCAACAAATCTATTGTTGTTGCATTGATGCGATTTTTAGAGAAATCAACTAAAAAATCGTTCCATTGAATGTGAAATTCATTGGCTCTGTTTTTATTTTCGCAAAAAAGTTGTTGCATTTTTACAAATTGAATATCGTAAAAATGTTGTTGTAGCTTTTGCCAAGAAAGTGTTTCGGTAGGATTTATCTTTAATAAGGGCATTATTTATTAAATTTTGCTTTAAGCATTTTGTCTAAATTGCTTTTTATTGGTTTTATTTTTGTTAAATATTGCGCTAAGTTATTATTGTTCATAGCTATGGCTGTTGGTAGTTTTTGTTTAAGCGGATCTACTTGTACTCCATTTTTCCAAAAACGATAACAAACATGAGGCCCAGTTGCTAAGCCGGTACTACCTACTTTGCCAATTATTTGACCCTGATTTACACGTTGTCCACGTTTTACTAATATTTTAGACATGTGCAAATATTGGGTGGTATACATGCCATCGTGCTTTACTTTTACGTAGTTACCGTTGCCCGATGTGCGTCCTGTTTCAACTACAACGCCTGCGGCTGTTGTCATGATAGGAGTGCCGTGCGGTGCAGCGTAATCGGTACCATTATGCGCTTTAAATCTTTTTTGTACAGGATGAAAGCGGTTTTTTGAAAATTTAGATGTAATGGTAAAGTATTTTAAAGGCGATTTTAAAAACATGGTTCGCATTTGTTTCCCATTTTCATCAAAAAATTGAGTTTCGGTATCGCCAGGTTGTTTGTACGGAAAACCATACACATCTTTTCCATCGTACTTAAAATAGGCGCCAAGTATTTCTTCGGTTCCTACGTAAATAGAATCGTTAATGTATTTTTCTTTTACAGCTAATGCAAATTGATCCCCTTTTTTAAATTTAAAAAAATCAACGGTCCATGCAAAACGTTTAGCTAATGCAACTGCTAGTCCGGGGTCTAATCCTTGGTTTTGTATAGATGTTGATAAAGATCCATCTATTTCGCCAGCAACTGTACGCGTTTTATAACTTACGGGGTAATTTACAGTGTAAGCGTGTATTGAATCGCGAAAATCAATTACCTGAAAGCCTAACTTATTGGGTTCGTAAATCAAAACTTGCAATTTAGAAATAGCTTCTTTTGATTTTAAAAGTGTAAAAGTTTTGCCTGCTTTAATATTTCTAAGGTCAAAAGTGGTTTTTACCTTTTGAACAATATCATAAATTTCGGTTGCATCGTAATTATGTCGAGCTAAAATCATACCTAAATTATCGCCACGTTCAACCGTATCGCGTTCTACATGGTATTCTTTTAACGAAAAACCATATGCGAATTCGGGTTTAGTTTCTTTTTTAACGGTAACAGCTTTTTCAGTTTTATTATCTTCTGTTTTTTTATTGCAAGCTATTAAAAAAGAAACGATGGCAATAGCCGATATCATTTTAAAAAACTTCATTACAAGGCGTCTTTTCCCCAATTAGCTAATTCTTCTTCGCTCCATAATTCAGGGAAGAAAATTCTTCGTTGGTATTGCGGTAGCATGTATTTTTTCCAATCGCTACCACCGGTTGCTTCTTGCGGACCAGCTTCGCTTTCAATGTATTTTTTAGCAGCATTAAAGTGGCCCATTACCCAAGTTATATTAACAGTTTTATCGTAATGACGCATTGCGTTGCGTAATTCTTCATTGTTTTGATCTTCTTCGGGTAACTGTTTAAAGGTTTGCCAAAGGTTTTTGGTGTTGTATTTTTGCATGAAATCAACGAATTCTTTTTTGTATTTTTTTTCGAATTCATTAATTAGATACGATTTTTTTCCGGTAGCATAATCTTTACCAGCTGCTTGCCAATACATGTGTTCTAATGCGTTTTCGTAAGGGGTGTTGCGATCTATGGTTTTGCGGTAACGAGCATCGATTAAATTAATTAAATCTGTTGAAGCAAATTCAATTAAACGGTATTGAGCACTTTGAAAACCACTTGCAGGTGTTAAAGTGTTTCTAAATTTAAGATATTGATCGGTATCCATACCATCGCGCATAATTGTGAACGATGTGGTAAGCATATCAAAATAACGTGAAATTCTTCCTAAACGATCGGTAAAAAAAGTAGTTGTTAAGTTTTCTGCAAAGCAAACTTGTTCAATTTCCCAAAGAATCATTTTAAACAACAGTTCGTTCACTTGGTGGTACATAATAAATACCATTTCATCGGGTAACGTACTGCGTTGAATTTGCAAACTTAGTAAGGCATCGGTTTGTATATAGTCCCAATAAGTAATTGGTTTTTGCCAAAGTAAACCTTCTAAATGTGTGTCTAATTTTTGATCAATTTTGGTGAATTTATCTTCTAATTGGTTTACTTTTTGTAGTCTTTCGTTTGAAATTTCCATTATTTTATTAGTTTTAAATTGGTTTTAATGTTTTTGTATTGAATTAATTCTGCTTTTAAAGAACCAACAAGCAAACTTGCTTGAATTTTTAAAGGTACTTTATTTTCATCATTTGATACCCAAAGTGTTAAACTTTCTTGTTCTTTAAAAACACGTCCTGCCATAACATACGGACGGAATTTCATTGAATTTATCGTACCAAATTTAGTTTTTATTTTTTCATAACCCATGAATTTTAATTTAAATTTAAAGGTTTCGTCATCAAAAAACATATCAATTGAAATAGTTTCTCCAACCTTTATATTGTTTATTTTGTCATGGTTCCTTAGATAATAAAAGGCCGAAATTACATCTTGTACATTATGGGGTACATTATATGTTTTTTGAGTTTTAGCTTTATAATCTTTTAAAAGAACAGTTTTGTTGTTTTGGTTAATAAAACCTTCTTGGTTTTTTGTGTAACCTCCTTCATTTATTTTACGTACAAAGCGGTATGGTAAACCTGTTTCTACATCAAAATAACTTTGGTAATCGTCTTTAACTTTAAAAAATGTTTTAGAAAAGCCAGTTGTATACCCGTCGCCTTTTGCGTGGAATACTTTTTTGCCGTTGTATGTAGTTTCTTTTAATTCTAAAGTAGTGATACCAGCGTTAATAAAGCCGTACGATACTTGAAATTTAAAAAATTCACCTGCTTTAAAAGCATTGTTTTGACCAATTGCTAATGCGGTGGTAAATAGTAGAATTATTGTTAATAAATGGTTTTTCATATCATTTTACAATTTTGTTTGAAAGATACAAAACAATATCTATTCCAAAGTTATTAAAAAACAAAAAACCTAGTTGTTTCCAACCAGGTTTTTATGCTATTAACCAACCAAAAAACTATAAATTATGAAAAATTTATTACACTCAAATAAGGTTATATGATCCCTTATTTTTGTGAGTGCAAAGGTAGGTTTATTTTTTTGATTTTAAAACAATTAATTTTACTTAACTAATATTTAACACAAATGTGTAGTTAAATTATAAAGTACCTCTTTTTTCTTGTTCTCTTTCAATAGATTCAAATAACGCTTTAAAGTTACCTGCACCAAAACCTTTAGCGCCCATACGTTGAATAATTTCAAAGAATAAAGTTGGACGGTCTTCTACAGGTTTTGTAAATATTTGTAATAAATAACCTTCTTCATCAGCATCAATCATAATTCCTAATTTTTGAAGTTCGTTAATATCTTCTTTAAATTTAGACATATGATCTTTTAATCTTTCAGGAATTGCATCGTAATATGCTTGTGGAGGTGTGCTTAAAAATTCTACTCCTCTTGCACGCATATCGGCAACAGTTTTAATAATATCATCTGTAGCAACTGCAATGTGTTGTACACCTTCGTCTTCGTAAAAATCTAAATACTCTTCAATTTGTGAACGTTTTTTACCGTTTGCAGGTTCATTAATTGGGAATTTAATTCTGCCATTACCGTTACTCATTACTTTACTCATTAAAGCAGAGTATTCAGTAGTGATTTGTTTATCATCAAACGATAAAAAGTTAACAAATCCCATTACATCTTCAAACCATTTAACCGCTTCGTTCATACGGTTCCAACCTGTGTTTCCAACCATGTGGTCAATAAATTTTAAGCCAACTGGTTCTGGGTTATAGTCTGATTTCCATTCGCTATAACCAGGTAAAAAGATACCGTTGTAGTTTTTGCGTTCTACAAAAACAAACACTGTTTCGCCATACGCACCATATATACCTGCACGAACAACTTCACCGTTTTCATCGGTTTCAACAGTTGGTTCAAAATAAGGTTTTGCACCACGTTTAGTAGTTTCTTCGAATGATTTACGTGCATCTTCAACCCATAAAGCAATTACTTTTACACCATCGCCGTGTTTTTTAACGTGTTCACCAATTGGCGACTGTGAATTTAAAGCTGTTGTTAAAACCAAACGTATTTTATCTTGTTTTAACACATACGAAGCTCTGTCTTTAACACCTGTTTCTAAACCAGCGTAAGCTAATGATTGAAAACCAAATGCTGTTTTATAAAAATGTGCCGCTTGTTTTGCGTTTCCTACGTAAAATTCTACATAATCTGTACCTAATAAAGGTAAGAAATCTTGTGCTCCTTCAAATATTTTTTCTAATCCGTATTCTACAGACTTTAATTCTTGTGACATAATAATTGTTGTGTTTTGTATAATTGTTGTTTAAACGTAATTTTTTAATAGCAACTATTCAAGCCAAGATAAATAATATTTATCATCGGCAATTTTCATTGCTTCTTCTGTAACCATTAAGGGTTTAAAAGTATCAACCATTACGGCTAATTCTTGGGTATCTACTTTACCAATACTTCTTTCTGCAGCGCCAGGGTGTGGTCCGTGTGGAATACCTGCAGGGTGTAATGAAATATGGCCTGCTTCAATATCATTACGACTCATAAAATCGCCATCTACATAGTATAAAACTTCGTCGGCATCAATATTACTGTGGTTGTATGGTGCAGGGATTGATTGCGGATGGTAGTCATACATACGCGGTACAAATGAACAAATAACAAAAGCATCTGTTTCAAAAGTTTGATGAATTGGTGGCGGTAAGTGAATTCTACCTGTAATTGGTTCAAAATCGTGGATTGAGAATGCATACGGGTAATTGTAACCATCGTAACCTACCACATCAAATGGGTGTGAAGCGTAAACGATATCGAAAATTTCGTCTTTCTTTTTAATTTTTATTAAGAATTCTCCTTTTTCGTCGTGCGTTTCTAATTCTTCAGGTCTACGAATATCGCGTTCGCAAAAAGGCGAGTGTTCTAATAATTGCCCAAACCAGTTGCGGTATTGCTTTGGTGTGTACACAGGTCTGTGCGATTCTACAATAAATAAGCGGTTGTCTTCGGTGTCAAAATCAATTTTGTAAATCATTCCACGCGGAATCACTAAATAATCACCGTATTTAAAAGTTAAGTTTCCTAACATGGTTCTTAACTTTCCGGTACCTTTGTGAATAAAGATAACTTCGTCAGAATCGGTATTTTTATAAAAATAATCAGTGGTTGATTTTTTAGGTGCAGCCAAAACAATGTGGCAATCGCTATTGGTTAAAACAATTTTTCTACTTTGTAAATAATCGTTTTCCGGCAATACATTAAAACCACGTAAACGATACGATTGAATATTGTTTTCTTTGGCAATTTTTGGCGCAACCGAATATTGGTTTTTAATTTCTTTAACCATGGTTGGGCGGTAGTTATGATACATGTTTGTAGACATACCATCAAAACCAACAGTGCCAAAAAGTTGTTCGTAATACAATTCACCGTTAGGTTTACGAAATTGTATATGGCGTTTATGTGGAATTTCTCCTAATTTATGATATATAGGCATAGTTTACTTATTTTAAATTAATGAATAAAAGCATAGGATTGCCTTCTTCATTCGGGATTGCGTTTAATGAAGTATTTTAATTTTGCTAATAATCCTTGCCATGTTTTCATACCTAACAAATATAAAAACTATTTTTGGCAATGCGATACTTTTGATTAAAAAATTAGGGTTGTGTTTTTGTTAAAACCAAAAGCCTAAACTAAACCAAGTAAAGTGGGTTTTTACTTGTGGTGAATACGATTGTTTAATTTCTAGTGGCCCAATTACGGTTTGAAAACCATACCCCAATGCATACCCCGATTTTAAAGGTTGTGTAAACCAATCGTTGTACTGAAACATTGCGTTTTGTAAGTGCATGTAGTTGGCCGTTAAGTTTATATGGTGTTTTTTGTAAAACAAATAATCAACTTTTAGTGCTGTTTTTAAGTAGGTGTTGGCGTTTAAACTTAAAAAATCGTATCCAAAAAAAAGTTTTATGTTGCTTAATGACTGAAAGCCGTAACCGCCTAAAAAGTAATTAAGATTAGGTGCTGGTAAACTACCAACGGTAATGCCAATATCGCCTTTTACTTCGACCGAAAATTTATTAAAAAATGTTTTTACAGTACCTAATTCTGCATTTATTTGGGTAAAAGGTTCAAAATTTTGGTTGTAATTGGTTGAAAAAAAAGTGTGTTTTACTTCGGTATTAAAATTCAAACCTTTTGTAGGGAAGTATTTATTGTCATATGTATCTAATACAAGGGTAAAAAACGAACTTGCGTAATGACTTTTATCTAACCAGTTTTTTGTGAGATTTACATTGTTTATATCTACAATTTGAAACTTGTGTTCAAGCCCTAAACCTACTAAAAATTTGTTGTTGTAGTAACTTTGTACATACAACCTGTTAGATAAATCGGTGTAAGCTGTATTATAAGTTTCTAGTTTTAAAAATTGATCTGTTATAATTGGTTTTTGATTGGTTAAAACGTTGTATTTGAATTTGTTAAAACGACTTTGAGCCCCAAAACTCCATCTTAATCCATTGTCTATAAAATAGTTAAAGTTGTATCGTAAGTTATCGCCAAAAATAAAATCAAACGAAGCAACATCGTTCTTAAAAAGTAATTTTTTTTGGGTAATGTTTACCAATGCCGCACTTTTGTAAAGATTGTCAAAATGCAAACCAAACTTTAAAAAGCGGTTTACGGTATTTTCTTTTAAATTTAAAACTAAGTAATCGCCTTCTTCATCATTACCTTTTTCAAAATGGTAATTAATACTGCTGAAATTTTGTGTAGCATTAAGGTTTGTAATGCCATTTTTTAATTCGTTAAATGATACACATTGATTTTTAAAATAACCTAGTTTACCAAAAACGTAATCTTTGTTGTAATTTTTTAAATGGTTGAATTTAACTTCTTTAATAGGTAAATCATCGTTTAAAATGTAATTAGGAAGTTTATTTTTTTTGTGGTTGCTGCTTATTTTTTGTAATTCGGATATTTTTTCATTTGCGGCATCAATTCCCTTTTGAATAATTTCTGAACCCTTATCAAATGTAACCACAGAATAGTTCGAAATATCTGGTTTAATATAAATATTGGTCTGATTGATTTTAGTATTCATGCCTTGATACATACTGTAATTGGCAATTTGCATAAGTACATCAAAAACGCCTTTAATATCGTTGCGGTTTTTAATACCATCTTGTACATCAACCCCAATAATAATATCAACTCCTTTTTTTTGCAGTTCTTCAATTGGGTAATTGTTTACCACACCACCATCAATTAGTAATCTATCGTTAATTTCTACGGGTGTGTACAACGATGGAAATGCGCCACTAGCTAAAATACTTTGCGCTAAATTCCCTTTTTCTAAAACCACAGCTTCGCCAGTAACTACATCGGTAGCCACACAAAGAAAAGGAATGGGAAGTTTTGTGAAATCATTTTCAAACCGAACATGTGCTAAAAGTTTGTGCATTAAATTGTAATTGTACATACCCTTTGAAAGCGCAACAGGACTGCCAATTTTAAAATCGTTAAAGGGTAATTGTAATGCGTAAATTTCATCGTTTCGTTTTTCGTAAAACGATTTTGAATTCCTTGGGATATAATCTTGAAGTAAAGCATCAGAATCTACCGTATTAAAAATAGAGTCTATTTGGTTAGCAGTGTACCCCGATGCATATAAACCGCCAATAATAGCCCCCATGCTGGTTCCAGCTATATAATCAACTTTAACGCCTTGTTGTTCTAAAACCTTTAAAACGCCAATGTGTGCTAAACCTTTTGCACCACCGCCACTTAAAACCAAACCTACTTTAGGTTTTTGCTGACAATAAGCCGCAAAGCCAAAGCTTATTATTAGAAGATTTGTTATTAAGGTTTTAAGCATTTTTTTGATTTGATTTTAAAAAGTACGTTTTTTTGATTTGTATCAAATTTACTAAAAAACACAAAAGCTTTAATAGGTTTGTTTGTTAATTATTAGTTAGATGTTTTTGGATTTTATTGGTTGATACTATTCGGTTTTTAGGTGCGCTATTTTTGGTGAATGGGGGTAATGTTAGGGTGTGTTTTTTTGCTTCGGCTGTATAAAAAGCTTCTTTTGTTCTGTGGTCGTTTTCAACCAAATTAAAAACCGTATTAAGTAGCGGTTTATTTATTAATAGTTGAATGTTCTTTAGAATGGTTTCTAAAAAAACAATGTTAACAGGTTCGTTGCCATCGCTAATTTCTGTTTTTTTAGCAAGGTGAATTACTGGGTGTCTGTTGCCGCCAATTAAACCACCTAAACGTAAAATTGTTGCTGTAAAGGTAGGTTGGTTTAAAAATGTATCTTCAATATTTTTTAAAAGATTAACTTTTTCAATATCGGTATTTAAATGGCTATTTTCGGTAACTAATCCAGTGCAGTTTTGGTAAATACCTGTTGAACTGCAAATAATTACTTTTTTAATACCTTGTTTTTCTATTTCGTTTGCTAAAGTTTTAAAAATATTAATAGGTTGAGGTGTTAAAGTGCAAACTAAAACATCGATATTTTTAAAAAAATTAAGTTCACCGTTAATTGTGTCGTTGGTTGCAGAAACAACGAAAGCATTAATGCCCGTTGCATGTAAAAGTTGTTTTTTTTCAGTGCTAGTTACCGAAACTTTAACGTTGTGATTATTGTTTTGTAATGAATGGGCAAGTGCGCTACCAAGCCAACCTGCGCCTAAAATGGCTATATTCAATTATTTTAATTTTCTTAATTTATACAAATCTAATCTACGGTCTTTTTTAATGCGAACACTACCTAATTCGTGTAATTCTTTTAAAGCATTTAGTTCAACATCAACAATCAAGGTCATTTCGGTATTTGGAGTAGCTTCGGCCTTTACACCATTGTTTGGAAAAGCAAAGTCAGATGGAGTAAAAACGGCAGCTTGCCCGTATTGTATATCCATGTTGTTTACTTTAGGTAAATTACCTACACAACCTGTAATAGCTACATAACATTCGTTTTCTATAGCACGCGCTTGTGCACAACTACGTACACGGGTATACCCGTTTTGGGTATCGGTTAAATAGGGTACAAAAAGTATTTCCATTCCGTCTTCACTCATTAGTCGTGAAAGTTCTGGAAATTCAACATCATAACAAATAATAATGCCAATTTTACCACAATCGGTGTCAAAAGTTTGTATTAGATCGCCGCCTTGCATGCCCCAGTATAAACGTTCGTTAGGTGTAATGTGAATTTTTCGGTACATTTCAGACGATCCATCGCGTTTACACAAAAAACCTACGTTGTACAATACATTATCTTCTAAAAAAGGCATACTACCTGTAATGATGTTTATATTGTATTGAATGGCAAATTCTTGAAAGCGTTTGTGAATAGTATCGGTATATTTTGCTAATTCACGTATAGCTTCAGATTCTGATAAGTGGTTGTAATCGGCCATTAAAGGGGCAACAAAAAGTTCTGGAAAAGTAGCAAAATCACTTTCATAGCCCGAAACAGCATCGATAAAAAACTCGGCTTGGTCAAAAAACTCTTGCAAATTGTTTAAAGGACGCATTTGCCATTGAATTAAGCCTAAGCGCACTAAACTTTTTTTAGTGTTTATTAATACAGGTGATTTATCGTACGAAATGTTGTTCCATTCTAATAAAACAGCGTAATCACGTGAATCGTGGTCTCCTTCTAAATAGTTGCGAAGTAGCCTTTTAATGTGAAAATCGTTATTTACTTGGAACGATATTACGGGGTCGTGAATTTCTTTAGTTTTAACCTTATCTAGGTATTGTTTTGGTGTTAAATCTTTAGCAAAGTTGCGGTAATTAGGTATACGCCCAGCAAAAATAATTGATTTTAAATTTAATTGTTCGCACAATTCTTTACGACCATCGTACAAGCGACGCCCAAGACGTAATCCGCGGTAATCGGGATGAATAAAAACATCAATTCCATATAAAACATCACCGTCTGGATTGTGTGCTTTAAATTTGCTATCGGTAATAATATCGTTGTATTTGTGGTTAGATAATGCCAAGCTTTCATCAACAATTAACGATAAAGCAGCACCTACAACCTTGTCATCTACAACAATTACAATTTGACCTTCGGGAAAAATTTTTAACAAGCGTTTAATTTCTTCTTTTTTCCAATAAGGATCTTCCACGCCTTCTTCGTAGGCTTGTTGCATAGAGTTTTTTAAACCTATATAGTCTTCAATTTCTAGATTGCGTAATTCAACTTTATTAATCTGCATTTAACTTTCTTTAATGTAATAAAGTTACTAAAAAATGCTGTTTTATCTAAAAAAATCTGAATAAAGGTCGGGTTGTAAATGGCGAAAACGACCAAGGAATTGAAATGAAAACCAATATAAAAACAACTAAATAACCCCAAAATAAGTAGTTAAAACCTTTGGTTGAGTTTATGAATTTTTTGCTTTTGTGTATAATAAAATTAAAAACTAAAATGCTTAAAATCATCATGAAAGGATGTTCTAAGCCGAAAAAACGAATTTCGCGCCATTTTACAGCTTGGTTTATTTGCGACCAAAAAGCTTGTACCATGGGGCTTTTAGTTAATATTATTAAACCAATTACAAATTGTATGTTTAATAAATGCTTTATAACATTAAACCAAAAATAATGTTTGCTTGTATAAATGTTTTTTTGCGATTTATTTATAAAAACAGATCCAATACCTAATAAAAGCGCAACAATTACCACCCAGCGCATTATTGAATGAATAATTAATAAATTTTGAAACATACCACAACTTAAATTTTAAGTAAATTTATTAAAAATAAGTCTAAATTAAGATGATAGAAGAGTTTAAAAATTACAAATCAAAAAGTGAAATTAAAAAAACAAATTGAAGTTCATTTTTAATATGTTATTTTTGAAAAAAATAAATTCATGATACAATCTAAATTAAGCAACACTGCGTATTTATACAGTATATTAATATTAAGTTTTCCGGTTGCAACCGCTTTTATTGTAAATAAGTTTTTGGGTATGTTTCAAGATAATTGGCACTGGGGGTTAACTGTTTTTTTATTGCTGTGCGGTTTGGTAAGTATTTTTGTAATTATTTGGGGCTTTTTTGTAGAAATGAATTTACGTATGGCTGTAATTAAAATTACCAAAGATACTATTGAAGTGAAACAACTTCTAGGTTTTGGTACCAAACGTGTTTTTAATACAAACGATATTGATGGTTTTGTAATTCGCGATTTTAAACAGCGCGCGCAATACCATGAATACTGCTATTTAATTAAAGATAACAAAGCAATTGCGGTTTTTTCAAGTTTATACTATAAAAATTACATGCAAGTGCGTAACGAAATGCAACAGCATTTAAAATTGTTAAAATAGGGTAGTTGTATTTTTTAATTCAGACTGTTTTTTAGTATCTTTAAAACAAAAATGGGCAAAAATTGTTTAGAATGTGGTGAAAAAATTATGGGTCGTGAAGATAAGAAATTTTGTAACGATGCCTGCCGTAACACCTATAATAACAAATTAAATAAAGATACCAACAACTATATGCGTACGGTAAACTATACGTTACGCAAAAATTACCGTATTTTATGTGAAAATAATCCAGAAGGAAAAACTAAAACAACTAAAAAGAAACTAATAGATTTAGGTTTTGATTTTACTTTAATAACATCGGTTTATACCACAAAGGCTGGAGTAACTTATTATTTTGTGTACGATCAAGGATATATGTTTATAGAAAACGATTGGGTTGTTTTGGTAAAAAAATCTACTTAATAAACTATTAAATCAATTAAATATTTTAGTAAAAATTATACACTTGTTTTTTTAAATTACTATAAATTTTATCTTAAATAATGTATTTTGGTACATTTTTAATATTTTTTGTGAAAGGTGTAGTTTTTTTTATCTACCTTTGTAAAGAATTTATTACAAGGCTTTTGTATTTGCCTCTTCTGATAACAGTTTAAAGACATTTTTTCTCACTCAGTTTTGCTTTTTTCAGTTGCCACATTTTATTTTAAGAACAATAGTTGGCGAAATCTGATAAAGTACACCCTTAGATTTACTATTTTTAATAAAAAATAAACAAAATTTTCAACTATTAATTGCGTTTTTTTAAACAGAATAATTCGTAATTAATAAAATTAAAAATATTAACTACTTTACAAGTAAAGTATATTGCTACAGCTATAAATAAAGTTGTTAAATATCTTCGCTAAAAAAGTACTTCAGTAATAATGTATATAATTCTTTGTTGCTGAAAATTTACAAATACCGGTAGTCCGGTAATATGATTATGAATTTCAAAGATTTAGAAATTATACAGCCCATAATGAAAGCTGTAACAAAAGCCGGTTATAGTAAGGCAACCCCAATACAATATAAAACAATACCCTATATTTTAAACGGAAACGATGTAATAGGTTGTGCACAAACTGGTACAGGTAAAACCGCATCATTCGCAATACCAATTTTACAATTACTTACCCAAAACAAAGCTACAGTTAAGCAAGGTATTCGTGCGCTAATTTTAACCCCAACACGTGAATTAGCAATTCAAATCAGCGATAATTTTGAAACATACGGTCAGTATTTACCAATAAGTTATTTAGCAATTTTTGGTGGTGTATCGCAAGTAAACCAAGTAAGCCAATTGCGTAAGGGCGTAGATGTGTTAATTGCAACACCGGGTAGGTTGCAAGATCTTATTAACCAGGGGTGTATAGATTTGCGAACACTAGAAATTTTTGTATTAGATGAAGCAGATCGTATGCTAGATATGGGTTTTGTGAACGATGTAAAGAAAATCTTAAAAAAAATACCTAGTAAAAGACAAAGTTTATTATTCTCTGCAACAATGCCTTCAGAAATTAGAAGTTTTGCACATAGCTTTTTAATAAATCCTGTAGAAATTAACGTAACGCCTATTTCATCAACCGCAAAAAGCATCAACCAAAGTGTTTGTTTTGTTGAAAAAGCAGAAAAGTTAAATTTATTAATCTCTATTCTAGAAAAGCATTCCATTAAGCGGTCATTAATTTTTTCACGTACAAAACACGGAGCTGATAAATTGGTGAAGCAATTAATGAAGCAAGGTATACAAGCAGCTGCAATACATGGTAATAAATCACAAAACGCGCGTCAAAACGCATTAGAAAATTTTAAGAATAACCGCATAAGGGTATTAATTGCAACCGACATTGCAGCCCGAGGTATAGATATTGACGAATTATCACATGTTGTAAATTATGAACTTCCAAACGTTCCTGAAACCTATGTGCACAGAATTGGGCGTACAGGCCGAGCTGGGAACAATGGAACGGCAATTTCCTTTTGCGATAACGAACAAAAGAAAGACTTAAAAAGTATTCAAAAATTAATTGGTTTTAAAATACCAGAATACACTTTAACAACCTAAAATTTAAAACTTAAAAAAGGATATAAAATATGGCAGATTCTTTTTCTAAAAAAGAAAATAACAAGAAAAAAACAAAACGCTTACAAGACAAACAACTTCGTCGTGAAGATCGTAAAGCAAACAATAACAAAGGCAAAAGTCTTGAAGACATGATTGTTTATGTTGATGTAAACGGAAATTTTACTTCGGTACCTCCACATTTGCAAAATAAAGAAGAAGATTTGGCTAAAGCAATGAAAAAAAGCAAATCGCAACAAGTTGATTCTGAAACCGTTTTTGTTGGTATTGTTACACATATAAGCGATAAAGGGTACGGTTTTATTACCGAAGAAAAAACAGGCGAAAGTGTATTTTTTCACATGGGGCAAGCAATTGTAGAAGTGAAAAAACACGAAAAAGTAAGCTTTAAAAAAGAATTAACCCCCAAAGGTTTTAGAGCCATTGATATAAAAAAATAAACAAATAATTAATTTAATACATAGAAACGATGCAAGAAGGCACTGTAAAATTTTTTAATGAATCTAAAGGATTTGGATTTATTACACAAACAAATACTAATGAAGATATTTTTGTTCATACAAGTGGTTTGGTAGATAGAATACGCGAAAATGACAACGTTGTTTTTGATACAGAACAAGGTAGAAAAGGAATCACTGCTGTGAATGTAAAAAGAAAATAATTTTTACTAAAATAATAAAAAGGATATTCATTTTTGGATATCCTTTTTTATTTAAAACGTGTAAACAAAAGCATTTACATTCATACCAGCACCAACCGAAGCAAATAAAACAACATCGCCTTTATTAAGGGAGTGGTTTTCAAGTTCGTTGTTTAAAAGCATGGTTAATAAGGTAGGAATGGTAGCAACGCTGCTATTGCCTAATTTATGAATAACCATAGGCATTATGTTTGCAGGCACAGGCTTATTGTATAATTTATAGAAACGATTTACAATGGCTTCGTCCATTTTTTCATTTGCCTGATGAATAATAATTTTAGAAAGTTGATCAATTGTATATCCACTTTCATCAAAACATTTCTTCATGGCGCCAGGAACATTTAAAAGCGCAAACTCGTAAATACGTCTCCCTTCCATTTTGATATATCTAATGTTTGCACTGCTTTTGGTGTTAAAAGATTTTCCAAAATATAAATAGTCTTTTTCTTTAAAAGTAAACGAAGCCGATAAGTGCGATTGTATCCCCACTTTGTTGTTGCTTACATCTAAAATAGCAGCACCAGCACCATCAGCATAAATCATGCTGTCTCTGTCATGAATATCAACTACACGTGAAAGTGTTTCGGCGCCAATAACTAAACAGCGTTTTGCAATGCCTGCTTTAATAAAGCAATTCGCTTGTATCATACCTTCAATCCAACCAGGGCAACCAAAAATTACATCATATGCAACGCAAAAATTGTTTTTTATGTGCAATAAATTTTTTACTCTTGCAGCCAAGCTAGGAACCATATCGGTTTGTATAGTTCCAAAACGTACATCTCCAAAATTATGAGCAAAAATAATATAGTCAATTGTTTCAGGATCAATACTTGCGTTTTCAATGGCTTTTTTAGCAGCTAAAAAACCAATATCCGATGCAACTTGGTCTTTATCGGCATATCTTCTTTCTTCAATACCAGTAATTTCTTTCAGTTTATCAGCAATAATAGCATTACTTTGTAACAATGCATCGCCGTTTTCGTCTAAAAAATGATGGTTGTCAAAAAATAGATTCGTAATAGTTTGTGAAGGTATGTAGTTTCCTACGCCAATTATTTTACTTGTCATTTAGTATTTTTTCATTTTACAATATACTTTATTCGTAAGGTATACTCGTAATTAGTTTATAAATATACTAATTTGTAATGAATTAAATTCAATTTAGCTTAAAATAAAAGGAATAATAAGTTGGTTTTTAATTAGGGTTACTTTTGTTTAATATATAAAACAGTTTAAAAAAAAATTTTATTCTAAACCGTTTCGCTTTTTAATTTCAAAACAGCAATTAAAGCAAACAATCCTGCAAAAATGCTAATAAAAGCCGCAAACGGAAAAAAGTACAAATATTCTACAACGCCAAAAAATAAGTAAGCAATACCCATACTTGCCAAAATAGGTTTAGCTAATTGTTTATTAGTTTGTAAATGGTTGGCAACATTCCAAAGTATTAAAATGCTCATTCCAAATACACCAAAAAGCATAATGCTGTAGCCGTTAAAATAGTCGGCCATGCTTTTGGTTGCGCCCATAAATTCTGCACTATTGCCTTTCATTACTTTAACTACGTGGTACAAAGGCCCGGTTTCATCGTCCCAGCCCATATGGCCACCTGTATGCCCTAATAAATGAATAAAAATAAAAATAGCCGAAAGGCGTGTGAATAGTTTTGATGTAATTTTCATGTTTTATTTTTTTCTAAAAAGCGTAAATTAAAAGTACAATAATTTTTTAATTGCAAAATGTTTTTTTGATGAAAACAGTTTGTTGAAGTAAGCCTACTTTGTGCTAAATTATTCAAAGCTAAAGTTGTACCTTTTGTGTCTTTAATTGTTAAAAAGAATGATTGATTATATTTGATGAAATTATTTTAAAAAGTGGCTCAAAGTCTGGAGGTTTTGTGTAGCGAGGTTTAAATTGTAAAAAACTATGAAATACTATTTTATGTGTCTCTTTGTTATCTTTTTCTCTTGCGAAAAAGTAGATTGTAATAGATTGTCAAAAATAAAAAGAGATTATGAATGCTTATTAATTGTTAAACAATTAAATGATTCGCTATCAGTTTATAATTTTGATATTGAGGGTGTAAGTTTGAAAACAGGAAATGATACTAAAAAAAATTAGTGGCTTTTTCTATTTTAAAACCTATGATTCCATTTTCTTCTATAGCATTCTTCAATCTTTCAGATATATAAACGTTATTGTCAAAAGGTAAAAAGGTAAACATATCTAACTCGCTGTCAAAATTATCCGATAAAGCTATTTTATCTAGTCTTGCACCGAAAGAAGCTTCTGTATCTTTGGCTTTTAATTCTTTGTAATGTTCGTAAGATTTTAATTGTATAGTACCTTTTATGGTAGCCCATTTTTTTTCGAGAAAAATACTATTTTTAAAATCTAATTCTTCTGTTAATTGTGGTTCTGTAAGATGTAACCAAAAATAAGCTAAGATTTCTGCTTTTTGTGTTTCAACAGAAGCATCAAAATATTGATGTCTCATTATATTGAATTTCTTAAATATATCTTTAGTTTTTGAGTTTATTAGAAAACCTGTTCCGCCACCTATTGTAATGTCTTTTAAAGTGTCTGTTAATACAGCTCTTTTTTTTAATTTAAATTTTAAATTAGGTTTGGGGTCAAAAAGATGCCAAGAAGTAATTAGATGAGCTTGATGCATTGTTAAGCAGTCTACTTGTGGGTAATCTTTACCTACAATTTTGTCATCTAAATCATTCTTCAAAATATAATAATTGTTCATGAATTTTTAATTATGATTATGTTTTGTTTTATAGAGCAGCTATGTTTTTGCTATAAAATACTTGCTTTTTTGGAGCATTAATATTTTTAAAAAGTATTGATAAAAACAAAAAGAGCTTAAAATCAGTTTGATTATAAGCTCTTTTCTGTACCTGAGGTGGGAATCGAACCCACACTCCGAAGAACACGAGTTTGAGTCGTGCGCGTCTACCAATTCCGCCACTCAGGCTTTTTGCTTGAAATTGTGAGTGCAAATGTAAGTACATTTTCAATTAAAACAAATAAAAAGCAAAAAAAATGCAAGTAACATCAATTTTATTTTTAAATTTGCACCCACAATACAACAACAATAATAACTACTAAACTAATTAACAATGAGTTACTTTGAGCCTGAAGCAAAGGTGTTTGCGTGTTCGCAGAGTAAAGAATTAGCAGAAGAAATTGCAAAGCATTACGGTGTAGAGCTAGGTAAAGTTACCTTTTCACATTATAGCGATGGGGAATTTCAACCTTCATTCGAAGAATCTATTCGTGGATTACGTGTATTCTTAGTGTGTTCTACCTTTCCTAGTGCCGATAATTTAATGGAATTATTGTTAATGTGCGATGCGGCTAAACGCGCGTCAGCACGCCATATTACCGCTGTTATTCCTTATTTTGGATGGGCACGTCAAGATCGTAAAGACAAGCCTCGTGTGCCAATAGGTGCTAAATTAGTAGCTAAAATGTTAGAAACAGCAGGTGCAACACGTGTAATGACTATGGATTTACACGCCGATCAAATTCAAGGGTTCTTTGAAAAACCAGTAGATCACTTGTATGCATCAACCATTTTCTTACCTTACGTACAATCATTAGGTTTAGAAAATTTAACCATTGCATCACCAGACATGGGCGGTTCAAAGCGTGCTTATGCGTATGCAAAATATTTAGAAAGCGAAGTAGTAGTTTGTTACAAACAACGCAAAAAAGCAAACGTAATTGATACCATGGAACTTATTGGCGATGTAAAAGGCCGTAATGTTATTTTGGTTGATGATATGATTGACACAGGCGGTACACTTGCAAAAGCAGCCGATGTAATGTTAGAACGCGGTGCCTTAAGCGTACGTGCAATTTGTACACATGCTATTTTGTCGGGCAATGCTGTAGAGAAAATTGAAAATTCATCTTTAACAGAATTAATTGTAACCGATTCTATACCGCTTAAAAAACAAAGTAACAAAATTCGCGTATTAAGCTGTGCTGGTTTGTTTGCCGATGTTATGCACATGGTACAAAACAACACATCGATAAGCGATAAATTTATCATGTAATTTTTTATTAATTTTTATATATTTAAAATGAAATCAATTTCAATTAAAGGACAAGAAAGAGAAAGCGTAGGTAAAGTAGCTACTAAAGCCGCACGTAATGCTGGATTGGTTCCTTGCGTAGTTTACGGAGGAGAACAACCAGTACATTTTACAGCTGAAGAAAAAGCGTTTAAAAACTTGGTGTACACTCCAAACGTACATACAGTTGCTGTTGATTTAGGTGGTAAAACTATTGACTGTGTTTTACAAGATATTCAGTTTGATCCAGTATCAGACAAAATTTTACACATTGACTTTTTCCAATTACACGCAGACAAAGAAATTACTATGGAAGTGCCTGTAAAAGTAGTAGGTAACAGTAAAGGTGTTATGGCTGGTGGTGTATTACGTTTAAACCAACGTAAATTAAAAGTACGTGCTTTACCTGCTAATTTACCTGATTTCGTAGAAGCTGATATCACTGAATTAGAAATGGGTAACAAATTATACGTTACTAAATTACCAACTAACAACTTTAAATTGTTACACCCAGATAATACAGTTGTTGCTCAAGTACGTATCTCTCGTGCGGCTATGAAAGCTGCTCAAGAAGCTGCAAAAGCAGAAAAAGGTGCAAAAAAGAAAAAATAATCTATTTTCTTATACACAAAAGCCTTCGAGAAAATCGAAGGCTTTTTTTGTGCTTTATTTTTATCATGACAAACCCTTCGGGCCGGGCTTTCAGTTACAATCTTTTTGTTCGTTCCTAACAAAAAGGATTTTCACTTCACCCGAGGCTTTGGCCGAACTGACCGAAGGTAATCCCTTTTGCAAAAAAAAAGCCATTCTCGGTTAAGAATGACTTTTAGTTTATATTAAAATTTGGTTTATTATTCAATCTCCGAAACACGTACAGTGTTTACCATACCTTTTTCGTTTAAAGGCATCGATGCTAAATTAATGGTATAATCGCCTTCATTAACGTAATTGTTTTCTTTGGCAATTTTATTAATGTCTTCAATAGTAACATCGGTACTTTCGTATTTATCGTACCAAAATGCTGTAACGCCCCAAAGTAAATTTAATTGCGTAAGCATGTGTTTGTTTGATGTGTATGCTAAAATATGCGCATTAGGGCGCCATGCTGATATTTGAAAAGCAGTGTACCCTGAATTGGTTAACGTATTAATAACTTTAGCCTCAATATCATTTGCCATAATAGCCGCATGGTAACAAATAGATTTGGTTATAAAACGCTTGGTTTTAATTTTAGGGTCGTTAACGGGTAGCTTTATTAAGTCGGAATTTTCAACACTTTCAATAATCTGCGTCATTTTTTCAATTACCTGTACAGGATAATTACCAACCGATGTTTCACCTGAAAGCATTACCGCGTCGGCACCGTCCATTACCGAGTTTGCTACGTCGTTCACTTCGGCACGTGTAGGGGTTAAGCTGGTAATCATGGTTTCCATCATTTGTGTAGCAATAATAACCGGAATTCGAGCGTATTTTGCTTTATGAACCAATTGTTTTTGAATTAATGGAACTTCTTGTGCGGGTATTTCAACACCTAAATCGCCACGAGCCACCATTAAACCATCGCAATGCGATACAATTTTGTTGATGTTTGCAACCGCTTCGGGTTTTTCAATTTTTGCAATAATTGGAATTTTATGGTCGGAATTTTGTTCAATCAATAAACGTAAATCCTCTAAATCCTCTTCAGTTCTTACAAACGATAATGCAATCCAATCTACACTTAATTTAATGGCAAAAAGTGCATCTTTTATATCTTTTTCGGTCAATGCTGGTAAAGATACTTTGGTGTTGGGTAAGTTTACTCCCTTTTTAGATTTTAACGGACCGCCTTGTACAACAACTGCTTTTACTTCATGCTCACGGTCTGTTTCTAAAACATTAAAAATTAGCTTTCCATCGTCAAGTAAAATACTTTCGCCAGGATTTACGTCCTGAGGAAAACTTTTATAGGTCATGTACACTTTTTCAGCTGTTCCTAAAAATTCTTCTTTGGTAGAAAAAGTAATGATATCGCCTTTTTTAAGTACAACTTCATCTTTCATAACTCCTACGCGCAATTTAGGTCCTTGTAAATCGGCTAATATCGATGTGTTGTAATGAAATTCGTTATTTAATTCGCGTATAATGCGTACTTTGTCTTCAATATCAAAGTAATCGGCATGCGAAAAGTTAATTCTAAAAACATTCACACCTGATTCTATCATTTGTTGAATAATTTCTTTGGTGCTACAAGCCGGCCCTAAGGTTGCGACTATTTTTGTTTTTTTACGTGGTAACATATTAAAAAATTAAATTTTTTTGTGATTTTGTACTTAAAGTATCCATTTCAATAATAAATTGAGTGGAAATGTTTTTTATAGTTTGAATTTTTTCCAACAACTCTTCTGTATTAAATAAAAAATCTATGTTTTCTATTAAAATAAAAAAGTCAATGGTTTTCCACTCGGGTATTAAATAATTTGTTGCGTAAAAACCTTCGTCGTTACTGTTAAATAACGAAAAATTCACGTTTTCACTATTTTCAACAAAGTTCGATTTGTTTTCAAACAGCCGCCAAATTAAATGATTTTTTTGATCGTGGTAATTAAAACTTCTAAAAAAAGCAGTTCCGTTATCGTTTATTGATATTTCGGGGATTACTTTTTTAAAATGAACACCTAATTGTTTGTTTAAGCAATATGCCATTTTATAATCGGGCATGTTAGATTTTAATGCAATTAAAACAATATCATCGTTATAAGTATCGTCGTCATATAACTTGTGTATTATTTCCGTTGTATTTTTCTTAGGTGGTGTCATTTTTAACAAAAATACAAAATTTAAATCTGTTTATATGAATAGTTTACATATTTAATGTTTTTTTAATACATATAGGCATGATATGAATTAAAAAAAGATTGATTGAATTAACGTATTATGTTTTAATTTTTATAGGAAGTTACATTTTATTTTGCAGGGCAAAGTAAGCACGTTGAGCAGCTTTTTCTTCGGCTTTTTTCTTACTTGTAGCACGGCCACGTGCAATTTCTACATTGTTAAAGTATAATTTAATGCAAAAATGCTTAACGGGATCTTTGCCGTTATCGTCGCAGTTTTCAAATTTAAAGCTGTGTTTGTTTTTTTGGCAGTATTCTATGAACAAACTTTTGTAGCTTGAAATTTTGTTTTCTAAATGTTCTAAATCTTTAAAATCAATTAAAATGTTCTTAAAGATAAATTTTTCGCAAGCTGTAAAACCTACATCTATATAAATGGCGCCAATTAATGCTTCAAGTAAATTGCCGTTTATGTTATCGCCAAAATTAGTAACTTTTGCTTTTGATTGTACCAGTTTTATAAGTTGTAGTTTTTTGCCTATGCTGTTTAGGAAGTTACGGTTTACAATTTTAGAACGCATTTGGGTTAAGTAACCTTCATCGCCTTTAGGTGCATTTTTGTATAAAAAAGCAGCTATTACAAGGCCTAAAACAGCATCGCCTAAAAATTCTAAACGCTCGTAATTTAAAGCATCGCCATTAATGGTTGTTTTGTTTAACGACCGGTGTGTACAAGCGGTTTCAAACAACGTAATGTTTTTGGGTTTGTACCCAATTATTTTGGTAATGTTAGAATAAAAAATCCCACTATTGGGTATAGGGGATTTTTTATTCAATATTTTTTTAAACCAATTCATGGTTTAGCTTTCTAATTTTTTTACCAACACACAAGCGTTGTGACCACCAAATCCAAAAGTGTTGCTCATTAATACTTTTACATCACGTTTTTGTGCTTTGTTAAACGTAAAATTAAGCTTAGGATCAATGTTTTCATCATCGGTAAAATGATTGATTGTAGGTGGAATTATACCGTGTTTTAAAGCTAAAATACACGAAATAGCTTCAACAGCACCTGTAGCACCAAGTAAATGCCCGGTCATAGATTTTGTTGAATTTAAATTCATAGTGTATGCGTGTTCGCCAAAAACTTCTAATATAGCTTTTGATTCTGCAATATCGCCTAATGGTGTAGATGTTCCGTGCATGTTTACGCCATCTACATCGGTAGGTTTTAAACCAGCATCGCGTAAACAGTTTAACATTACATTTTTGGCACCTAAACCTTCAGGATGTGGAGCTGTAATGTGGTGTGCATCTGCAGACATTCCACCGCCGCCAACTTCACAATAAATATGGGCACCACGTGCAACTGCATGCTCGTATTCTTCTAAAACCAAAGCACCTGCTCCTTCGCCTAAAACAAAACCATCGCGACCTTTATCCATTGGTCGTGATGCAGTTGTAGGATCGTCGTTGCGTGTAGATAAAGCGTGCATAGCGTTAAAACCGCCAATTCCGGCAATTGTAACTGCAGCTTCAGATCCACCCGTAACAATAACATCGGCCATACCTAAACGAATGTAATTAAATGCATCTATAATTGCATTTGTTGATGATGCACAAGCAGAAACGGTAGTGAAATTTGGTCCACGTAATCCGTATTTCATTGAAATTAATCCACCAGCGATATCGGCAATCATTTTAGGAATAAAAAACGGGTTAAATTTAGGTACACCGTTTCCTTGGTTAAAGTTTGTAACTTCGTCTTGAAAAGTTTGTAAACCACCAATGCCAGAACCCCAAATAACACCTGCGCGATCTAAATTTAAAGTTTCAAAATTAAATTTAGCATCTTCCATAGCTTCGGTTGCAGTAACCATAGCATATTGGGTGTATTTGTCCATTTTGCGTGCTTCTTTCTTGTCGATAAATTCTTCAACATTAAAGCCTTTAACTTCACAAGCAAACTGTGTTTTAAAGTTAGAAGCGTCAAAATAGGTAATTGGCGCTGCGCCGCTTACTCCGTTAATAAGCCCGTTCCAAAAAGCTGAAACGTTATTTCCAATAGGAGTTAGGGCACCTAAACCAGTAACAACAACTCGCTTCAAATTCATATACGTATATTTTTAATTAAAAAAATAAAACCCAAGTTTCAAGACAAAAGAAACATTGGGTTGCTATAATTTTATAGATTTTAAATCTAAAATTAATCTTAACTTAAAAAAGGTAAATAATAACACCTGCGTAATATTGCTATTGCGCAGGCATATTAGTTATTATTTTTTAGCCTCTTCGATGTAAGAGATAGCTTGACCAACAGTAGCAATGTTTTCAGCTTGATCGTCTGGGATTTGAATGTCAAATTCTTTTTCAAACTCCATGATTAGCTCAACAGTGTCTAATGAATCAGCTCCTAAATCGTTTGTGAAGCTTGCTTCTAATACAACTTCGTTTTCGTCAACTCCTAATTTGTCAACGATAATTGCTTTTACTCTTGATGCAATGTCTGACATAATCTTTTCTATTTTTTAAGTTTAATTGATGTGGCAAAAATATAAAACTTTTATTTAATACCACATTTTTAATTGTTTTTGTAACTGCGAATTTAAAAAAAATAATTTTAATTGAATATTTTTTTCGAATTTTGTGCGAATTAATTTCAATATTCAATTTTAAAATTAAACAAAACAAAAGGGTAATCGTATGAAAAACATTGTGTTAATGGCATCTGGGTCGGGTAGTAATGCCGAAAATATTATTCGTTTTTTTAACAAAAACAATATATCGTGTAATTTTCATATCATTACTAATAAAAAAGATGCTTTTGTGTTAGAACGTGCAAAAAACCTAAATGTTCCGGCTGAAGTTATTTCCAAAAAGCAAAACGATGAGGGTGTTTTGTTTGATAGAATTAAAGATATAAACCCCGATTTAATTGTTTTAGCAGGTTATTTGTTGTTGTTTCCTGCACAAATAGTAAAAATGTTTCCCAATAAAATAATAAATATTCACCCAGCGTTATTGCCAAAATTTGGTGGTAAAGGTATGTACGGTAATTTTGTACACGAAGCAGTTGTTACTAATAACGAAATCGAAACGGGCATAACTATCCATTACGTAAGTGAAGAGTACGATGAAGGCGCTGTTATTTTTCAGGCAAAAACAGATGTTACTGCAACGGATACCCCATTAGATGTTGCTGCAAAAGTACATGAATTAGAGTATGAGCATTTTCCGAAAGTAATTGCGAAGCTATTAAATTATTAAAGCGATGTTCCAACGCCAATAAGTATTTCACTTATAAAACCTTCGGCATCTTCGCGATTTAACAAACGGCGAATGCATTTTTCGCTTAACCACAGTTTAATAACATCGGTTAGAATATTTTCAGGATCTTCAAAAATTATACAATCGGCTTTGGTGCGTACCTTAGCCGTTTTTTTGCTTTCAACTTCGGTAATTTCTAAGCGATTGAATAAAGGTTTCGAAAATTTGTAGTGTTTTTCTAAATTCAGATTGTTTTTATCGTAACTGCCAATTTCAAATGATAACGAATCATCAACAGCAAAAACAACACCATCTTCAAAAGCGTAGTAATCGTTTATAATACGTTTGTTTTTTAAATCAATATCGGTATGGTTGTAATCGTGGCTGTCCCAAAGGCGTGCAAGGGTATCGTTTGGTATATCAAAGTAAATAGTATCGTTTTGTAAATATTGTGCGTTTGCAAAACAAGCTGTTAAAAACATTATAAAGCCAAAAACATTTTTCATAAGATAAATTTTATCAAAACTACCAAAAAAAATGCCAAAATAGAATTGTATTTTTGCAGAAATAAAACTACATGCAACCCGAAATTCTTTTATATACCGATGGATCATCACGCGGAAACCCAGGACCGGGAGGCTATGGTGTGATACTTCATTTAAACAACACCAAACATTTTAAAGAACTTTCTAAAGGGTATCGCAAAACAACTAATAATCGTATGGAATTGTTGGCGGTAATTGTAGGTTTAGAAGCTTTAACAAAAGATAATTTAACGGTTTTGGTGGTTTCAGATTCTAAATATGTAGTAGATTCAGTAGCTAAAGGATGGGTTTTTGGTTGGGAAAAAAAAGGATTTGCAGGTAAAAAAAATCCCGATTTATGGCAGCGCTTTTTAAAGATTTACCGCAAACATAAAGTTAATTTTCAGTGGATCAAAGGGCATAACAACCACCCCATGAATGAACGTTGCGACTTTTTGGCCGTGCAAGCATCAAAAGAGTCAAAATTATTGATTGATGAGTGGTACGAGCAAAATGAAAATTAAACTATATTAACAAGTGATAAAGTTGCTTGTGTATTAGTTGGTTTCGTATTATCTTTGCATCTTCATTTACATACAACTATATGAACAAATTATTAATTGTAGGAACGGTCGCTTTTGATGCAATTGAAACTCCTTTTGGTAAAACCGACAAAATTTTAGGCGGAGCCGCTACTTATATAGGCCTTTCGGCAGCACATTTTAATGTAAAGTCGGCAATTGTTTCTGTAGTTGGAAACGATTTTCCACAAGAATACTTAAGCTTATTAGCCAATAAAAATATCGATATTTCTGGAATAGAAGTTGTGAAAGACGGAAAAACTTTTTTCTGGAGTGGATTGTATCATAACGATTTAAATTCGCGCGATACCTTAGATACCCAATTAAACGTATTGGCCGATTTTAACCCTGTTGTTCCTGAAAATTTTAAAGATGCCGACGTAATTATGCTTGGAAACTTACATCCAAACATACAAATAAGTGTATTAGATCAACTTACAGCGCAACCAAAGTTAGTGGTTTTAGATACCATGAATTTTTGGATGGATTGTGCATTAGATGAGCTTAAACAAGTTTTAAAACGTGTAGATGTACTTACAATTAACGACGAAGAAGCACGCCAATTATCAGGTGAATACTCATTGGTAAAAGCAGCCGAAATTATACATACCATGGGGCCAAAATACGTTGTTATTAAAAAAGGCGAACACGGTGCGTTATTGTTTAATAACACACAAGTGTTTTTTGCACCTGCTTTACCTTTAAAAGAAGTTTTTGACCCAACAGGTGCTGGTGATACTTTTGCGGGTGGTTTTTCGGGCTACTTAGCGCAACAAGGCAACATAACGTTTCATAACATGAAAAACGCCATTATTCATGGCTCAAATTTAGCATCGTTCTGCGTTGAAAAATTTGGAACCGAGCGTATGGAACAATTAAATAAAGAAGAAGTAAACAACCGTTTACAACAATTTAAAATGCTAACACAGTTTAATATTGAACTAGCAGAATAATTACGAAAGCCCTTTTTACGGGCTTTTTTTGGTTTAAAAACAACACAACAACATATAACAATGAGCGACGCTATAAAACACGAATGTGGTATTGCACTTTTACGATTAAAAAAACCATTATCATTTTACAAAGAAAAGTACGGTTCTAGCTTTTATGCTATTCAAAAAATGTATTTGCTAATGGAAAAACAACACAACCGCGGACAAGATGGTGCCGGTTTAGCAAGTATTAAATTAGATATGGAACCGGGTGAACGCTATATTAGTCGTGTGCGTTCTAATAAAACATCGCCTATACAAGATATTTTTGCCCAAATTAACGGTCGTATTAACGATGAGTTAGAACAAAATCCTGATTTAGCAAACGATACCGATGCTTTAAAAAAACACATGCCTTATTTAGGTGAAGTTTTTTTGGGACACGTACGCTATGGTACTTTTGGTAAAAATAACATTGAAAGTGTACACCCATTTTTACGTCAGAATAATTGGATGCATCGCAACCTAATTGTAGCAGGTAATTTTAATTTAACAAATGTAAAAGTGTTGTTTGACGATTTAGTGCGCCTTGGGCAACACCCTAAACAAATGGCCGATACTGTTACAGTTATGGAAAAAATTGGTCATTTTTTAGACGATGAAGTAGAAGATTTGTACTTTGACTTACGCGATAAAGAAGGGTTAACTAAAAAAGAAGCATCGCCAGTCATTGGTGAACGTTTAGATATTGCACGTATTTTACGCCGTGCATCAAAAAACTGGGACGGTGGTTTTGCAATGGCTGGTATGATTGGTCATGGCGATGCGTTTGTGTTGCGCGATCCAGCAGGTATTCGTCCAGCTTTTTATTATGAAGACGATGAAATTGTTGCTGTAGCATCAGAACGTCCCGTAATTCAAACCGCATTTAATGTGCCTTTTAACGATATTAAAGAGTTAGATCCAGGTAAAGCAATCATAATAAAGAAAAACGGAAATGTTTCGTTTGAACAAATTTTAGAACCGTTACAGCGCAAAGCGTGTTCGTTTGAGCGTATTTATTTTTCACGCGGTAACGATGCGTCTATATATCAAGAACGCAAAATGTTAGGTAGAACCATGATGCCTATGATTTTGAAAGAATTAAATAACGATGTTGAAAACGCTGTGTTTTCATACATTCCTAATACAGCCGAAGTTTCGTATTTTGGTATGGTTGAAGGTGCAAATGAATTCTTAAACAAACAAAAAACCGAACGTATTTTAGCTTTGAATGGCGATTTATCGCCAGAAAAAATAAACGAAATACTATCTAAAACCATTCGTTCAGAAAAAATTACCATTAAAGATGCTAAGTTGCGTACTTTTATTACCGACGATAGCAACCGTGATGATATGGTAGAACATGTGTACGATGTTACATATGGTGTGGTAAAACCAACCGATACGTTAATTGTAATTGACGATAGTATTGTGCGTGGAACTACCTTAAAAAAATCGATTGTAAAAATGTTAGATCGATTAAATCCTAAGAAAATAATTGTAGTTTCTTCGGCTCCGCAAATTCGTTACCCAGATTGTTACGGAATTGATATGGCTAAAATGGAAACTTTAATTGCTTTTAATGCTACACTTGAGTTGTTAAAAGACCGCAATATGTATCATATTATAGATGAGGTTTATGCAAAATGTAAAACACAAGAACATTTACCTGATGAGCAAGTTGTTAATTTTGTAAAAGAAATTTACGCACCGTTTACCGATGAAGAAATTTCTGATAAAATTTCAGAAATGTTGCATCCAGAAACCGTAAAGGCCGATTTAAAAGTAATGTTCCAAACAGTTGAAAACTTACATGTTTCGTGTCCTGATAACCTAGGCGATTGGTATTTTACAGGAAATTATCCAACAGCAGGTGGTAACCGTGTTGTTAACCGCGCTTTTATGAATTTTGTTGAAGGAAAAGACGCAAGAGCGTATTAAGATTATAAAATGTATATATAGAAAAGCATCAAGTGAAAATCTTGATGCTTTTTTTGTTTTGTAAAACTTTGGTATTTAGTTGTTTGTGATTTTTAAGACTCAATTATTAAATTTTGGCACGGCAATTGAAATACATTAATCAAACAACAAAAAAAATAGAAATCATGAGAACATTAATTACACTAGTAGTATTAGCTTTAGGATTAAGCGGATTTGCACAGCAACGCCAAATGGTTAGAACCGATGACAACAGACATCAAAACCGTTACGAACAAAACTATAAAAACAACCATTACGGTAAATATACTTTTGATAGATTAAACCTTACCGTACGTCAAGAACGTATGTTGGTTGATATATTGAAAGACAAACAAAACGAAGAGCGTTATATTGTTAGAAAATACAGAAATCCAGAGCAAAAATTGCGTATGCTAGACCGTGAGTACGATCGTAAAATTCAAAATCTGTTAAGCAGATCACAATACGATAAATGGAGTAGAATTTACGCTTACCAATACGATGCTTATACAAACAAACACTGGTCATAACATAACTATTCATTTTTTAAGTTAAAATCTCGATGCTAATGTAATTAGTAATCGAGATTTTTTTATATTTAATGCAATTAAAATCAAATGTTTATGAAAAATATAGTTGTTGTTTGTATGGTTATTTTTCTTAGTTTTAACGCACAAGCGCAAGAAAAAACATCTGTTGAAAGTAAAAAAACAAAAAATGAAGCTTGTAAAATAAGTGAAATAGGTGAAGTTAAAATTTATCTATGTGTTAAATTAAATGGAAGCGAAGTAGAGTTGCCTGCTTACACTAAAGATAAAATTAAAATAAAAGATGGTCATTCTTATGCAAACGAAGTTATGGACGAAATGGAAAAAAATGGTTTAGAAATTACCAAATTCGATATTTATTGGACATCGGAGAGTTTAAAGAAAGATAAACAAAAAAATCCAAACTAAATAATGTGTAATTTTAAGTTACTTACCGCAGTTTTAAAAAATCGGCATAAAATATGTTAGTTGTTATTATATAATTTTAAACAAAAAATCATGAAAAATTTAGTTATTGCAATGGCTTTGCTATTTTCGGTAGCAGGCTTTAGTCAAACCAAAGAAACCCAAAAACAAGAATTAAAACGCACTGAAAAAAGTGCCAATGAAAACCGTGAACGCCGAAATGCAAAACACGAAAAGCGTGACAGAGGGCAAGCGCGTGAAGATGGTTTTATGAATAGATTTAAAGATTTAGGACTTTCTGATGAACAACACAAAGCCATAAAAGAAATTTTTGAAGGCGAACGTGAAAATATGAAACATAACGGCGGTAGATTTAGAGGCGAAGGCAATGATAATAGTGAAGGTTTTAACGATGAAGATAGAAGCCAAATGCGTGAAAAAATGAAAGAACGCAGACAAGCAATTGATGAAAAAGTTAAGAAAATACTTACAGCTGAACAATATGCTAAATTTAAAGAACAGCAGCAAGAACGTATGAAAGAATTTAGAAATAGATAAAAATAGCGAACCAACCGGTTCGCTATTTTTTTAAGGTATTACAAACTTTACCTATAAGTAAATTATTTATTCATTAAATCTTCAATCTCGGCAGCTTCTAACGGAATGTTTTTCATTAAATTCAAAGGCAATCCTTGGTTTTGAATCACATAATCATCTTCTAAACGAATGCCGAAACCTTCGGCAGGAATGTAAAAACCTGGTTCTATAGTAAATACCATTCCTTCAACAAATTTATCGGTTAAAATGCCGTAATCATGTGTATCTAAGCCCATGTGGTGTGATGTGCCGTGCATCATGTATTTTTTGTAAGCAGGCCAATCAGGGTTTTCATTTTGTACATCGGCTTTGTCTAATAATCCTAAACCTAAAAGTTCCGACGTGTAAATTTTACCTAATTCTTTGTGGTAATCGTACCAATTGTTTCCAGGTGCTAACAAGGTTTCAGCAGCTTTTTTGCAACGTAAAACAGCATCGTACACTTCGCGTTGGCGTGAAGTAAATTTACCGCTAACAGGAATTGTTCTTGATAAATCTGATGCATAATTAGCGTATTCTGCAGCCACATCAAACAAAATTAAATCGCCCGCTTTGCACTGTTGGTTGTTTTCAATATAATGCAACACATTTGCATTGTTGCCACTAGCAATAATTGGCGTGTAAGCAAAACCTTTTGAGCGGTTGCGTAAAAATTCATGAGCAAATTCCGCTTCAATTTCGTATTCCCAAACACCCGGCTTAACAAAATCTAAAATTCTGCGGAACCCTTTTTCGGTAATGTCGCAAGCTTGTTTAATTAAAGCAATTTCTTGAGGTTCTTTAACCGAACGCAAACGCTGTAAAATAGGGTTTGAGCGTAAGTATTGATGTCCTGGATAATCGTTTTTTAATTTTTTAATCAAACGGTCTTCACGTGTTTCCGTTTCAACTGCAGCACGGTAGTGTTCGTTGTTGTTAATGTACACATTTTCTGCTTCCACCATCATTTTTCTGAAAATAGTAGGAAAATCAGACAACCAATACACCGTTTTAATACCTGAAACTTCAAAAGCGCGGTCTTTAGTTAATTTTTCGCCTTCCCAAATGGCAATGTGTTCGTTGGTTTCGCGTAGAAATAAAACTTCGCGGTGTTTTTCTTCATAAGCATCAGGAAAAAGAACCAGGATAGATTCCTCTTGATCAACACCCGATAAGTAAAAAATATCGCGATGTTGTGCAAATGGTAAAGTAGAATCGGCAGAAACCGGATAAATGTCGTTAGAATTAAATACAGCTAAGCTTTTTGGAGCCATTTGACCAACAAACTTTTCACGGTTTTTTATAAAAAGATTTCGGTCTATTTGATGATATTTCATAGTTTTGAACTTTATGACTTAAATTTTATCAAATTTACATACTTATTTCTGTTTCATCAATTTAAAAAATATAAAATCTTATGAAATTACTTACGATCGTTTTGTTTTTAAGTGCTTCTTTTTTGCATGCTCAAGTACAGCCTTACAAAATATTTAATTCAAATGGTAAAGAAGTTTCTTTGAAAAAAATGAATAAAGAACTTCAAAAAGCCGATGTGGTAATTTTTGGCGAACTACATAACAACACCATTGCGCATTATTTACAAGTAAAAGTGGCTAAAAACTTACATGCAAATACAAGTAAAAAACTTATAATTGGTGCCGAGATGTTTGAACGTGATCAGGCATTAATTCTTCAAAATTACGTTAAAGGAAATCTTGACGATAAGGAATTTGAAAAACAAATGCGTTTGTGGAATAATTATAAAACCGATTATAAACCACTTTTAAAATTTGCTAAAGAACACAATATAAACTACGTAGCAACCAACGTTCCACGCCGCTATGCAAGTATGGTTTTTAAAAAAGGAGTTGAAGCTTTAGATACGTTATCTGTTGAGGAAAAATCATGGATAGCACCATTGCCTTTTCCGTATGATAAAAATTTGCCTGGGTATGTAAAAATGCTAAAAATGTTTGATGATAGCATGCATGCTAACGAAAACTTCCCAAAATCACAAGCCATTAAAGATGCAACCATGGCTCATTTTTTGTTACAAGAAAGCAAACCAAACAGCTTGTTTTTGCATTTAAATGGTGCGTATCACAGCGATAATTTTGAAGGAATTGTGTGGTATGTTAATCAATATAATCCTACTAAAAAGGTGCAAACTATAAGTGTGGTAGAACAAGAAAATGTAGCAAAAATTGAAAAAGAAAACCTAAAAAAGGCACATTTTATAATTGTAGTTGATAAAGACATGCCTCACACTTATGAATAAAAGTAAAGTTTATATACAAATTTGTTTAAATTGATTATAAATAGTAAAATAAACTAATTAACATTTTTTTTGTTTTTATAATTAGCTGTATTTTTGTGTGATTTTTTAAGAAGAAAAAACTAGTAACATTACATTATGGCAAAATCTGCACTATTAAAGTCGTCTATCGGTAAAAAATACTGGATGGCTCTTACAGGGTTATTTTTATGCTTGTTTTTAGTGGGTCACTTAGCAGGTAACTTGCAATTGATTTTTGGAACCGATTTACAGTTCAATCAGTATGCATACTTTATGACTACTAATCCAGCAGTAAAAATTTTATCTTACGTAACGTATTTTTCAATCTTATTCCACGCGGTTGATGGTATTGTTTTAACAATTCAAAACAAAAAAGCACGACCAATTGGGTATGTAAAAAACAATGCAGCAGCAAACAGTGCATGGCAATCTAGAAACATGGCTGTGTTAGGAACTTTATTATTAGTTTTTATTGCTACGCACATGGTTAACTTTTGGGCTAAAATGCACTTTAGCGAAATGCCTTTACAGCAACAAGAAATGAAACTTTCTCCAATGCCAGGAATGGAATTAAAAGCACAAGGTATTAATACTACCAATGGTGGAATAGTTTATAAGATTGATCAAGAAGGCAAAACCCTTTTTGTTGATAAAGTTGAAGGCGAATTAGAATTGCGTAACAATAAAGATTTTTATGCAAAAGGTACCGAAATTAAAGTAGCCGAAGGTTATAAAGATTTATACAAAATCACAATAGAATTTTTTAAAGATAAAAAATTAGGTTTAGTTTTTACTTTATTCTATGTGTTTTCAATGATCGTATTAGCATTTCACTTAATGCATGGTTTTGCAAGTGCATTCCAATCTTTAGGAGCTTACAATCCTAAATACAACGGGTTAATTAACGGTTTAGGTAAATTTTTTGCAATCATTGTTCCTTTATTGTTTGCAATTATTCCAATTTACATTCACTTTATTAAATAATCAGATAAATACGATTGATTATGGCATTAGATAACAAAATTCCTCAAGGTTCTATTTCATCAAAATGGACCGATTATAAAGATCATATAAAATTAGTTAACCCGTCAAACAAACGTAATATCGATGTAATTATTGTTGGTACAGGTTTGGCAGGTGGTTCTGCAGCTGCAACGTTAGCAGAATTAGGTTATAACGTAAAAGCATTTTGCTATCAAGATTCTCCACGTCGTGCGCACTCTATTGCAGCACAAGGAGGTATCAATGCAGCAAAAAACTATCAAGGTGATGGCGATTCAGTTTACCGTTTATTTTACGATACGGTTAAAGGTGGCGATTACCGCGCACGTGAAGCAAACGTTCACCGTTTAGCAGAGGTTTCTGTTAACATCATAGATCAATGTGTGGCTCAAGGTGTGCCTTTAGCACGTGAATACGGTGGTTTGTTAGATAACCGTTCATTTGGTGGTACGCAAGTTTCACGTACATTCTACGCAAAAGGACAAACAGGACAGCAATTGTTGTTAGGTGCTTATTCTGCAATGAACCGCCAAATTGGTCGTGGAAAAATTAAAATGTACAACCGCCACGAAATGCTAGATTTAGTAATTGTAAACGGTAAAGCACGTGGTATTATTGCTCGTAACTTAGTTACTGGCGAAATTGAACGTCACTCTGCACACGCAGTTGTAATTGCAACAGGTGGTTACGGAAACGTATTTTTCTTATCAACCAATGCAATGGGTTCAAACGTAACAGCTGCTTGGAAAGCACACAAACGTGGTGCATATTTTGCAAACCCTTGTTACACACAAATTCACCCTACATGTATTCCAGTTACAGGTGATCACCAATCAAAATTAACTTTGATGTCAGAATCATTACGTAACGATGGACGTATTTGGGTTCCTAAAAAATTAGAAGATGCACAAGCAATTCGTGAAGGTAAAAAGAAGCCTACCGATTTAGCTGAAGAAGATAGAGATTACTACTTAGAGCGTCGTTATCCTTCATTTGGTAACTTAGTGCCACGTGACGTAGCTTCACGTGCAGCTAAAGAGCGTTGTGATGCTGGGTATGGTGTAAACGCAACTGGTGAAGCTGTTTATTTAGATTTTGCCGCTGCAATTGAACGTTACGGTAAAGAACAAGCACGTATTAATAACTTAGACGAAAACAATGCTAAGTTAGTTTACGATTTAGGTAAAAAAGTGGTTGAAAATAAATACGGTAACTTATTCCAAATGTACTACAAAATTGTAGACGAGGATCCGTACAAAACACCAATGATGATTTATCCTGCAGTACACTATACAATGGGTGGTGTTTGGGTTGATTATAACTTAATGACTACTGTTGAAGGTTGTTACTGTATTGGTGAAGCAAACTTCTCTGACCACGGTGCAAACCGCTTAGGGGCATCGGCATTAATGCAAGGTTTAGCTGATGGATATTTTGTATTGCCTTACACAATTGGTGATTATTTATCAGATGATATCCGTACAGGAAAAATTTCAACAGATTTACCAGAGTTCGACGAAGCTGAAAAGAATGTTCGCACCATGATTGATCATTTAATGAACAATAAAGGAACACATTCGGTTGACTACTTCCACAAAAAATTAGGAAAAATTATGTGGAATAAAGTAGGTATGGCTCGTAACGAACAAGGATTAAACGAAGCAATGGAAGAAATTGCAGCATTACGCGAAGATTTTTACAAAAACGTAAAAGTTTCTGGTATTGCAGAATCATTTAACCAAGAGTTAGAAAAAGCTTTACGTGTAGCCGATTTCTTAGAATTAGGTGAATTATTTGCAAAAGATGCGTTACACCGTGAAGAATCATGTGGTGGACACTTCCGCGAAGAACACCAAACAGAAGAAGGTGAAGCAAAACGTGACGATGAAAACTTCTCTTACGTTGCAGCTTGGGAATACAAAGGAAATCCGCGCGAAGCAGTGCTTCACAAAGAACCTTTAGTTTATGAAAACATTAAAATGGTAACTCGTAGTTATAAATAACATGAAAAGTATTTATAAACTTGTAATTGCTTTAATTTTATTTGTATCAACTTTATCATACGGTCAAAAAACCGATTTTCAAGAAATTAAAAAACCATCAGCAGGTAAATCGTTGGTTTATTTAATACGTTCAAACGGAATAGGTGCCGCTTTAAATTTTAGAGTTTATGATAAAGAAAATTTTATTGGTAAAATTTCGTCGGGGACTTATATAGTTTATGAAACAAGCCCTGGTGAACATATTTTTTGGGCAGCATCAGAAAACAGAGATTTTGTAAAAGCAAACTTAAATGCCGATCAAGTTTATGTAATTGATGTTGAAGGAAAAATGGGTATGGTATTAGCCGCAGTTAATTTAAATCCATTAGATCCAAACAATAAAAAAGATCAAAATAAATTTTATAAGGTTATTAAGAGACATACTGAATTGGCCTACAATCCAAATTCAATAGATGCCGAAGATAAGGCAGAAAATGTTTATAAGGCAATGGCTAAATACGATGAATTAGTCAAAAAAAACAACAACAAAATAAGAAGTTTATCGGCAGAACAAACATTTCAGCACGCTAATAAACCTCAAAAAAAATAATTCAGATAGTTAACAAGGTCATATTAATTTATTGATTATTTGACTAATAAAACTTGACAAAAGATGAATCTTACATTAAAAATTTGGCGTCAAAAAAACGCAAAAGATAATGGTCAAATGGTCGATTATAAAATCGGCGGTGTAGAACCAGACATGTCATTCCTTGAAATGTTAGACGTTTTAAATAACGAGTTAATTGAAAAAGGAGATGACCCAGTAGCATTCGATCACGATTGTCGTGAAGGTATTTGTGGTATGTGTTCGTTATTTATTAACGGTGAAGCGCATGGTCCAGATCGTGGAGTAACAACTTGTCAGTTACACATGCGTAAGTTTAAAGACGGCGATACTATTTACATTGAACCTTTCCGTGCTAAAGCATTTCCGGTAATTAAGGATTTAGTTGTAGATCGTTCTTCTTTTGAACGTATTCAGCATGCAGGTGGTTTCGTTTCTGTAAATACTTCTGGTAATACACAAGATGCAAATGCGTTACCTATTCGTAAAGATAATGCAGACAAAGCATTTGATGCTGCAGCTTGTATTGGTTGTGGTGCTTGTGTAGCAACTTGTAAAAATTCATCGGCTATGTTGTTTGTGTCGGCTAAAGTTTCGCAATACGCATTGTTACCACAAGGTAGAGTTGAAGCTACAGAACGTGTATTAAACATGGTTGAAGCTATGGATAATGAAGGTTTTGGTAACTGTACCAATACAGGTGCTTGTGAAGTAGAGTGCCCTAAAGGTATTTCGTTAGAAAACATTGCACGTATGAACCGTGAATATTTATCTGCATCAATTAAATAATATTTTATTTAAATACTTTAAAAAATCCAAACTTTTTAGTTTGGATTTTTTATTTTTGATGGAATTTAAACAAACAATATGAAAAATATTTATTTATTACTACTTACATTCGCTTCAATAGGCGCTAACTCTCAATTTATTTATTGGAAATCTAACGAAGAAATTCCAGATCAAGCAATGGTTGTTTTTAATAACGATTCATCTAAAACTGGTTACATTAAAAACAATAAAACAGCAAATGTTGGTCTTAGAATGTTGTCATTGGATCCTAAACTTTTTAGACATGCCGATGTGGAAGCAGATAAAATTCTATTTAAAGAAGAAGGTGGTTCTAATTATGTTGAAATTCCTGCTAATACTATTAAACACGTAATTTTTTCGGGCGAAGAACCTACTCGATTTGATAAAATTACCGTTTTCAAATTCGATAAAAGATCACTTGAAGTAAAAGAAGATGAACCGGCAACCATGTTTCAAATTCCAAGGGTAGATGATTTTATTGTATTATATTCTAATTACTACATAAACGTGGGTAGTAATGGTTCTATAAACGATGAAATTTATTTTTACGTTAAACAAAAAGATAGTGACAAAACCTTTTATATGCGTTTTTTTGGTGGAAGCAGAAACAAAGATATCTTTCCTTCGTTAAAAATTTTGGCTCCTAAAAATGCTCAATTTGCTGATTACTTAGAAAAATTACGCGAGAAGAAATCAACCGAATATAAAGAATACAACGCAGCCGAAGAAAAGGTAATGGAAGAAGCAAAAGCGTACATAAAAGAAAATAGAAAAGAAATAAAATACGTACAACAACAAACCATTTTATACAATGCCCGTTTTGGTTTTATGTTTTCGTACTTAAGCAAAAAATTAGAACAATTTGCTAGTTAATTGCTGTAAAAAATAGGTCTATGCAAGTTGCCTTACTACAATTTAATACGCTTTGGGAAAATAAACAAGCAAATTTACAGTTCGTACAAACACAAATAAATACGTTGCCAAATGCTGTAGATTTGGTTGTTTTGCCAGAAATGTTTACCACTGGTTTTACCATGAATGCTTTGCATTTGGCCGAAGCTGAACAAGGAGAGACCTTACAAACGCTTCAACAACTAGCTATAAAAAATAATGTAGCAATTACAGGCAGTTGGATTGTTAAAGAAAACAATAATTTTTATAATCGTTTGTTTTTTGTATATCCTAACGGCACCTATAAAACGTATAATAAACGCCATTTGTTTACACTGGCTGGTGAGGACAAAACGTATACCGCAGGAACCAATCAAGTGTTAGTGTCATATAAAAACTGGAATATATGTTTGTTAATTTGTTACGATTTACGTTTTCCGGTTTTTTCACGAATTGTAAATTCCAACTACGATTTATTGGTTTACGTTGCATCGTGGCCTGATCGTAGAATTAACGCTTGGGATGCATTACTCAAGGCTAGAGCAATTGAAAATATGAGTTATGTTGTGGCTGTAAACCGATGCGGAATCGATCCTCAAAATGTATTGTATTCCGGACATTCTCAAATTATTGATTTTATGGGTGAACATTTGGTAGCACCTTATGAAAAGGAAGAAATACAAATAGCAACATTACAAAAAGAACCCTTGCAAATTGCACGAGAAAAATTGGCGTTTTTAAACGATGCCGATGCGTTTGAATTATTACGTTAAATTTTAAGTGTTTCATTTAACGTTTTATTTGTAAAATTCAAAATATTTTAACTATATTTATAGCACTTGTAAGGTTTTTGATTAGATGAGTTTATTAGTTTTTCTATAGGATAGCTTTACTGAATTAATGTTTAGATAGATTATCATGAAAAACCCAATAAAATATACAACGTTATTGCTTATGTTGTTAAGCATAACATCGGTAAAAGGACAGGTTCTTTATGCTGAAGATTTTGAAAGTTATAATGTAGGACCATTTCCAAGTTATACAAAAGGTTGGAAAGTAAGTGGTAGTTACAATGATATACGTATTTTTAATGAGCCAAATCGTGGTAAGGTACTAGCTTGGGGGTGGAATATAATGCCAGCTGGTCAGTATAGTTTTGCAAGTTGTTTGCAAGGAGGTGTTTTGGATAAGTTTGAAAAACGCGATCCAGGTAATGACATTTTAAAAATTGAATTTGAATTTTATTCAAAAGATTTTACAGGAGATCTTGCCGAAGTATTTGAATCGCGTATAGGCTTAACACCAAATGGTTATTTTTTTAGATGCGAAATTAATCCTAATGAATCTTCAATAGATACATCGGTTTTATATGCAGGGAAAATTAAAAAAGCATATGACCACAAATGGATAAAAGTTGAAGTGTATTATGAATATATAGAAATTACTGATTCTTGGGAAATTCTAATATGCATTCCTATGTTACAATATTGGGACCTTCAAAAAGAGAAAGAACTTTTATCTGAAGATATTATAATAGGATTTAGTGCATATAAACCAAAAGTGAATTATTCTGGAGCGTTGGTGAAATATGATAATATTAAAGTTTCAGCGGTTCCAACTCGTCCGGCTTTTGCAAGTGTAAACGATTTGATTTCATCTAAATTTAATGTATATCCAACTCCAGCAACTAATGTAGTGAACATTACCAACGCCGAAAATATGCAAATTCAACAAGTTTCGGTTTGCGATATAAATGGCAAGCGGTTAAACACCCAAAACTATACTAACGAAACCGAAATTAAGTTTAATACAGAAAAACTTGTAAGTGGTACATATATGCTGCATATATATACCAATCGTGGTATAGCAGTTAAAAAAATGATGAAAAAATAAACAATAAAACCTTCCAAGTGGAAGGTTTTATTGTTTATTAGGGTAACGTAATGGTTTCATTTAATTCCCAATTGGCTCGTATATCAAAAACCTTGTTGGGTAAAATAACGTTTTCGGGCTGTTTTCGTTCTAAATAATTACCGGTATCCCACATTTTATTTTTGTTGGCATCTTCAATAATACGTACAGAGTATTTGTCGGGTTCAACAGCTTTAAAATCTATGATACTTTCTTCGGTTATGTAAATAAAATCGTAAACTTTTTCATCTTTTGTAAGCAATTCAAAAATAATTGGATAGTTAACTGTACCAGCCAAGCTAAAGGTAATGTTTCCATAATCGGTTAATTTACCTGTTTGAAAACGCTGTACTATTTCGGTTTTTAAAGCGGTATCATAAACATCATTAATACTGTTTGGTTTTAAAAAAACAGTGTATTTTTCATCTTCAAATTTATCAAACACAATTTTAACTAAATTATTTAATGAATCGTTTTTAATGGTAAACGGTATTTGAACCGAATCTTTACTAATAACTTGTATTAAATGATTAGCAATTGTTTTAACAGGTGTGTTAGTGCTAAAAGCAATGGTGTCGCGGTATTGAATAGCACCTGTTTTTAAAAATTTAACTTGTAAGGTGTCAATTGGTTTTAAAGTACGTGGTGTAACTGTGTGCGTTTTGTTGTAGCTGCCTTGTTTAAAGTGAAACTGCAACGAATCATAATTTGCAAGCGGAGTAAAAATGTAAATAGAATCTTTATTAGGTACTTTGTAAAAATGCGCGGGTATGTTTTTGTTGTTTCCTTTAACGTTTACACTTAAATTTTTAGGGTTACCCTCATAAGCTGCTAACCATTTGTTTTGACTTACCATTGATGGGCGATAAGCAGTTGTTGGTTTTTTCTCTGAAAATAATTTTAAATGAAGGGTGCTTGTTGTTGGCAACGTAATGGGTTGATCTAAAAAACCAATTTTATCTGATTTTGGATCAAATTTATAATTGCTGTTTTTTTCTTGCAATGCAACTAAATAATAGCTGCCTGCTTTTAAATTTTCTAATTGTGCGGTAGTAATACTGTCTTTTGCACTTGCAACATATAAAGGTTTCTTTTTGTAAATTGTAGAATCGTTAAAACCTTCTTTTTCGTAAAGTAAAACATTTACCGTACCTTTTGTTTTGTTTAAATAAGCGTCTTTAAAAGTAGTGTTTAGTTTTAACGAATCAATAGTTTGCCCCGTTGCAAACACGTATTTAAAATTGCTAAGTGTGTTACTTTCGTTATTATCTTGTATGCTTTCACCAAAATTAAAACTATAAGTTGTATTTGGTTTTAACGTATCAAAAATTTTAATTTTAATAAACTTGCTTGGATACCCCATTGGCGTAATTTCGGGCATGGTTTCCATAGGTGGCGAAATAATAAGCTGCTGGTTAACTTTATTAAGCTTTACATATTCATCAAAATAAATTAAAATAGTGTTATCTTTAAATTGATTGCTAAAGTTTTTAGGTGCTGTTGATAAAATTACGGGTGCTAAAGTATCTTTAGCTCCGCCAGTAATTGTGCCACGTTTTGCACAATTGGTAAAAAGTGCAAGTGTTAAAACGGTTAAAAAAATAAAATATCGTACAAATTTCATTCGTAATAAATTTACAATGCAAAGTAACTATTTTTATTTGACTTTTTTAGCGTGTATAAGCCATAGTTAAAATGCTTATTTTGTGGGTTGTATTTTTTAAAATACAATTCCCTGCATTTTCTAAGGTTGATCCTGTGGTCATTACATCATCAATCAATAAAAAATGGGTGCTTTTTAAATAATTGTACTTTGGATTTACAACAAATTCTGTAGTTTTTTTTGCCCGTTGAAAAATATTTTTCTTTGTTTGGCTGCCGCTTTTATGTACTTTAATTAAGTAATCTTTATAAAAAGGCAGGTTTAAGTTATTGCTTAGTTCGGTACAAAATGCAGCTAATTGGTTGTACCCACGTTTGCGTTCTTTACTAGGGTGTAACGGAATGCATACAATTGCTTGCGTTTCTATAAAAACAGCATTATTTTTAAATTGCTTTAATGCAAGCTCAGCAAAAAATACCCCTATGTTTTGTTGGTTTTTGTATTTTAATTCATGAAGTAATTTTTGTGTAACGCTATCTTTAGAAAAATATAAAACTGCTGCACAATAAGTTACTTTTAATTTACCATAAAAACGACGTTTCATTTCGGTATTATCACTAACAGCAACCGGTATAAAGGGTAAATGTAATAAACATGTAGGGCATAAGGCATCACTCTGTTTAGGTATAACAGCATTGCAACCATAACAAAGTTGTGGATAAAATAAATCAAAAACAGTTTTAAACAACCACATTCACAACAAGTTTATGTACCTTTGTGTAATATACAATAAAAAATAATAGTTTTTTAAACTTTGTATTATAAAATTTAACTATCAGCAATTTTAGTATTTTTGCACTATGGCAAAACAAGACGACATTTTTAAAAATGTAATTTCGCACGCAAAAGAGTATGGATATATTTTTCCATCAAGCGAAATTTACGATGGATTAAGTGCTGTGTACGATTACGCACAGAACGGTGTAGAGTTAAAAAAGAACATTCGTGAATACTGGTGGAAAGCCATGGTACAAATGCACGAAAACATTGTGGGTATTGATGCATCTATTTTTATGCACCCAACCACATGGAAAGCTTCTGGGCACGTTGATGCTTTTAACGATCCGTTAATTGATAATAAAGATTCTAAAAAAAGATACCGCGCCGACGTTTTAATTGAAGATTATTGCGAAAAACTTTGGCAAAAAGCGCAAAAAGAAATCGAAAAAGCTAAAACACGTTTTGGCGATGCTTTTAACGAACAAGAATTTATAACAGCCAACCCACGCGTTGTTGAATATCTTTCTAAAAAGAAACAAATTTTAGAACGCATGGCTCATGGACTTGATTCGGGCAATTTAGAAGATGTAAAAGCTTTAATTGAAGAATTAGGTATTGCCGATCCTGAAACGGGTTCTAAAAATTGGACCGATGTACGCCAGTTTAATCTTATGTTTGGTACCAAGTTAGGCGCTTCGGCCGATACTGCTATGGATTTATACCTACGCCCAGAAACCGCTCAAGGTATTTTTGTAAACTTTTTAAACGTACAAAAAACCGGACGTATGAAAATTCCGTTTGGTATTGCACAAACAGGAAAAGCGTTTCGTAACGAAATTGTTGCGCGTCAGTTTATTTTCCGTATGCGCGAATTTGAACAAATGGAAATGCAGTTTTTTGTAAAACCTGGCGAAGAAATGACGTATTACGAGTATTGGAAAGAAACGCGTTTAAAATGGCATTTATCATTAGGGTTAGGAAAAGAAAATTACCGTTTTCACGACCACGAAAAATTAGCACATTACGCAAACGCTGCTGCCGATATTGAATTTAACTTCCCATTTGGCTTTAAAGAATTAGAAGGCATTCATTCGCGTACCGATTTTGATTTAAAAGCACACGAACAACATTCAGGTAAAAAGTTACAATTTTTTGATAACGAAACCAACACCTCGTATGTACCGTATGTAGTAGAAACATCGGTAGGGTTAGACCGTATGTTCTTAGCTGTTTTTTCAAAAGCTTTACAAGAAGAAACCTTAGAAGATGGATCAACACGTACCGTATTAAAATTACCTGCCGTTTTAGCGCCAACAAAAGCAGCGGTGTTACCGTTGGTTAAAAAAGATGGTTTACCAGATGTTGCCCGCCAAATTATGGAAGATTTAAAATGGGATTTTAATATGGCTTATGACGAAAAAGATGCTGTTGGCCGCCGTTACCGTCGCCAAGATGCATTGGGAACACCATTTTGCATCACCGTTGACCACCAAACTTTAGAAGACAAAACCGTAACCATTCGCCACCGCGACACCATGAAACAAGACCGTGTTTCTATTTCAGAATTACGAAATATCATCAACGAAGAAGTTTCAATGCGTAATTGGTTGTTAAAAACAAAATAACATACTTTTTTACATATTTAAAGACCAAACGAAAGTTTGGTCTTTTTTATTTTATTTAACACGATGTTATTTTTTTTGTTATATTTACAATTCACATAGTTAAAAATTATATAATTATGACAAAATTATCTAAAATTTTGTAGGGGGTAATGGTGCTAAACCTTACAGCTTGTACAACCGACAGCGTTTTTAACGAGATGGACGCGGAAAACAACAATCCACATACAAGTGCTAACACTAATTAATTATGAAAAAAGTTATAACACGCACCATACCTCTTTTTTTACTGTTAATTACCCTCTTAACCAATGCGCAAACTTTTTTTACCGAAGATTTTGATAGTTACCCCGCAGGGCCTTTAAATACAGTTTATGATAACACCACCCCCGGACAGGGGGGGTGGTTGGTTTCGCGCTCTCCGAATTTTTTACTTACTCCAATGATTACTGCCGAGGCAGGTAAAGGCAATGTACTTACAATAACTACTACCAGCCCTACGCAAGAAGGGTTAACTTTTAGGCAAGCGAACGATTTTTTAACTACCCTATGGAACAACCGTACACCAGGTAATAATATTATTAAATTTGAATATGAGTTTTATGGTGAGGGAAGTTTTGTTTTTTATGGAAATTTAATGAATTATTTTGTCACTAAACCCAGTGTAATTAATACAGCTTTTCAGTCAACCACAATTTTAACTCGTATATTGGGTAACTATTTAGAAAATAGTAGTAGTTATAAAATACATGTTTTAAAAAACTACAATGCTACAACCTTTCCGTACAATACATGGATTAAGGCAGAAATGTTTGTGGATTACAATACTAAAAATGTGTATTTTCACATACCTACATTAAACTTACAAGCAACTGGAACTTTCAACCACAATACTATACCTACTTATATAGATTTTGGTGCGGGTAGTTTAGATGCAACATCTGTAGTAAAAATAGATAATATTAAAGTTTCGGGTTTAAAAACATTGCCATCGTATATATTAAGCGTAAACCAGCAATTAGCTACAAAATTTAATTTATACCCCAACCCAGCAACCAATGTGGTAAACATAACCAATGCAGAGAACATGCAGGTAAACCAAATTACGGTGTATAATTTAGCAGGTAAACAAGTAAGCACACAAGCGTACAACAACCTAACAGAAATGCAGCTAAATGTAGCACATTTAGCAAGTGGTACCTATTTATTGTATTTACAAACCGCACAAGGTACAGCGGTTAAACAGTTTATAAAAAAGTAATTTTAATAATTTAAAATACGTTAAAAAAGCAAGAGGCTACCTGAAAAGGTAGCCTCTTTTTATGTTACAGCTTAAAAGTAATAATCGATCGTGGCGAATGGTTCATTAAATCTTCGCTAATGCTGCCATTTAATAAACGTGCAAAGCCTTTTCTGCCGTGCGTTCCCATGGCAATTAAATCGGCATCAATGCGTTCGGCAAAATTTAAAATTCCTTTTTCAATATCTAAATCGTTGTAGATTGAAAATTCATAATTTTCTAAATTAAATTGTTTTAGAAAAACATGAGCCATTTGTTCAGCAACGTGTGTAGGTTTAAAATTATTAGGCGTATTTACCATTAAAAAATGCGGAACAGAACCGTTTAGTTTTAAAAACGTCATAATTTTTTCAAAACCAGCAGTCGATTCTTCTGTAAAATCACTTGCAAAAATAACTTTATTAAAATTAATGGTGCTGTCATTTCCTTTAATTGTTAATACAGGAATATCAGAAGTGCGTATTACTTTTTCAGTGTTTGATCCAATAAAAAACTCTTTAAAACCACTAGCTCCGTGCGATCCCATTACAATTAAATCAATATTGTTAGCCACAGCTACATCGGTAACTTCGTTAAAAGTACGCCCTAATTTTAATATTTGCGAAACAGTTAAACCACTTAAATCGTTAGAAAGTGATGTTTCTGAAAGTTTAGCTTCGGCATGTTCTTTAAAAAACATAATTTCGGGCAAATCGTAACCAGGTTGTATCATGTCCATGGTTTCGTGGGGCAAATCAATTATATGTAATAAAATAATTTCAGCGTTCGATTTTCTAGCAATACCAGCAGCTGCACGTAACGCAATGGTTGCTTGTTCAGAAAAATCGGTGGGTACTAAAATCTTTTTCATTTTGTTAAGTTATTAGGGTTAATAATTAGTTATCTTCAATTTATAAATATACTTAAAATATCAATAAATAACTAAAAAAATACATAACTTAAATAAAAGTTGTATATTTGCAAGGTTATTTATTGTTAAACTAAATAATGAGGGGACATAATTGTCCCCTCTTTTTATACAAAACATGGATTTTAAAAGTAAGGTAAAAGATTTGTTAGAGCAAGGTTTGGCGGCACATCCGGCACTTTTTTTAATAGATTTTTCTATAGCGGCAGATGATAAAATAATGGTTGTGATTGATGGTGATCACGGTGTAACATTGCAAGATTGTATTGATGTTAGCCGTAGTATTGAACACAATTTAGACCGCGAAGAGCACGATTTTTCGTTAGAAGTAGCCTCGGCAGGTGCTACAGCGCCGCTTAAATTTCCGCGTCAGTATAAAAAGAACATCGGAAGAACCTTAGAAATAACAACCGATGACGATAAAAAAATTGAAGCTAAGCTAATTGATGCCAACCAAGAAACGGTACAATTAGAATGGAAAGCACGCGAACCTAAAAAAATAGGTAAAGGCAAAGAAACCGTTGTAAAAAACGCTGAAATTCCGTACATTAGCATAAAAAAAGCAGTAGTAGTTATATCATTTTAAAAAATATAGATAATTTCATGGATAATATTGCATTAATTGATTCGTTCTCTGAATTTAAAGATTTTAAGCATATTGATAGAGTTACCCTAATGGCAATTTTAGAAGATGTTTTTAGAAATGCATTGAAAAAAAGATTTGGGTCAGACGATAATTTTGATATCATCATTAACCCAGATAAAGGAGATATGGAGATATGGAGAAACCGAATTGTTGTTGCCGATGGTGAGGTGGAAGACGAAAATTCAGAAATATCTTTAAAAGAAGCTCAGAAAATTGAACCTGATTTTGAAGTAGGCGAAGAAGTTTCTGAAGAAGTAAAATTATTTCAATTAGGTCGCCGCGCTATTTTAGCATTGCGTCAAAACCTAATTACCAAAATACAAGAACACGACAGCACCAATCTTTACAAACAATTTAAAGACATGGTAAACGAAGTGTACGCTGCAGAAGTAAGCCACGTACGCCCAAAAGCTGTAATTTTAATTGACGATAACAACAAAGAAATTATTTTACCAAAAGATAAGCAAATCCCATCAGATTACTTTAAAAAAGGTGAAACAGTTAAAGGTATTATTGAAAGCGTTGAGCTTAAAGGCAATAAACCACAAATTATTATGAGCCGTACATCGGAATTGTTCTTAGAAAAATTATTTGAACAAGAAATTCCTGAAATTGCAGACGGTATCATAACCATACACAAAGTAGTACGCATACCTGGTGAAAAAGCAAAAGTAGCAGTTGATAGTTATAATGAAAATATAGACGCTGTTGGTGCATGTGTAGGTGTAAAAGGTTCACGTATTCACGGAATTGTACGCGAATTAGGAAACGAAAATATAGATGTGGTAAGTTATACAAATAATGTAGAATTGTACATACAACGTGCACTTAGTCCTGCAAAAATTAATAACGTATCAATAAACGAACAAACAAAACGCGCCAATGTGTTGTTAGATGTTAGCGAAGTATCTAAAGCAATTGGTAAAGGCGGCCAAAACATTAAATTAGCCAGTTTATTAACCGGTTATGAAATTGATGTAATAAGAGAAGGAACACAAATTTTAGAAGAAGACGACGTAGAATTACGCGAATTTTCTGACGAAATTGATGCATGGGTAATAGATGAATTCGTAAAAATAGGATTAGACACCGCTAAAAGTGTACTAAAACATAGCGTTGAAGAATTGGTGCGTAGAACCGATTTAGAAGAAGAAACGGTAGAAGATGTTTTAAATATCCTTAACGCCGAATTTGAAGACTAAATAATACACAACAACACAACGCAAAAAAATTATACTAAAAGGATCGTATGTCTGAAAAAAGAGTAATAAGAATAAACAAAGTTTTAAGAGAATTAAATATTTCTCTCGATAGAGCCGTGGAGTTTTTGAAAACGAAAGGTTTTGAAATTGAAGCCTCTCCAAATGCAAAAATTTCTGATGACGAATATCAAGCTTTAGACAAGCAATTTTCGGCTGATAAAGGGAAGAAAGAAGCTTCGAAAGAAGTAAGCGAAGAAAAGAAAAAAGAAAAAGAAGAACTACGTTTAGAACGTGAGCAGGAAGAAAAACGCAAAAAAATAGAAGAAGATAAGCGTAAAAAAGAAGAGGAAGAAAAACGTAGAAAAGAAGAAGAAGAAAAACGCGAACAAGAAGTAATTAAAGCTAAAGCAGCTAAAGTTACTGCTATAAAAACAGTTGGTAAAATTGATTTAGATACCGCTGCCAAAAAAGCGCCTGCTGTTGAAACTAAAACGAACGCTTTAGAAGATAAAACAGATCCTGTTAGTACACCTGAAACTAAAGAAGTAGCAACTGAAAAAGAAACTACTATAGCAAATAAACCTGCTGCAAATACAGAAAAACCTGCTGCTGAAAAAGCTAACGTAGAACAACAAGCTACAGAAAAAACAGCTGTAGAAAAGCCTGTGGTTGCAGAAACAGAAAAACCTGAAACTACGTTAAATGCAGACGGTGAAGAATCTGAAATAATAAAAACACAATACCAAAAATTATCAGGAACTACCTTTACGGGGCAAAAAATTGATTTATCTCAATTTAATAAACCTAAAAAGAAAAAAGAAGATCCTAAAAAAGACGCAAAAGCGGGCGGCGCTAATAACGCAGCAAATAATAAAAATAAGCGCAAGCGTATCGAAAAACCAGGTACACCAGCTACAGGTCAAGCACAACAAGGTGGTGCTAACAAACCTAATCAACAAGGCGGACAAAACCGTCAGGGGCAAGGTGGTCAAAACCGTGGTGCAAACAATAATTTTGGTAATAACCGTAACGCGGGCAACAAAAACTTTGGTAATAAAAAACAACCTGTTGTAAAAGTAGAACCAACAGATGAAGAAGTAAAAAACCAAATTAAAGAAACGTTAGAGCGTTTACAAGGTAAACAAAACAAATCAAAAGCTGCTAAATATCGTAAAGACAAACGTGAACTTCACCGTAAAAAAGAAGAAGAAGCACGTGCAGACGATGATTTAAAAATATTAAAAGTAACCGAATTTGTTACAGTTGGCGAAGTTGCTACAATGATGAGCGTGCCAATTACGCAAGTAATAGGTACCTGTATGTCGTTAGGAATTATGGTAACCATGAACCAACGTTTAGATGCAGAAACTTTAACTATTGTGGCAGATGAATTTGGATACGAAGTACAATTTACAACTGCAGATATTGAAGAATCAATCACTGAAGAAGTAGATAGCCCTGAAGATTTACAGCCAAGAGCACCAATTGTAACGGTAATGGGTCACGTTGACCACGGTAAAACATCGTTATTAGATTATGTACGTAAAGCAAACGTAATTGCAGGTGAATCGGGAGGTATAACACAACACATTGGAGCGTACGGAGTAACATTAGAAAACGGACAAAAAATTACGTTTTTAGATACACCAGGTCACGAGGCGTTTACCGCAATGCGTGCGCGTGGTGCACAAGTTACCGATATTGCTATTATTGTGGTTGCTGCCGATGACGATATTATGCCACAAACAAAAGAGGCTATTTCGCACGCGCAAGCAGCTGGCGTACCTATTATATTTGCTATTAATAAAGTAGATAAGCCAACAGCAAATCCAGAAAAAATTAAAGAAAAATTAGCTGCCATGAACTTCTTAGTTGAAGAGTGGGGTGGTACATACCAATCGCAAGATATTTCGGCAAAATTTGGACAAGGTGTTCCTGAATTGTTAGAAAAAGTATTGTTAGAAGCTGAAATGTTAGAATTAAAAGCAAATCCTAACAAACCTGCAGTTGGTACTGTAGTAGAAGCTTTCTTAGATAAAGGTCGTGGATACGTTTCAACCATTTTGGTACAAAGTGGAACTTTAAAAATTGGTGATTACTTGTTAGCAGGTAAAAACCATGGAAAAATTAAAGCAATGCACGATGAACGTGGAAAATCTGTTAAAGAAGCAGGTCCATCACGCCCAATATCAATTTTAGGTTTAGATGGTGCACCAACAGCGGGTGATAAATTTAATGTTTTTGAAGACGAACGCGAAGCAAAAGCAATTGCAGCAAAACGTACACAATTAATACGTGAGCAATCGGTACGTGCACAACGTCATATTACGTTAGCTGAAATCGGTCGTCGTATTGCTTTAGGTGAGTTTAAAGAATTAAACATCATATTAAAAGGAGACGTAGATGGTTCTGTTGAAGCGTTATCAGATTCATTCTCTAAATTATCAACAGATGAAATTCAAATCAACATTATTCACAAAGGAGTAGGTGCAATTACCGAATCGGATGTGTTGTTAGCTTCGGCATCAGATGCAATTATTATTGGTTTCAACGTAAGACCAATGGGTAATGCAAAAACTATTGCAGATAAAGAAGAAATTGATATCAAAACATACTCTATCATCTATGATGCTATTGACGATGTGAAAGATGCAATGGAAGGAATGTTGTCTCCTGAATTAAAAGAAGAAATTACAGGAACAGCTGAAATCCGTCAAACCTTTAAGATATCTAAAGTGGGTACAATTGCAGGATGTATGGTTACCGATGGTAAAATATTCCGTAATTCAAAAATCCGCTTAATCCGTGAAGGAGTTGTAATTTATACAGGTGTTCTTGATGCGTTGAAACGCTTTAAAGACGATGTTAAAGAAGTTTCTAAAGGATACGATTGTGGTATACAAATTAAAAACTACAACGATATTAAAGAATACGATGTAATTGAAGCATTCCAAGAAGTTGAAGTTAAAAAAACCTTGAAATAAATCAATTTTTAGTATAAACAAAAGGCTTCCGTAAGGGAGCCTTTTGTCATTTTGGCAGTTTAGGTAAATTACTTATATTTGGCTTAAAGTTTGCTATTTAAATAATAAATTAAATTTTAAAACGCATTATGGGATTATTATTAATGGGAATTATTATGCTTGCCAGCTGGTTAGTTGGTTGGCAGCTAAAAAATAAATTCGAAAAGTATTCTAAAATTCATTTACGCAACGGAATGAGTGGGGCAGAAATTGCAACTAAAATGTTGCATGATCATGGTATTTACGATGTAAAGGTAATATCAACACCTGGTCGTTTAACCGATCATTACAACCCACTTGATAAAACGGTTAATTTAAGTGAAGCTGTTTATAACCAACGCAACGCAGCAGCAGCAGCAGTAGCTGCCCACGAAGTAGGGCACGCAGTACAACATGCAACCGCATATAGTTGGTTAACTATGCGCTCTAAATTAGTGCCCGTTGTAAACGTGGCGTCAAACTTAGTGCAATGGGTTTTGTTTGCTGGTATTTTGTTAATTCAAATTTACAATAACACTACAGTTTTGTTTATAGGTGTTGTATTATTTGCTTTAACTACGGTTTTTTCGGTAATCACCTTACCTGTAGAATACGATGCAAGTAACCGTGCATTAAAGTGGTTAGAAACTAAAAATATGGTTACCCGCGAAGAATTTGCTGGTGCTAAAGATTCGTTAAAGTGGGCAGCACGCACCTATTTAGTAGCTGCATTGGCATCAATAGGTACTTTAATGTATTATGTAATGATGCTTACAGGTGTGCGCAGTAATAACGACTAAAAATATATTTTATTTATAGTACACACCCCCAAAGTTTTACTTTTGGGGGTGTTTTTATTAAAACCATGGACGTTTGTGACGAATATATTGATTATAAAAATCAAAATCGGATTTGGTTAAATATACAATTCCTTCAATTAAACTAATAAAACATGTTATAAGTAGAAAGAAATATCCAACAAAAAGACATATAGTTAAGTAACCAAAAATGCTTAAAATAAGTAATAAAATACCTTGATTATTATAACCCAAAATAAATTTATGCACGCCTAAATGCCCTACAAAAAGAGCTAATATACCTGTTAAGATTTTTTTATTATAGGCATCTTGTAAATTTATAGTGTTTTGATTGTATGGTTGTTGATAGTTTTGTTGTTGATAATTTTGATGCTGATAGTTTTGTTGTTGATAATATTGTTGTTGATTAGAATTGGGTCCTGTGAACCATTTTTGTTCGCTATTTTGTACAGATGCGTTTGTTTGCGCGTTTTTGTTTTTAAATTGATTTAAAATTTTATCAACAATAACTTGGGCTAATTTTTCTTTACTTTCAATAGTCCAACCTGCTATATGTGGGGCTAACAGTACATTTTCGGCCTTTATTAAATAGTTAAAAGCTTGAGGTAATTCGTTGTCGGCAAACATGTTTTCAAACGACGATTTTTCATATTCTAAAACATCTAAACCAGCACCTTTTATCTTTCCATTTTCAAGTGCTTCAACCAAATCGTCAGTACAAACAGCCTTTCCGCGAGCAGTATTTATAAACCAAAACGATTTTGCAAAACCATTTATAAAGTTTTTATTAATTAAATGAACCGTTTCAGGTGTTTCGGGTGTATGTAAACTTAAAACATCGGTGTGTAATTGTAAGTAATCTAACGAAACCTGCTGAGCGTTTGTATCGCCTACATTTGGTTTTATATCGTAGCATATTACTTTGCAGTTAAAACCTTTTAAGCGTTGTGCAAAAGCTTTCCCCATGTTTCCATAACCAATAATTCCTACGGTTTTGCCTTCAAGTTCAATTCCACGGTTTTCTTCACGTTTCCAAATACCATTGCGTACTTCTTTATCAACAAACGATAATTTGTTCATAAGGTTTAAAAGCATGCCTAAAGCGTGTTCTGCAACAGCTGTTTTATTTCCTTCTGGCGCCGCAATTAATTGAATGCCTTTTTGTTGGGCGTATTCGCAATCAATGTTTTCAAGTCCAGCGCCAACCCTGCCAATAAATTTTAGGTTTGTAGCAGCATCTAAAAAAGTTTTATCAATTTTAAATCTACTTCGCAAAATAATACCATCGTATTGATGAATCATTTGTTCAATAGCGTCTTTAGGTGCGTAGTAATTTTCATCGTTTTCAAACCCAGCTGCCGTTAGTTGTTCAATTAATAACGGGTGGTTTTTATCAAGGTGAAGTATTTTCATGAAATGGTAATTTTGATTGTTATCTTAATTAATTCAAAATAAAGAATTTTTTTTAATGTATTCGCTGAACTTTAATCTATTTTTGTAAAAAGCACATTATTATTCCATTTAAAATGAAAAATCGCATATATTTATTACTCTTTTTCTTTTGCCAAATTTACACATTTGCTCAAAGCTTTAAAGGTGTTTTGTTAAATAGTGAAACTAAAAAACCAATTAGCCAAATTACAATTGTAAGTGCAGATGAAACTTTTTTTGTTACAAGTAACGATAAAGGCGAAGTGGTTTTGCCTGAAAGTGTATTAAATAAAAAACTATTTATTAACGATTATGAATATGTTTACAGTGAACATATTTTTGTAAAAAAACAAAATTTTATTTGGAAGTTAACTCCAAATTCTGAAACATTGGAAGAAGTTCTTATTGTAAAAAATCCAGAAATTTACATAAACGAAATAATTAATAATTCAATTAAATCATTTGTTAACAAAACTAAATTAGAATCGTACTACAAAGAAATATTTTATCAAAATAATAAAAAGGCTAGCGAAGCCGATGGTATCGCAGATTTGTATGTAAACCATAATCTTGAAAACATAGAAATGGTTGTTAAACAATCACGCCTTAAAGAGTTTTTTGTGTTAGATGAAAATATTAAATACAACAATTCAAATCCAATAGAAACTGTTGAAAGTGCTATGTTGTTTAATTTGTTAAAGAAAATTATTAAAGACAAAAAACATTACGAATTTCATATTACTGCAAAACAAGTAGCAAATAAAACCATACATACTTTTTATATTAATCCAAAAGAAGATAGTAAAGAAAAACATCTATTTAAAGGAGCTGTAGTATTTGATGAAGATAGAAAACTGATACTTGAAACCAATTTTTATTTAGATCCGGCAAGGAAAGAGTTCAATACACCTTTAAATTATATAGTTATTAAAGTACATATTGCAGCTGTTAATTTTCATACAAAGTACATGATAGGCGATCAGCTTTATTACCCAAGTTATATTAATAAAAGCTATAGCGGATCTACGGTTATGAAATCTAAGAATAATAAAATTACAAGAGTAAACAACCAATTGAGTTTTTATATACTAAATGCAGAAAAAATTAATAGTAGGCCTGCGCTTTCTGTACTATATAAATTTCAAAATTTTTTTAATAATGGTAATAAATACACTGTAGAATTTTGGAAGAATGCTAAAGTTAGTAGCTATGTAGAATAATAACCCAAGATAGTATTTATTACTATAAAAATTAAAACAAAAAAACTTTCATTTATTTTTGAAAGTTTAAAAACTTTTATTACATTTGAACTATGGAATTCAAAGAGGCAAAAAATAAATTTTTACAATCGTGGGGCGCTTTTGGTTCGCAATGGGGTATTAATAAAACCATGGCTCAAATTCATGCACTTTTAATGGTATCTGTAGAACCTATGTCAATGGAAGAAATTATGGAAGAATTACAGATTTCACGGGGTAATGCTTCCATGAATTTAAGAGCTTTAATGGATTGGGGTATTGTTTATAAAGAGTTTAAACCAGGTGAACGGAAAGAGTTTTTTATTGCTGAAAATGATTTAGATGAATTGGCAGTAAAAATTGCTAAAGAGCGAAGTAAACGTGAAATAAAACCTGCTTTAAAGGTTTTAAAGGAAGTATCAAGTATAAAACCTGATAAAACACAAGAAGAGCAACATTTTGTAGAACAAACTGCCAAATTGTACGATTTTGTTTTAAAAGCCGATGATGTTTTAGATAAAATAACTGAATACAAAGACAATTGGCTTACTAAACTAGTGGTTAAATTTATAAAATAAACCACTTTTTTTACAAAATTAACTTTCAAATATTTCTGAAACTTTAAAATAAAATAAATTATGAAAGCAATTAAAATTATAAATACAATAGTTGTAGCACTGCCATTGCTACTTAGTTTAACAGATTATTTACTTGCACACGATGGCGCTTTTTTATTTTATGCTTTACTTTTTACAATGGTTACTGGTGCTGTACAAGTAATATTAGGTGTTATTTTGGCAATTAAATTTCAAGATAATATCCATTATAAAGTGTATTTAATAGCAGTGGTAGGATATTTTTTTTTAGGATATATTGCCGATGAATTAAATCTTACGTATGGTTTTTCATACTTCATGTTTACTATACCAGCTTGTTTAGCGCTTTATTTGTCGGTAATGATTTATAAAATCCCAACGAAATGAATTACAATATTTTAGCATATAGTATTTACTTCGCAATAACTTTTTTAATTATTCTAAAAGTAGGGCAAATTTGTTTTAAAAATGGAAATGTATTTGTTGCACAGTTAATTCCAAACCATGAAGATTTGTGCAAAAAAATTAACCAATTACTACTTATTGGCTATTATTTATTGAATTTAGGTTATTGTACAATGACGATAATATCTTGGAAAAAAATTGAAAATTTTACCCTGTTAATTGAAGTTATAAGTCTAAAAACGGCACTTATTATACTAATAATTGCAGTTATGCACTACCTAAATATTATTTTACTAACAAACTATATTAAAAAATTAATTTAAAACTATTAATTATGGCAACAACAAACATTTTAATTGGCTACGCAGTTTATGTACCAATAGCATTGTATTTAACGTACTACGTTTCAAAAACACTTTTTAAAAACAGTAAAATTTATATGTTAGATATTTTTAAAGGAAGAGAAGAAATTGCCTTTGCTACTAATAAATTATTTGAAACTGGTTTTTACTTATTAAATATTGGTTTTGCATTGTTGATTTTACAGATGAATTTGTATAACAATAGTTACCAGTTACTTATTGAAAAATTGAGTTATAAAATAGGAGCTTTTTCAATATATCTTGGATTGATGCTTTTTTTAAATCTTTATTTCTTTTTTAGAGGAAAACGCAAAGCAAATCAATCACAAATTGTTCAATAGTAAGTAAAAAAAAATCCCGTTGATTCTATAGTCATTGGGATTTTTTTTATGCTTCATAAATTTGTTTATACTGTTTTACTAAAACCCTAAAATCATTTTGGCAATTGTAAAGTAAATTAAAATACCAAAAATGTCGTTGCTTGTGGTAATAAAAGGGCCAGTTGCAATAGCAGGATCAATACCATACTTATCAAGCGTAATAGGAATAAAAGTGCCAATTAAGCTAGCAAGTATCATAACGGTTACCAGTGCCAAAACTATAGTCGATGATATTTCGTAAGTAGTATCCATAATAAAATGAGTTGCTAAAAGCAGTAAAACAGCCAAAATGGTACTGTTTAACATGGCAAGTAGCATTTCTTTACCCAAACGTTTCCAAAGCGAACCAGACAAACTGTTGTTTGCTAAACCTTGTACCACAATTGCCGACGATTGCACACCAACGTTTCCAGCCATAGCCGCAACAAGTGGCGTAAAGAAAAACAATGTTTGGTATTTTTCCATAGCGTCGCTAAAACTTTTTGCCACGTTAACGGCAATAAAACTACCAATTAAAGCTAATAACAACCAAGGCAAACGTGCTTTAGTTAATTCCCAAATACTATCATCGGCTTCAACGTCTTGTGAGATACCTGCTGCCATTTGGTAATCACGGTCGGCTTCTTCTTTAATTACATCCACAATATCGTCAATGGTAATTCTTCCTACCAAACGTCCAGTTTCATCAACAACGGGTATGGCTTCTAAGTCGTATTTTTGCATAATACGTGCCACTTCGGTATCTTCGGTATCAACCTTAACAAAATCAACTTTTGGTATGTAAATGTCTTTAATTTGTGTGGTGGTTGATGAGGTGATTAAATCTTTTAACGACAAACGACCTTTAAGGCGATCTTCATCATCAACAACATAAATAGAGTGTACGCGCGATACGTTTTCGGCTTGTTTACGAATTTCCTGAATACAAGTTAATACATTCCAGTTTTCATTAACTTGAATGTATTCTTTCGCCATTAAACCACCGGCTGTATCTTCATCGTAACGCAATAACTCAACAATGTCTTTTGCGTGTTCAAAATCTTCTAATTCAGAAATTACCTCGTCTTTCATTTCTTCCGATAGTTCGGCAATAATATCTACCGCATCATCGGTATCCATTTCGTCTAACTCTTCGGCAATTTCTTTGGCAGAAAGGTTGTTTAAGATTTTTTCACGAACTTCTTCATCAAGTTCCAATAGAATTTCAGAACTAGTTTCCGATTCAATTATACGGAAAAGATACCCTGCATCTTCGCCGTTTAATTCGTTCATTAGTTCGGCAATATCAGCAAAGTGAATATCCTCGAGCTTGCGAAGTATTTCGCGCTCGTTTTTTTCGGCAATTAAGCCTTCAATTTCGTGGATAAATTCTTTACTGATTTTAAATTCCATACGCTTCTATTTTTTGTGTAAGTGCAATAAATTCTTCTACACTAAGCTGTTCCGGACGAAGGTTAAAAACCACATCGTCTTTTATTTCTTCTGATATAAAGCTTTTTAAGCTGTTGCGCAACGTTTTTCTACGTTGGTTAAATGCCGATTTTACTACTGTAAAAAACAGTTTTTCGCTGCAAGGTAAACTGTAATTTTCTTTGCGAATCATACGCATTACTCCCGATTTTACTTTGGGTGGCGGCGTAAATACGTGTTCAGAAACCGTGAATAAATATTCGGTATCATAAAATGCTTGTGCCAAAACCGATAATATTCCATAGGTTTTACTGCCTTTTTTTTCGCAAATACGTTCGGCAACTTCCTTTTGAAACATTCCTGCAAATTCAGGTATCTGATCGCGCATTTCTAAAACTCTAAATACAATTTGAGTAGAAATGTTGTACGGAAAGTTTCCTATTATGGCAAAAGCGTCATCGTGAAAAACCTTTTTTAAATTGTATTTTAAAAAATCTTCGCCAATAATATGGTTGTGTAACTTTGCGTAGTGTTTTTCAAGATAAGCAACCGATTCGGTATCAATTTCTACAACAAATGTTTCTACAGGTTTTTCTAACAAATATTTTGTTAACACGCCCATACCGGGACCAATTTCTAATATTTTGTTGTATCCGTTTAAGGTTAAAGCATCGGCAATGTTCTTTGCAACACTTTCATCGTTTAAAAAATGTTGTCCTAAATGTTTTTTAGCCCTAACTTTATCAGCACTACTCATGTTCGCTAATTATTTCAAGATCGGTACGAAAAGCAAGCATTTTATCGGCAAAAAGCGCCAAACCTTCGTTTCGTAAATTAGGTGCGTGGTTTGTTTTGTAATCTTCTAAAGCTTCTTTTGTTTCTGCAAAGTATTGCGCAGAATAGGTAACGCCGCCCATATCTTCATCAACCAAAACTTTTACCAAACGCGCCGATTTAAAACAACCGGTGTTTAGCATGTCTTGTATATGTTTGGTTTGCATCCAATGTAGCCATTGGTCGTGAACACTTTCGTCTATATTTATTGTAACGTTGTAAATAATCATGGTTTGTTTATTAGGATTGATTTAAATAGAATGTCGTTTCAATTATAACAAAGTGTTTAAACTCAAATTGATTTTACTTTGCTGCATTTGAAACGACATTTAGTTTTTGATATTGATAATTAATCAATGATATCGAATCCGCAGTACGGTTTTAACACATCGGGTATCACAATACCTTCGGGTGTTTGGTAATTTTCTAAGATACCAGCTAAAACCCTTGGCAATGCTAACGATGAACCGTTTAGGGTATGTGCCAACTGTGTTTTACCGTCTTTGCCTTTAAAACGTAATTTTAAACGATTTGCTTGATAGGTTTCAAAATTAGAAACCGATGAAATTTCTAACCAACGGTCTTGCGCGGTTGAAAACACTTCAAAATCATACGTTAACGCTGAGGTGAACCCCATATCGCCACCACATAAACGTAAAATGCGGTATGGTAATTTTAAATCGTTTAAAATTTCTTTTACGTGATCTACCATTCCATCTAAAGCTTCGTATGATTTTTCAGGATGTTCAATACGAACAATTTCAACTTTATCAAACTGATGTAAACGATTTAATCCACGTACATGTGCGCCATACGAACCAGCTTCTCTACGAAAACAAGGTGTGTAAGCGGTGTTGCAAATAGGTAATTCACTTTCGTTTAAAATTACATCACGGTATAAATTAGTAACAGGTACTTCGGCAGTTGGTATCAAATACAAATCGTCGGCAACGGCATGATACATTTGGCCTTCTTTATCTGGTAATTGACCAGTACCAAAGCCCGATGCTTCGTTAATTAAATGCGGTACTTGCACTTCGTTATAGCCTGCATTGGTATTTTTATCTAAAAAGTAACTAATTAGTGCGCGTTGTAATTTGGCACCTTTGCCTTTGTAAACAGGGAAACCAGCACCCGTTATTTTTGCACCTAATTCAAAATCTATAATATCGTATTTTTTTGCCAATTCCCAGTGTGGTAAAGCATCTGCGTGTAAAACGGGCACATTGCCGTGTTCAAACACCGTTAAGTTATCATCGGGCGTTTTACCTTCAGGAACAATATCGGTAGGAGTATTGGGTATTTGGTATAAAAAATTAGTTAAATCGGTAGTTACTGTTTGCAAGCGATCTTTTAAATTGGCTGTTTTATCTTTAAGTAAAGCCGTTTTTTCTTTTAAGATTTCGGCTTTAGCTTTTTCGCCATTGCGCATTAAATCGCCAATTTCTTTGGATAGCTTGTTCGATTCGGCCAAGATGTTGTCTAATTCAACCTGTGTTGCTCTTCTTTCCTCATCAAGGTTAATTACGTTTTGAATCATTTCAGCAGCATCAAGATTTCTTTTTGCAAGGGCTTTCACCACTTTTTCCTGATTTTCTCTAATATAAGCTATCTGTAACATATGTAAAAATTGTTAAAAGGCAAATTTAAGCAAATTCTTTGTGAATAAGTAACTATTGCGGTATTTATTCTTTGTGGGTTGATGGATTGAACTTCAAATAAATAATACTATTTTTACACAAATTAGTATTAATATGAAAAGCGCATTTTTTATAGCTGTTTGCAGTTTGTTTACGTGTTATGCATCGGCACAAATTTCGGCGAACACCACCAATGAATACCGTTTGTACGAAAAAAAAGCTGCCGAAAAGCGTATGGCTTTTAAACAAAATCCCAATACGTTAAATTACGATGTTAAGTATCATAAGTTAGAATTTAATGTAGATCCAACACAATATTACATTAGCGGTACGGTAACAACACAGTTTGTACCCAACCAAAATTTACAATCTATAGTTTTTGATTTAAACCATCAGCTTGTTGTAACTTCGGTAAAGCAAGGTACACAAACCGCTACTTTTAGTCAAGCAAATAACGAATTGGTTATACAATTACCGCAAACCGTTGCCAGTGGTACTTTGGGCGAAGTAAAAATTACCTATGCAGGCACACCGCCAAATGCTAACGGTGCTTTTACGCAAAGTTACCACAACAACACCCCAATTGTTTGGACGCTTTCTGAACCATTCGGCGCGCGCGATTGGTGGCCATGTAAACAATCGTTAAACGATAAAATAGAAAATATAGATATTTATGTAACAGCCCCAACAGCAATGGTTTCGGTAGCAAACGGCGTAGAAAAAAGCCAAGTTACTAATGCCAATGGTACAAAAACAACTCATTTTAAACACGCATATCCCATACCGGCTTATTTAGTAGCTATTGCTGTAACTAATTATCAAATTTACAATCAAACGGCAGGTACAGCGCCTAATACTTTTCCTATTGTAAATTATTTGTACCCTGAAACGTATGCAAGCAGCGTTAGTCAGTTAGCTGTTACGTTGCCAATTATGAATTTGTTTGAAAATTTATTTGGCACCTATCCATTTCATACCGAAAAATACGGACATGCCCAATTTGGATGGGGCGGTGGTATGGAACATACAACAGTATCGTTCATGGGGGCTTTTTCACGTGGGTTAATTGCTCACGAATTGGCGCATCATTGGTTTGGAAATAAAGTAACTTGTGGCAGTTGGAAAGATATTTGGTTGAACGAAGGTTTTGCTGAATATTTATCGGGTTTAGTTGTTGAAAATTTTGATGGAGCCAACCAGTTTACCTCTTGGAAAGGCAGTAAAATAGCAAATATTACATCGGCACCATCGGGTAATGTATACTTAACCGACGCGCAAGCATTAGATTCTAACCGAATTTTTAGCGGTAGGTTAACTTACAATAAAGGGTCAATGGTGGTGCATATGTTGCGTTATGTTTTGGGCGATCAAGATTTTTTTCAAGGCATGCAAAACTTTTTAAACGATCCAGCAATTGCATATAATTATGCATTAACTCCGCAATTACAACAACACTTAGAAACCGTTTCGGGTAAAAATTTAACCGAATTTTTTAACGATTGGGTTTATGGCGAAGGATATCCATCGTACCAAGTACAAGCCGATAAAATATCGGCAACGCAAACCAAAATCACCTTGTCGCAAACCACTTCGCACGCAAGTGTTTCGTTTTTTGAAATGCCTTTAACTTTACGCTTAACAGGTACAACTGGCCAAAGTGAGGTAGTGGTTTTACAACATACCCAAAATAACCAACAATTTATTGTAGATACCAATGTAGGTGTTGTTGAAAAGGTAGAAATAAATCCTTTTAACGATATCATTTCAAAAGACAATACGGGCAACCTAAGTATCGCAACCAATTACACTGATTCTAAAATAAGCGTATATCCCAACCCTACACAAACATCGTTTTTTGTTGATGTTCCAGCAAATGTAAAAGTACAATCAATGAATATTTATAGCGTAAATGGAAAATTGGTGGCGCAAAACATTAGTAATCCCTATGCAAGTGCGCAATTAGCAAACGGTGTGTACATTTTAGAAATAAAATCATCAGAGCAAACATTTCATAAAAAAATTATAAAAAATTAAATTGAATCTTTTGTGTGCCAAATACTAAAGTGAAAAGCTTACATTTGTGCATCGTAAAAAAAATAGAAAGAAGTAAAATTAATGGACGTATTAGTTAAATTATCGCAGTTTTTATTAAGTTTATCTTTATTAATTGTATTGCATGAGCTGGGCCACTTTATACCAGCTAAATTATTTAAAACCCGAGTAGAGAAGTTCTACCTTTTCTTTGATATAAAATTTTCTTTATTTAAAAAGAAGATTGGCGAAACCGTTTACGGAATTGGTTGGTTGCCTTTAGGTGGTTATGTAAAAATTGCCGGAATGATTGATGAAAGTATGGATACCGAGCAATTACAACAAGAACCTCAACCTTGGGAATTTCGCTCAAAACCAGCTTGGCAACGCTTAATCATCATGTTGGGTGGTGTTACAGTGAATTTTATTTTAGCATTTGTAATTTATATTGGCATGACATGGTTTTATGGCGATAAATACATTGCAAACGATAGTTTAAAAGATGGAATCTGGGTAACTTCTGAAGTTTTAGAAGATGTAGGATTGCAATCGGGAGATAAAATTATATCTATCGATGGGAAACATCTGGAAAGATTTGATCAAGCAGCTATGAAAATAGTTATGGGTAAAGAAATTGTTGTTGATCGTAATGGTGCAAAGCAAAAAATTAAGTTACCTGTTGATTTTATTAATAGTGCTTCTAAAAGAAAAAGTGAAAAGCTTATAATGCCTAGGATGCCTTTTCTTGTAGGAAAAGTCTCAGATGACTCTCCAAATAAAAACGTCTTAAAAACTAAAGATTTTATTACTTCTCTTAACAATCTACCAATAAGTTATTTTGATCAGGTAGATGATGTTTTAAAACCTTTGGCGAATAAAAAAATTCCTGCTACTATAAAGAGAGATGATAAGGAAATACAGATTACTTTACAAATAAATGCTGAAGGAAAAATAGGAGTTGCACCTGCTTTGGTTGCTAAAAATGATGCCGAAAAATTAGGTTTGTATAAATTAAGTACAGATAGATATAGCTTTGCAGAATCGATACCAGTAGGGATTGATATGGGAATAAACAAGTTGAAAGAATATGGGCAACAATTAAAGCTGATAGGAAACCCAGAAACAGGAGCTTATAAGGAAGTTGGTGGGTTTATGGCGATTTTTAATATTTTTCCTGATTTTTGGAGTTGGGAAGTATTCTGGCAGATTACCGCATTATTATCAATTATGCTAGGTGTAATGAACTTATTACCGATACCAGCATTAGATGGTGGTCATGTGTTATTTTTATTATACGAGATGATTTCGGGAAGAAAACCAAGCGATAAGTTTTTAGAATATGCGCAAACAGTTGGTTTTGTTATACTTATTGCTTTGTTGTTGTTTGCAAACGGAAACGATATTTTTAAAGCAATTACAGGTAAATAAAAAAAATAACGATTTTTTAAAAAAGGTGTTTGCAAAAAGGAAAAATCGTTCTATATTTGCATCGCAATAAAGGTAACACACCTTCCTCCTTAGCTCAGTTGGTTAGAGCATCTGACTGTTAATCAGAGGGTCCTTGGTTCGAGCCCAAGAGGGGGAGCAAAGTTGCAAAAGCAACACCTTATTTTTTATTGCAAAAATAGAAAACTTAAAATTAAAGTTTCCTCCTTAGCTCAGTTGGTTAGAGCATCTGACTGTTAATCAGAGGGTCCTTGGTTCGAGCCCAAGAGGGGGAGCAAATTGCGAAAGCAATATCCTATAAAATTTTAAGTTTCCTCCTTAGCTCAGTTGGTTAGAGCATCTGACTGTTAATCAGAGGGTCCTTGGTTCGAGCCCAAGAGGGGGAGCAAAATGCAAAAAGCCTTACAGAAATGTAAGGCTTTTTTGTTGTTTAAAGCCGTTTTACTATGTTTGTATACTTTTATTGTAAAAAAAACATTATGAAACAAATTGAATTTAATGAAAATCAATTAATACTAAAAGTGAAAAAAAGCCCTTTATTGGCTAGATTGCTCTTATATTTTATAACCTTTTTATCAATAGCTTTACCTTTAGGTGGTTTTATTGTAAATATGATTAGTAATGTAGGATTAAGTTTTTTTCATATATTATTTCTATTCATATTTGGATTCATTGCATTTTATATGCTCCGAGTTTCATTGTGGAATACATTTGGTAAAGAATCGATTGAATTTGTTAAGAATAAATTGACTTACGTTGCAGATTACCATTGGTTTAAAGATAAAGTAAAGGAATTTACGTTTGAAAATATCAACTTTGATATAAAACAAGTTGGTTATGAAGAAGATAACAAAGGTGTTTTAGTAATTAAATTTGATGATGGTAAAGTGTTAGAAACGGTTACTAAAATACCAATTGCAGATTTAGAAATTTTTATTAATAACATTAACAACAGCTATTTGTAAACATTTACAAGTATTTACAAATGTTAATTGCGTATATTTGAGAGTTGTAGCACATTAGAACAGAATGAGTGAAAATTTTGAAAACTTTCCTAAAATTGACCAAGCAAAAGAATCAATCGAAAGATTGAAAAAGGTTGTTTGGCCAGAAACTTCAGAATTTAAGAACGCTGACGAATTCTTAAAGAAAGTTGAAGAAATTATATTTAAAGAATTTGAAATACTACCAAATTTATTTAAACTCTTTAAGCCATCTGACTTCACTTTACCTTTTTTTAGAGTTCGAGAAATTGACTCATTTACGAATATCAATCTTTTTTCAGAACATAGTTATCCACCAATAAACCTGACAGGATTTAATAGATGTAATTTTCCGAAAAGTCCAGTATTTTATTGTTCTGACAATCCAATGACCGCATTAATGGAAGTTGTTAGAAATAGTAACTACAAGCAAAGAAAATTTTGTATCTCTAAATGGGAATTAATTGATTCCGACAAACATTTTGCTTTTCAGACATTTCTTCAAACTGAAATCCATCAAGACAATCATTATGGTGTATTGAGAGATGCCGAAATTGAACAAATGGACAAACCATTTGAATATAAACTTGATAAAGAACGAAAAGCTGGATTAATTGAATATTTGAAATTTCTACATTCTACATTTATAAATGACAAAAGTTACGCTCTATCTGCAAGTATTGCTCATCGAACATTAAATGCTAAACATAATTTAGCTACTGATATTTTAATGTATCCAAGTATTCAAACTCAATACAAAGGAGTAAATATGGCTATAAATCCAAATTTTGTAGATAATATGATGAGAGTACAAAGATTTTATATTGTGGAGTTAGAAAACTATAATATTGAGACTGGAAAATTCAACATTACCATTTCAAAATATGGAGATATTGATAAGAATATTATTTTTTGGAAAAACTTAAATCCAGACGATGAAATTTATAAAAACAATTTACTAACCGATTTCAAAAGTTTAATGGACGACAACTTTGAATGGAAGTTTAATGAAATAAAAAAATAACGTGCTACAACAATGGCTATAAGTAATTGCTTGTTCTCGCCTACTTCTGAAAATCCTCGCGGATTTTCAGTTTGGTGCGTACTTGCAAAGTTAAGTGCTATATCACGCAACTACTCATAGCCGAGAACGTTATAGGACATTTTTAAAAACCGCATGAAAAAGACAATAAGCATATTTTTAGTACTTCTGTTTTTTATGTTTACTGCTTGTGGACAAAAACAAATAAAGACGCCAAATAAAGCGATGGAAAAATTTGAAAAATTTAAAGCAAAAGAAAAGTTTGTAGAAGATATGAAAATCTTATATCCTGGAATTGGTGACGAAAAATTGAAACCAATTTTAACTGAAAAAATTAATTTGGCAGCCGAAGACTTTGAAAAAATTGCGCAAAATGGAAACGCTACTGACGAAGATTATCAGAATGCCATAGGGAAAGGTTTGGATAGATTTAAAAGTATTTATTTAGAAATCGACACAGAAGATAGAGAAAGAGTTTGCGCTTATTTTGAAGAGCTTATGGATATTGTCGGGCTTGAAAGTTCGGACGGGCAACTGAATAATTTTATGTACGGATTTGACCCAACAAACTAAAAAAACGTCCTATAATAACTAAGCTTTCGTCTTGCCCGGAGGGCAAGAGATGAAAGCCCGTTGAACGGAACTGTGGGAAACCCAATCACGCGGATTTGCAATCCGTGCTTATAAAAAACCAACAGCATCTTTACAAACATATTAAGGTCGATAAAAAAAAGAAGACTGTTTTTTAGGCAGTCTTCTTGTAAATTGTTATTTAAATTTGTTTAAAAACCTCCAACAACTGCGTGCGCAATAATGTAAACAGAACCGCTTAAGTTGTTAATAGTGTATGATGTACTTCCGCTATATGGCGATAATCCCGGAGCAACGGCACCTGTATAAAGCATTTGATTACCAACATATAAATGGGTTTCTTCTAAAGTATACGGTGCAGTAACGTTGTAATTAACAACAGCTGTACCGCTATGATAACTTAATGTAACAGTACCAACTTTAGTGCCTTTAGATAAATCGCACTGACCAGCGCCAGCGTATAAATCTAAAGTATAATCTCCTTCAGTATACGCACCGTTAGTCCAACCCCATCTACTAAAACCTATGTTTCTAAAACAAGTTGCGTAATTACCTCCATAGGCATAAGCAGTTTCTGTACCAGTACCTTGTGTGTTACAATTAGGCGTAATGTTTAATGGGAATGGGAAACAATTGGTTGCAGATTTTATTAAAATATTACCCGATTGAATAGGCACATTAAACGTAATTGATAATGTAAAAATTCCTTGATTTTGGTAAATATCCAGGTTGTCAAATTTAATGAAAGAGAACGAATTGTTAAATGCACATCCTGTTCCAGAACCTGTGGTAAATTTAATAGGAACACTGCTAGAAATTACATTATCGCCATCAACATAATTCCCAGAACAATCTAAAACTTGTAAAAGTAAATGACTAACCGCTTGCGTTTTACTTTGGTCTATGGTAATATTTAAGGTATAGCCATCTTGCGATGTTGATACAATATAATTACCAGCAATTGGTTTTCTTGCCGACATTTGTTGTGCAGCATCTTCAGTTTGTACACCAACTTCATCTTGTGTACAAGAAAATAAGCTTATGCAGAGCAATAAACTTAAGATAAAGTGTGATAAATTTTTCATGATATATTTGTTTTTATAAATTTTTCTATAACAAATATACTCTTTTTAAACACATTTAACACTTTTTAATATGAGTTTATTTTAATATTTTATTATATATTTTAAAAATAACGCAAATATGAAGCTTTGAATGCTTATTTATACTCAAATTTTAACATATTTTAAATTTTTTTGAAAAGTGAAATTTTAACAAATAAACACTGAATATTTTACTGTGTTAAGTTTTAAAGTTTTGCAAGTAAGTTGGCGAATTTTAATTGTATAGTTGAATATGTTAAGTTTAACTTGTAACAAAAAGTTACACACGGCGCAAAGTATTTCGCTTATCGCGCGGATTTGTAATCCGTGTCTTTAAGCAAAAACAGCCTCTTTACAAATGTAAGGAGGCTGTTTTATAAAAAGAATACTTTTTAAACAACTTTTGCTGCGCAAAGTTTGCAACTTTGAATAACAACATTAAAACTAACAACAGAATACAAATAAATTTATATTTTAATAAATTTTTTAATTGCAGTACCTTTAACTGTTTGTAAATGCAAGATATAAGAACCACTAGAAAGGTTTGCTACGTTGATTTGTAATTCTACTTTATGATTATAATTCTGGGTGCTAAGTAACTTACCTGTATTATTGTAAATTTTAATTTGGTTAATAATTAAATTTTCGTTGTTAGTAATATTAATGTATTCTTTGGCAGGGTTGGGAAATATGTTAAATTTTGTAGCTAATTGTTCGTTTATACTTAATGAAATAATATTAGATGGTACAACTTTTAACCCTGTTAATTTAATATTATCAATTTTATAATCCAAGTACTGAATATTGCTAATTGTGTAACCATTGGTATATAATTCTAATTTAAAGGGTTTAAAATCATTTATAAGATTAGTTGATGAACTTTTACTTAAAAAATCGCCTGCTTTTACAATGTTAAAATAAGGAATATCAATATATATTTTTTTATTGTCATAATCTAAATAAACTATTAGTGTAACCCAGTTGTTTTCAAATAATGGTGCATCCCATGCGTCTTTTCCAAAATTAATTGGAACGGTGGTGTTAGTTCCGTCATAAAATCTTGCATGAAAAAAAGAAGCTTGATAATAAAGTTTATGATAAAATTCGAATATTCGTTCGTTATTTTTATCATAAATAATAAAATTATTAAAAGGAGTCGCGCCGTTACTACCAAGCATATAATGTTGTGAACCGGTGTAATAGTCCATTTCAAACTTAATTACATTATTTCCAATAGCGCGTTGATTTATTAAAATATCTAAATCATTTCTAAAAACGGATGAGTTATCATTTTTTTGAGTGTTTACAGTAAGTACTTTGCCTTTAAATGGCTCGGTAGTAATGTTAAATAAATTATTTGATGGATTGTTATAGCCTATTGAAAACCAATTTCCTTGCCCTGCAATTGTGCCGGTAGGGTCGGTTCCTAAATTGCCTAAATTGTAATTTTCAAAATCAATATTTAAAAGTGGTTGTGCATTGCATAAAATTGTAAACATTACACATTTTATAGCAAAAAGTATTTTTCTTTTCATAAATTTTTATGTTTATATAAAAATACAAAAAAATGGCTTTGTTTTTGTGTAAGTGATGATTAACAAACAATTTTAACTTACAAATAATGAAAAATATAATTACTTTACTGTTACTTTTAAGCTTTTCTCAATCGTTTTCGCAGTACATGGAATCGTCTACAAGAAGATTTATAGATGATACCCAGTTTATATTAATTTCAAAAGATTGGAATACAACTGCCGAGTTTTATTCTGGTATAGGCGAATACATTAAGTTTTTTCCTATTGAAGTAACCAATTTAAAATCGAATGTTAAAGAAAAAGGTTTGCAATTAGACATGCATATTACACAACCCGATGTTTACAAAACCGCTTGGGTAGGTTTAGATGAAATTGACGAGTTTGTTTATTTTTTAGAAACAAATGTGGTTCCAAATTTAGATGTAACTTTTAAAAAACAATCGGCTGAATATATTTTTAAAGCTAAAGAAATGTCTTTTTCTTTTTTGATTGATGAAAAACGTAAACGTGTATCTGTAACTTTAAATAATTACGACGAAATAGGTTTGCCTAATTATTATTTTTGGACCGAAACGCAAGTAAATAAAATACCCGAATTATTAGCTGTATTAAAAAAGATAAAATAAAAATAATTTATCCTTTTAAAGCTTTTTTATAAGTATTTAAGGCTTTTTCGCGGGCTTGTTCATGAATTACAATGGGCTTTGCCAAAGTTTTTTCATAATTTGGATTCCATTTTTTAATATACAGCAAATCTTTATCAAATTTAACGGTTTGCGCAGTAGGATTAAAAATTCTAAAATAAGGCGCGGCATCGCATCCGCAACCTGCAGCCCATTGCCAATTGCCGTTGTTTGCAGCTAAATCGTAATCGTTTAATTTTTGGGCAAAATAAGCTTCGCCCCATCGCCAATCAATTAATAAATGTTTGCATAAAAAACTAGCTACAATCATACGTACTCTATTGTGCATAAACCCTGTTTTATTTAGTTGGTTCATTCCTGCATCAACAATTGGGTAGCCTGTTTCGGCATTGCACCAGCGTTTAAAATGGGTTTCGTTATTGCTCCATTCAATCGCATCGTATTGGGGTTTAAAAGCTTTTGTAACTACACGTGGAAAATGAAACAGAATTTGCATAAAAAATTCGCGCCAAATAAGTTCAGATAACCATACATTGTTGTGTTTTAATGCAAAAGCTACACATTTACGAATGCTAATGGTGCCAAAACGCAGTGCAATGCCTAATTGCGTAGTGTGCTGTTTGGCAGGAAAATCGCGAAATTCATCGTAATTTTTAATAATTTCAATGTTTAATTCGGGTGTAGTATATAAAATATCGGTTTTGGTAAAACCAATTTTGTTTAAAGGAATTATAGCGCCTTTTTGTTTTATAAAATTTTGGCTGTTTATTTTATAGGGTTGAATATCTTGGGTACTTAATTTAGCGCGCCATTGCTTTGCATACGGAGTATAAACGGTATAAGGGGTGCCATTGCTTTTAGTAATTTCGGCTTGTTCAAAAATAACTTGATCTTTGTAATGATAAAAAGCAACTTGTTGCGAGGCTAAAAAAGCCGCTACATTTGCATCTCTTGCTATGGCTTGTGGTTCATAATCGCGGTTACAAAAAACAGCTTCAACGTTGTAATTTTTTAGTATTTCGGTAAAAGCGTTTATTGGTTTGGTATAAAAAGTTTGTACACCCGAATTTATTTTTGCTAAGTTTTCATTAATTGCTGTTAAGGCTTGGTGAATGTAATCTACCCTTCGGTCTGTTTTGTTTTCTAATTTATTTAGAATTTCAGTATCAAAAATAAAAATAGGCAAAACAGGTAAGTTATAAGCCAAAGCAGCTGCAAGTGCGGCATTATCTGTTAATCTTAAATCGCGTCGAAACCAAAAAACACATATTTTACTTTTCATTTAACAACGGATTTTTTTTGTTGTGTTCAACCCAAATAAGCTTGGTAGTGTTATAACCTATTTCTTTTGCTTTTTGTAAAAAAGATGTTTTAATGTGCTCTGGAATTGTTTTTTCACGCGATAAAATCCATAAATAATCTAAATCTTTGCCAGCAATTAAGGCGTATTTATAGTTGTCGTCAATAGCTACTACATTATAACCAGCGTAAAATGGTTTAAAAAAACTTACTTTAAGTGCCGCTACGTTTTTGTTTAATCTAAATTTAGCAATGCCGGTAGATGACTTCCATTTGTTTTCAACTACATTAAATCCGCTGTTAAAAACAATAATGTTTCCGTTTTTATCAAGCGTATAATTAGCGCTTACATTGTTTAAGTTTTTTTCAAAAATGTAATCAAAACGGGCAATTTCATACCAAGTACCTAAGTATTTGTTGGCATTAAAATTTTGTACAGGTTCTGCATTTTTTGGTTTAGAACTACAAGCTGCAATTAAAATTAAGCTAAAAAGTAAGGTTATTTTAAATAGGATATTTCTTATTTTCATGATTTATTTATTTTGGAATTTTTTAAAAAAGTAAACAACTAATAAAAACTGTGCATAACCGTAAAACATATCTTCAATAGGAATTGTAAGCATACGAATGCCTAAAAATTCTGCAGGATTGTAATTAACAATTGCTTGCTGTAAACCGGTACCTGTTAATACACCATTTACACCAAAAAAGCCAGGTAGTAAAATAATATAGGTTAAGGTAGCGCGACCAATCCAATCTGTTTTTACAAAAAAATGTAGATAAATAAGTGTGCAAATTACAGCAACTGCAGTTACTAGTGTGTACATTTTTGTAGGATGCAATAAACCAACAACTGCACATAAAATAATGATTATAAACACAATTAGATTGTTAAAAGCGCTAGCTGCTTGCCACTTAAAAAATTTTTCTAAACAATAATAGGTAAATACGCACGAAAATGGAATACAGAAAAAAAACATCCATTCTTCAATTGGTAAGCCTGCAAGTGATGCGCCGGTTGTATAATTGGTATTAAACCACCATACTCCATGTGCGGTAAACCAAATGTCCCATGCAATAAATGGGATTGCAACAATAGTAGCGGCTTTTATAAAAGCACCAAATTGTTTGTGAAATTGTAAGCGTTTATCAAACGATGCAATAAAACATACAATTACAGTAAAAAACAAAACTATTAAGTAAGTATAAGGCTGTAACATTAGTTTTTATTAAAATACATTTTAAAATATTTAACGGGTACCCATAAAAAACCAAAACATTCACCATATTCTTTTACAGTGTGTTTATGATGTTGTTTGTGTGCCCTGCGTATAGCTAATAAATACGGGTTTTGGGTGTTTTTTAATACTTTTACACGTTGATGTATAAAAATATCGTGCACAAAAAAATATGCCATACCATAAAGGGTAATTCCTAACCCTATGTAAAAAAGATAATTAAAATTTGCAGCCGCACCGTAATACATTAAAGCAATGGCAGGGGTTGCAAATATTACAAAAAACCAGTCGTTGCGTTCAAAAGCACCGTTATTGCTATGATCGTGATGATCGCGGTGTAAAATCCATAAAAAACCATGCATTACATATTTATGAATAAGCCACGTAGCCCCTTCCATAAGTAAAAACACAGTTAAAACAATTAGTAAATTCATATTTTATTTATTGAATAGACTGTTAAGTATTTTAAATCGATAATTAAAAATGTGTTCTAATTTTTTTTGAACAAACATCTTATGAGCAATGGTACCTAAAAAACCTAGGGGTAGTTCATACGTTACGGTATCGTGCATTAAAACGCCTTGGCTGTTTGGTATAAACTCATGTAAATGATTCCAATATTTATAGGGCCCTTTTTGTTGAAAATCGGTAAAGCTTTTACCTTCATCTACTTGTGTAATAATCGTTGTCCACTTAACGGGTAAGTTAAGTAAAGGTGTTATCGTATAATCTATTTGTAAACCTTCAAAAATGGGTTGATCGCTAACTTGCGAAATCACTTTAAAATTCATTTCCTTAGGTGTTATTTTGGATAGATTTTTTGGCGATGAAAAAAAATTCCAAGCCGTATCAATATCACAATATAACTGCTGACTTCGTTTAAGGGTATAGCGCATAATACGTAAGAATTACAGAATTTTATTGATAAGTTGCTGTAAAGTAACTGATGAAATTGCGTTTTTGTTTTTTAAAATAAACGCTTTATCAGTAGCAATGTTTTGGTCGTAGTTTAAAAAAAACGGTGCGTTTTGCTGAATAGTTAATCTTAAAAAACGAATTTCTACATTATTTGGCTCATTTTTTACAGCTTTTTCTAAATTTTGTTTGCCTTTGTTAAATGTTTTAAGTTTAGTAGCCGGACTAAACACATGTTTTGCCCAAATTGCTTGTAATGCACCTAAATAGGCCAAATGTACATTGCTTGTTGTGTTTTTTTCTAACTTTTCAATTAACATTTGGCACGTTTTTTTATTGCTTGTTGCTTGTTCAAAATTTTTACGAACAAACTCTAAATCAACCGAAAACGAATTTTGTACAGTGCTGGGTAACATACAAATAACAGCAATTGGCAACATTATTTTCATAAGAACGACATTTTATATTGCAAATAACTACTCATTGCAACACTAAATTTTTGAGTGTTAGGAACACGCACACGTTCATTTAAAATGCGTTCGGCAGTGCTTTGCTTTATCTTGTTAAACAAACACAAATAGTATTTGTATGCTAGATACACACCAAATTTTGATGATGCAGGCAACATTTTTATTCCTATTAATGCCTCTTTAAATTCTAAAGCAATTTCGTTTTCAATTTGGGTTTTAATCGAATTATTAAACACATTCATTTCTATATTAGGAAAGTAAGTTCTTCCTAAAATTTGATAATCGTCTTTTAAATCTCTTAAAAAATTTACTTTTTGGAAAGCCGAACCTAACTTCATGGCGTAAGGTTTTAATTTATCATACACCTCTTGTTTGCCTTCTGTAAATACTTTTAAGCACATTAAACCAACTACTTCTGCCGATCCTAAAATATATTCTTGATACAAATCAGAATTGTAATCAATCTTATTTAAATCCATTTCCATGCTGTGCAAAAATTGATTAATTAGGCTGCGATCGATATTGTATTTGTTTACAGCCATTTGGAACGATTGCAACACAGGGTTTATTGAAATACCTTCGTCTAACGCTTGAAAAGTTTGTTCGGTTAAACGTTTAAGTAAAATTTCTTTATTATAATCGTGAAAACTATCTACAATTTCATCGGCCAAACGTACAAACCCGTAAATACCATAGATTGCCGGGCGAATAGAAGGTTGTAAGGCTAAAATACCCAACGAAAAACTTGTGCTGTATTTTTTAGTAACATCTTTACTAACTTGCTGCGATAATTCATCAAATAGCTTTTTCATTATTTAACAATTTTTAGGTTAGATTGTTTTTTAAACTGTTTAATGGCTTCTAATGCCACAATTTTTCCAGAAATTATAGATGGCGGAACGCCAGGACCAGGAACTGTAAGTTGCCCAGTATAAAATAAATTTTTTATATGTTTGTTTTGTATGCTTGGTTTTAAAACTGCGGTTTGGTTAAGTGTGTTTGCAAGACCGTATGCATTGCCTTTGTATGCGTTATAATCGGCAATAAAGTTGCTTACACAATAACTTTGTTTATAGTCTATATTACTCAGTAAATTTTGTGTGCCAGTATGCTTTTCTAAGCGCGTAATCATTTCTTTAAAATAGTGTTCACGTGTTGGTTCATCGTCTTTTAAACCAGTTGCTAAAGGCATTAATAAAAAAACATTTTCATGCCCTTTTGGCGCCACGCTACTATCTGTTTTTGATGGACAACAAGCGTAAAATAAAGGTTCGTTAGGCCAGTTTTTATCTTTATAAATACTGTTTATGTGCTTGTTTAAATCGTTTTCAAAGAAAAGGGTATGGTGTTTTAAGTTTTTAATTTCGCAATTAAATCCTAAATAATAGATTAAGCACGATGGTGCAAATGTTTTATTTTCCCAATATTTTTCAGAATAATTTCGATTTTCAGCTTCTAACAAACTTTCAACATGGTGGTAATCGGCCGATGCAATGATGGAGTCAAATGCAAAAGTTTCGTTGTTTGTTTCAAGTGCAACAGCTTTGTTGTTTTTAGTGATTATTTTTTGAACGTTTTGATTGAAATGGAAAATAACGCCTTGTTTTTCGGCAACTTTTTGCATTGCCAAAATAATTTGATAGAACCCACCCATTGGGTACCATGTTCCTAACGCGTATCCGCCATAATTCATTAAACTATATAAGGCAGGTATTTTATTGGGTGATGCACCTAAAAAAATAACAGGAAATTCCATTAACGCTTGTAATTTAGGATGCTTAAAGTACTTTTTTACATACGTACGAAAATTGCTTAACAAATTTAGTTTTAAGGCACTTAATGCAATTTTTGGAGATGCAAATTCTAACCAACTATGGCATGGTTTGTTTACAAATTCTTGCATGCCAACTTGGTATTTATATTTGGCAGCTTTCATAAAAGCGTCTAACTTTTCACCAGCTTCTGGTTCTAATTCCTCGAATAATAGTTTTAAGTCTGAGTAGTTTTTAGGAATGGTTAAACTACCTTCTTTAAAAATCATTTCAAATTGCGGATTTAAACTTACAAGTTCGTAAAAGTCATTGGTTGAATAGTAAAAATCGTTAAAAAAACGTTCTATAATATCGGGCATCCAGTACCAACTTGGCCCCATATCAAACGTATACCCATTAGTAGTTGTAAATTGGCGTGCCCTGCCACCAGGTTGCGAATGTTTTTCAAAAACATGTACTTCATAGCCTTCTTTTGCCGCGTACGCAGCTGCCGATAAACCTGAAAATCCTGAACCTATAATAGCTATTTTTTTTGACATCTTAGTTTTTTTTAAGCTGTTATAAACTTTTCGGTTACGCGTTCAAGCAATTCATCGTTACCGTAATTTTGTAAAAAAATAGGGTTGTGAAATTGTTCTAACTTGTTTAGTAAGCGTATTAACTCTAGTTTTTCATGATGACTTAAAGTTCCTGTAACAATATATGTTGCGGTGCGTATTTTATGCATTTCATTTGCTAAAACTTCTTTGCCGCTAGGTGTAATTTCAATTATTTTACTTCGTTTATCGGTATCCGATTTTTTTTGGTCAATCCAACCTTTATCAATTAGCCTGTTAATAATTTGCATGCCTGTAGGTTTATCTTGAACATTCTTTTTTATTAACTGCATTTTGCTCATAGCACCTAAGGCATTTAGGTTAATTAAATAAACAAAATCTTCTTGCGATGTAAATTCTGTTTTATGAATAACTGCTTTAGAATACGTTTTGGCATACCTATTTAAATGCACAATTAAAGTACTTATTACACTTTCGGGGCTTCGGCCGTTTTCTTTGCCTTCCCATTCTACAACAGGTAGGTTATGTGTACAATAAGTATCGCACAACCACTGTTTAAATCCTTCTATATTATTACAATAATTACAATTATCCTTTGTGTTTTTTTCAAACACTTCGGTTAAATCTATTAAGTCTTTAATTAACAAGTTATTCATAATAAGTATTTTTATAGACTAAATTTAAAACTTTTTTAGAATGTAAAAATACTAAAAAAAGACATAAGTAAGCTTATGTCTTTAAAAAATGTGTATTAAAATAAAAATATTTTAGTATGAAGTTGTTTTTGAGGTGATTAACTCTTCAATTGCATTCCAAAGCGCAATTCTTTTCTCTAACGCTTTTTTAGCAATTTCGGTTACATCTAACCATTTATCAGCATTGTTTTCGCATAAAAATTCAATCATTTCAAAAGCCATAGGGCCGTGTTCATCGGCATCTAACTCAATGTGTCGTTCAAAATAATAAATAAGGTCGGTTAAATCAGTTTCGGGAAAACGTACTTTAAAGTTTTTTAAAATTTCGGTAAACATATTAGGTATTAAATCTTCGCGACCAAAAGTGAAGGCAGCGGCAATTTCATGTGCTTTTCCGTTTTCAATTACTTTAAAAGTAAAGTTTAAAAATTCTTTTACAGCAGGGTGTAACTCACTTTTTTCAATGGCGTTAAAAATAGTAGTTTGTTGTACTTTATTTAAAAAAAGGTTCAGTTGTTCTGTACTTGTGCCACTTTTTACCATGGCTTCAACGTACATTTCAAAATGACTTAAGCGTTTGCCTGTTAATGTAATATCAGATTCTTCGGCTAAAACAATTTCGTTTATTAAATAGCGAACTTCGGCATTTGGTGAGGCAAACCATGGTGTAGTGGTGCATGTTAATTGCATTTGTAATGCTTTTAAAAGCGACATAAAATCCCAAACTGCATACACATGTGTTTGCATAAATAGCTGCAAATCTTTAATAGTGGTAATTTTTTGATATAATGAATGATTTATTAGTTGATTTTTTAAAGGTTGAATGGCTTGGTTAACGGTTTTAATTGAGTTCATGTTAGATTATTTTTTTCAAAATTAAATACCCAATTGATATAAATTAATCAGTATTTAAATTTTAACATAAACTTTACTTTAAGTGTTTAAGGAATAAAAGAGTTTTTATTTGATTTTTGGTACGTATCAAATCCAATTTTTTTTATTGGTATATTTACAAAGTTTCAATACAAAATTTATAAAAAATAGTAAATATGCGTTGGTCGTTAAAACAAGATTGTGATATACAGGCTGTTCATCAACTTAAAAAAACTTTAAATGTTACTACATTAATAGCAACTTTATTGGTGCAACGCGGTGTAAAAAACTATAACGATGCAAAAAAGTTCTTTCGTCCACAACTTGCCGATTTGTACGATCCGTATTTAATGAAAGACATGCAAAAAGCTGTTAAGCGTATTGAAAATGCTATTGAAAATAAAGAACGAATTTTAGTTTTTGGCGATTACGACGTTGATGGAACCACAGCTGTATCGTTAATGTCGGCCTATTTAAAAAGTTTTTATAAAGATGTTGATACGTATATACCCGATAGATATTTAGAAGGTTACGGAATATCAACCCAAGGCATAGAATATGCGCATGATAATGAAATCACGCTAATTATAGCATTAGATTGCGGTATTAAATCGATAGATAAAATTGAATATGCCAACCAAAAAGGTATTGATTTTATAATTTGCGATCACCATTTGCCAGGCGATGAAATACCAAATGCTGTTGCCGTTTTAGACCCGAAACAAACCGATTGCAACTACCCTTTTAAAGAACTTTGTGGTTGTGGTGTAGGTTTTAAATTGATACAAGCTTTAGCGGCTAACAAAGGTGAAACTATAGAAGATTTAATACCTTACTTAGATTTAGTTGCAACTGCTATAGCTGCCGATATTGTGCCTATTGTTGATGAAAACCGAATTTTGGCATTTTATGGTTTACAAGTAATTAACCAAAATCCACGCCCAGGCATTTTAGCCATGAAAAAGCAATTTGCTATTTCAGAATTTACAATTACCGATGTAGTTTTTAAAATTGCTCCACGTATTAATGCGGCGGGCAGAATTAAACACGGTAATTATGCCGTTAAATTATTAACTGAATTTAATTTCAATGAAGCAATAGAATGCGCTAAAGAAATTGATACTTTTAACCAAGAACGCAGAGTTTTTGATCAGCAAATTACACAAGAAGCCCTTCAGCAAATTATTGATAATAAAGAAGAAAATAATTTCTCATCGGTTGTGTATAACAACAATTGGCATAAAGGTGTAATTGGTATTGTTGCATCGCGTTTAATTGAAACATATTACCGCCCAACGTTGGTTTTTACAAAAAGTGGAGATTATTTAGCAGCATCAGCAAGGTCGGTAAAAGGTTTTGATGTGTATCAAGCACTTGAAAAATGTAGTGAACATATCATTCAATTTGGTGGTCACATGTACGCTGCAGGCTTAACCATTCACCCTTCGGCTTACCAAAATTTTAAACAAAAATTTGAAGAAGTGGTGAAAGAAAGCATTACAACGGAACAAAAAACCGAAGAAATTGAAATTGATGCCGTTGTAAATTTTGATGAATTTGATAAAAAAACACTACGCATTTTAAAACAATTTGAACCACATGGCCCAGGGAATATGACTCCGGTTTTTTTTACACCTCATGCTTTTGATACTGGCAATGCACAAACTCTTGGTAAAGAAAATGAACATTTACGCATGTTTGTTAAGCAAAATCAATCACAAGCTTTTCAGGCAATTGCTTTTAATAAAGGCGAAATGCTTAACAAAATAAAAAATTTAAAACCTTTTAATTTGGTGTATTCGTTAACTGAAAATCAATGGAAAGATAAAGTGTTTGTGCAATTACACGTAAAAGACATTAAAACCATTTAAAACTTTGGCTTTTTATTATAAAATTATTGCATAATTTTGCAGCTGCAAATTTATAAACTTTAAATACAAATTTATCTATGAGAGTAGCTGTAGTTGGCGCAACCGGTATGGTTGGCGAAGTAATGCTAAATGTTTTAGCAGAACGTAATTTTCCTGTAACAGAATTAATTCCGGTAGCATCAGAAAAATCGGTTGGAAAAGAAATAGCTTTTAAGGATAAGAAGTATAAGGTGGTGAATTTGCAAACAGCCGTTGAAATGAAACCCGATGTGGCTTTATTTTCGGCAGGGGGTGAAACATCTTTAGAATGGGCTCCAAAATTTGCCGAAGTAGGTACTACGGTTGTTGATAATTCATCGGCTTGGCGTATGGATCCTACTAAAAAATTAATCGTTCCTGAAATTAACGCAAACGAATTAACAATAAACGATAAAATTATTGCGAACCCAAACTGTTCAACCATTCAATTAGTAATGGCGTTGGCACCTTTGCATAAACAATATAAAATTAAACGTGTAATTGTTTCAACGTATCAGTCAATTACTGGTACAGGGGTAAAAGCAGTGCAACAGTTAGAAAACGAATACAAAGGCGAAAAAGGCGAAATGGCTTATCATTACCAAATTCACCGTAATGCTATTCCTCATTGCGATAGTTTTTTAGATAACGGCTATACAAAAGAGGAAATGAAATTAACTAACGAAACCAAAAAAATAATGGGTGACGATAGTATTAAAGTTACGGCTACAGCTGTGCGTATTCCTGTTGTTGGTGGGCATAGTGAAGCTGTGAATATTGAATTTGAAAACGATTTTGATTTAAATACCGTTCGCGCAATTTTACAAAATACACCAGGTATAATGGTTCAAGATAATAATGATACGAATACCTACCCAATGCCGTTGTACGCACAAAATAAAAACGAGGTTTTTGTTGGAAGAATTCGTAGAGATGAAAGTCAAGAAAACACTTTAAACATGTGGATTGTAGCTGATAATTTAAGAAAAGGAGCTGCAACCAATACCATACAAATTGCTGAATATTTGTTAGAAAACAAATTAATAGGTTAAAATATGTTAATATAAATGTATAAAAACTCTTGATTCTTCAAGAGTTTTTTATATTTGTATCGGCTATGAAATCAAAAAAGCAAATAGTGTCGTTGTTTTTTAGTTTGAGTGTTGTATTAACATTCATGCTGCAATCGGTGCATGTTTATACCCATTTGATTTCTGATTTTTTAAGTGAAGAAGCGCATCATGCTAACAAAGCAAAAATGGTAAATCATCACACAGATGATTGTCAAATTTGCCACTTTACTATTAGTCCTTTTACAACAGTTACACCAGATGTAATTGTGTTTTATTCTACCACTACTTATCCAAAATTGAATGTAAAACAGCAAACAAATTATGTTGATGTTTCGTTTGATTTTATTACACTTCGCGGTCCACCTTTTTTTGTTTAATCCGTAAGAATTATCTATGAATCAATTGTTATGGTGTTTTTCCAAATGTAATTCGCAATATAAATAAGTTTTTCACAAGTTTATATAAACATATTGGCGGAAAAAGTTTGTTAAAATATTTTATAATTGTTCATAAAATATAAATCAAATCATAATTATTTTTAAACATTAAAATTTCACAAAATGCGTTTATTAATAACGGTTATTTTGTGTGTATTGGGTTATGGTGTATATGCACAACATACTATAAAAGGTGTTGTTACCAATTCATATGGCGAACCAATTATTGATAGTCATGTAGATTTAAGTAGTATTTGTGTAGATACAGATGCATTGGGTAGTTTTAAATTCACCAATTTAAAAAGTGGTATTTACACCTTAAAAGTAAATGCAAATGGTTTTGGGGTGTATCAAGAAAATATCCAACTAAAAGGTTCACTTCAATTAAATATTATTTTAACCGATGAGGAAACTTTAGAAACCATTGTTATACACACTGCTAATCAAAAAGTGTATAATCAGCAAAAAGTTTCCCAGCAATACATACAAAATAATTACAACAGTAGTTTAGCAAAAACATTAGCAAATGTAGTAGGTTTAGATGCTGTTACTGTAGGTACACAAACTGCAAAACCTATGATGCGTGGATTAGGATTTACCCGTTTAGCTGTTACCGAAAACGGTATTAAACAAGAAGGACAACAATGGGGTGCCGATCACGGTTTAGAAATTGATGCACTTACAACAGAAAGTGTAGAAATTATTAAAGGTGTTGGTACCATTACACATGGGTCTGATGCAATTGCAGGTGTAATTGAGGTAAATAACGAAACCATACCAACAGAGGGGTTTAAAGCGCAATATTTTACAACCGCACAAAGTGTAAACAAATCATGGGCAAATGCGCTTAATTCGTCTTATAAAAATGGAAATCATTTTTATAAATTTAAAACAACATATACCACTTTTGCCGATTTTAAAGTGCCAGTAAATGAAATTGTTTATTTAGGAACTAAAATTCCACTCACTAATGGCAATATGACAAATACGGCCGGTAACGAAGCGTCTGTTTACGGGCAATGGGGTTTTGTGGGCGATGATTTTCAAAGTGTATTAAGTGTAAGTCAATTTAAAAATAAATCGGGCTTTTTTGCTGGGGCGCATGGTATTCCATCTATAAGCGATGCCAAACCAGACGGAAATATGCGAAATATTGGTATGCCTTATCAACAAGTAAATCATACCAAAATAACCTATCATGCCAAATGGTTAAATCCACACAGTATTTGGGACTTTAAGTTTGGTTTTCAACGCAATCATAGACAAGAATACAGCTTTTTTCACTCGCATTACGCAAATCAAAATCCGCCCGAAATAAACCCTAATTTAGAGTTAGATTTTAAATTGAATACGCTAAACACCCAACTAACGTATAAAAAAGATTGGTTGGTTGATCATACTACTGTTTTGGGCGTTCAAACTCAATATCAAAATAACGATATAAGTGGTTACAGCTATTTAATGCCTAATTTTAATCGCTTAAATGTAGGTGTTTTTGGAAAACATAATTGGGATTTTACTACAAATTGGAAATTAGAACTTGGGTTAAGATACGATAATGCTACTTTAAATGTTTTAGGTTTTTTTGACACCATTTTGTTTGATTATTTAGTAGAAAAAGGTGTTGATTACAATCTTGCAAAGCAAAATGCACAACGTGCGGTTCCGCTTTCAAAAGATTTTTCACAGGGTAATGTTGCCTTAGGGATATCGCACCAAATTACCGAAGATTTAGAAAGTACTTTTACTGTAGCTTCTAATTTTAGATTTCCAACAGCAATGGAGTTAAGTTCAAACGGAATTCACCATGGTGCATTTAGGCATGAACAAGGCAACCCTAATTTAAATGTAGAAAAAGGTTGGGCCTTTGATTTTAGTCAGCACTATCATAAAAATAAATTTAAAATAAATACAAGCACGTATTTGTATTATTTTACAAATTACATTTTTTTAAAACCAACAGGTACTTTTTCTATTTTACCACATGGCGGACAAATGTATCGTTATGAACAATCAAAAGCGCTATTAACAGGAATAGAGGTTGATGCTAAATATCAATTTAATAATATCGACACACAGTTTCAAATAGCTTATTTGTACAACCAGCAAATAAATCAAAATGGGGTAAATTATCCATTGCCTTTTACAACGCCTATAAATGGACAGTTTAGCTTGCAATATCGTTTCAATAAATATTTGTTTTTTGAAGAAAATGTATTGCAATTAAATACAAAAGCAGCTTTACAACAAAAACGTATAGCCCAAAACGAAGCCGTTACACCAGGTTATACCCTTGTTAATGTTCAAGCAGGTACGGTTTTACATTTTAAAAAATTTAATCCACAAATTCGTTTACAAGTAAACAATGTTTTTAACAAAGTTTACTATCATCACAACAGTTTTTACAGGGCTTTGGATATTCCAGAGTTTGGTAGAAACATTCAATTATTTATAACAATTCCTATTCAATAAATTACATTCATCATGAAAAAAATAATAAAATTAAGTTATGCGTTTATTGGTTTACTAATTATTTCTTCTTGTACATCAGACGATGTTATTGATACAACCAAGCCTGTTATTGAAATTGTATCGCCTACTAATGACGAAGCTTTTGCGCCAGAATCGATTTTAAATGTAGATGCAAATTTAAGCGATAACGTAGGCTTAGCAAGTTACAAAATTGAAGTGCACCCTGCCGAAGATGGACATGAGCACAAGGCAAACCAATTTACTACCGAAGATTTTGAATATACTTTTGTAGGTGAATCGCTAAATAATGCAGCAACTTATAAAATAAAGCATTCAATAAATATACCTACAAATGTTACACAAGAACATTACCATGTGGGTATAACTGTTATTGATACGAATGGAAACCAAAACCAACAATTTGTTGAGGTTTTTTTAGGGGTTAAAGATACTCATTAATACAGAAAGGCGTTTTAATAAAAGCGCCTTTCTTTCTTTATTTACATAATATTATTAAAAAATATTCGTTTATATTTGAAGAAAAATTAAGTAAACTATGAAATTTTTAACGCAATTAAGTCTTTTGTTTTTAATAGCAACTGGTTTGGTTTTTACAGGATGTACTAAAGAAGATCCTGATACAACTGGGCCAACAATTGAAATTACCAACATACCTGATAATAAAGAATTTAAATTTGGTGAAGATTTATTAATGAATTTTGAATTTACAGACCAAACAGGTGTGTATGAATATGCCTACGAAATTTATGCTAAAAATTTTGTGCCTAATAGTTTTGTAGTAAACCAGCGATTGATTGATTTAAATGGATATTTTACCAAAATTCAACAAAAAGAAACTGTTATTTTACCAGCCAAATCAGAATCTGAAAATTACTTCGAAGGTGATTATGTTATTGAAGTAAAAGCATCAGACATTAACCAACGTGTTTCAACATATTACAAGCCAATACGTATTGTTTACCCTGTAACCGAAGAGTAGTTTTATGAAAAAAATAGTTCTTTTTGTAAGTTTAGCAATTGCAGCAATTACGGTATCGTGTAAAAACGATGACGATTTGGTAAAAACAGTTCAATTGCCCAAAAGCATTACAAGTACAAATACAAACTTAGCGTTTAGTTACAGTAATACTGGTCAATTAATAAAAATTGAAAATACATTATCGGCAGGTCAATCAAATGAAATGCTTTTTACGTACGATACAACTGGTAAACTAACAAAATATGTAAGTGTTAATACGCAGCCAGGTGTTGTTTTAACAGAAACTTTTTTGGTTAGTTATCCCTTTGAAAATCAAGTGAAAGTTACTAACGAAGCTAATGATTATACATTGATTAATTTAAATGAGAATGGTCAGGCCGTATCGTTAGTAAAATCAAATAAAACCACCACATTTTTATACGATACAAACGGAAATTTAGTTAAAAACGAAAACGAAAATAACACAATCACTGCTAATTTTAATACATACAAGGGTGTTTTTAGTGGGGTTACTTCACCAAAATGGGTGTTGCTTTTAACAGCGTATAATCTTCATAATTTTGCCGTAAATAACCCCGTAACGGTTACCAATGTTACTGTTGAAAATAACGTTACAACCACTAGTTCTGAAACGTACTCATATCCTATTGAACATATTGTTAACGAATATCCAACCAAAATTTCGGTTAATTATTCGGTAAACGGTATGTCAAATAATTATGTTTATACCGTTCATTATTAGAAGGTTAAAAGGATATTTTCTTGTTTTTGTAAAAAACACATTTATATTTGTAATAAATTTAGAAAATAATTTATTATGAAAAAATTAGTAGCAGTAACATTGCTAATCTTTGGATTTGCAGTTACATCATGTACTGACGACGACGCTCAACAGCCAACGCCAGCTTCGGGAACATATCTTCCGTCAAAAATTTATGGAGATGATGGAGAAATAACTTTTAAATACGACGATAAAAACAGACTTATCGAAGTTAAAGAAAGTGAAGGAGATTATACTTTTACAAAAACGTTTACTTACACGGGTGAACAATTAACAGCCGCAAAATTTAGTGAAGTTTCTCAACAAGAGGTGTTTGACTATCTTTATACGTTTACCTACCAAAGCAACAAAGTTATTAGTTCGTACTACGACAGCCGTTTTCCTGAAACGGTTTATACAGATGAGGTAGTGATTGATGCTAAAGGAAACGTTGTTTTTTTATGGGATAATAACTATTTTACAAATGCTGCGGGTAATATTAGTAAAATATCTAATTCTTTAGAAGAAACTTTGTTTGAATACGATTCTAAAAACGGAATTTTTAAAAACGTTAAAACACCACAATGGGCATTAGTATATTTAACAGATGATTTTTCTTTAAATATTGCAAATAATTGTATAAAAGAAGATTATACTTATTTCGAAACGAATGAAAATGAAGTGTTTAATCGTGTTTATGAGTATAATGCCGATCAATATCCAGTAAAAATTTCATTCCCAAGTGAAGATTATGATTTGGTAGTAGAATATATTAAAAAATAAAACGAATCTAATAAAAACAAAACTTGCCCAATTCGGCAAGTTTTTTTATTTTGCATCAACTCAAACAACAAAGCATGAAAAAATTAATACGTTCAATTAGTATCGCTTCCTTGTTTATAACATTAAGCATAAACGCTCAAAATACTGAAATGAATTATCCGCAAACCGAAAAGAAAGAGGTTATAGACACCTATTTTTCTACCAAAATATCAGATCCTTACCGTTGGTTAGAAGACGATCGTTCGGCCGAAACAGCCGCTTGGGTAACCGCTCAAAATAATCTTACTTTTACTTATTTAGATCGAATTCCGTATCGCGATCAATTAAAAAAGCAACTAACAGAAAAATGGAACTATGAAAAAATTGGTGCACCATTTGTAGAAGGTGATTTTACGTATTATTATAAAAACAATGGATTACAAAATCAATCTATTTTGTACAGAAAAGATGCAACAGGTAAAGAAGAGGTTTTCTTAGACCCAAATACCTTTTCAACCGATGGAACCACATCATTAGCCGATGTTTCATTTACAGAAGACGGTAGTTTGGTTGCCTATGCAATTTCTGAAGGCGGCAGCGATTGGCGAAAAATTATCGTTTTAAATGCAAAAGACAAATCGGTTGTTGGCGATACCTTGGTCGATGTGAAATTTTCTGGTATTGCTTGGTATAAAAACGAAGGTTTTTATTATTCAAGTTACGACAAACCAACAGGTTCAGAACTTTCGGCTAAAACAGATCAGCACAAATTATATTACCACAAGTTAGGAACACCACAAAGTGCCGATAAAGTGGTATTTGGCGAAAAATACATTCGTCGTTATGTAAGCGGGTATGTAACCAACGATCAAAAATATTTGGTGGTAACCGCTGCAAATGCAACATCAGGTAACGAATTGTATATTCAAGATTTAACAAAGCCAAACAGTCAAATACAAACTGTAGTTACAGGTTTTGCCAATGATTATGCTATAGTAGATTCTAAGGACGGAAATATTTACATTGAGACCAACTTAAACGCACCCAATAAAAAATTAATGGTTGTAAAAGCTGCAACAATAATTAATAAAGATACTTGGGAAGAACTTATTTTAGAATCAGATAACGTACTAGATTTATCAAAGGCAGGTGGCTATTTTTTTGCACACTATATGAAAGATGCTGTTTCGGTTGTAGAACAATTTGATTATTCAGGTAAGTTTATTCGTAAAATTCAGTTACCTGGTTTAGGTACAGCAAGTGGTTTTAGCGATAAAAAAAATGCAAAAGAAGTATATTATTCATTTACCAATTACATAACGCCAGGTACAATTTATAAAATGAATATCGCTTCAGGAAAATCAGAAGTGTTTCAACAACCAAAAGTAAATTTTAACTCAAGTAATTACGAATCTAAACAAGTTTTTTATACTTCTAAAGATGGTACTAAAGTGCCAATGATGATAACTTATAAAAAAGGGACCGAATTAAACGGTAACAACCCAACCATGCTTTATGCTTATGGTGGTTTCAATATTTCGTTAACACCAAGTTTTAGTGTTGCAAATGCTGTTTGGTTAGAAAACGGCGGTGTGTATGCCGTAGCTAATTTACGTGGTGGTGGTGAATATGGTAAAAAATGGCACAATGCCGGTACTAAATTACAAAAGCAAAATGTTTTTGACGATTTTATTGCAGCTGCCGAATATTTAATTAATGAAAAATATACATCGAGCGAAAAATTAGCTATTCGCGGTGGATCAAACGGTGGATTATTAGTTGGTGCAACCATGACCCAACGACCAGATTTAATGAAAGTAGCTTTACCAGCTGTTGGTGTGTTAGATATGTTGCGTTACCATACATTTACGGCCGGTGCAGGTTGGGCGTACGATTACGGAACAGCCGAAGATTCTAATGAAATGTTTCAGTATTTAAAAGGATACTCTCCAGTACACAATGTAAAAGCAGGCGTTTCGTACCCAGCAACTATGATTACTACTGGCGATCACGACGATCGTGTGGTACCTGCGCATAGTTTTAAATTTGCTGCCGAATTGCAAGACAAAAATGCGGGTAACAACCCAATGTTAATTCGTATTGATGTAAATGCAGGGCACGGTGCAGGAAAATCAGTACAACAAACCATTAACGAAAATGCCGATATACAAGCGTTCACGCTTTGGAATATGGGAGTTAAAGAATTATAGTTTACACAAATGTGCCCCTATGAACTTGATTAACTACGTTCTATTCGCAAACTCGGGTCAGAGTCGCATTTTAAGAAAAAAATCCATCGTTTAACGCGATGGATTTTTGTTATTTAGTAGGTTTGTCGCCGTTAGCCAGCGAAAATTTCACCGATTTTTTAGGATATTGTTCAACACTCATTGCACTTGGGTTGTTAATTAGTTTTTTAATGCTGATTTTATCGCCCAACTTAAAATTAGCTTCGGTAAGTTTATAATCTAACAAATAAGGTCCGCAAAAGTAATTTCCTTTATCGTCTTTTTCTATAATGCCTTGGTATAAACCTTCTTTCGTTTCTTTTCCCATCACGTTTTAATTAAGTTGCAAAGATACAGAGTATTTTTAGTAAAATTACATTCTAAATACAAGTAAGTTGTTGTAACAAAATCAATATTTGTTATGATAAATTTAAGGAAACATTTTTACATTAAAATAAATCTTTCCCTAATTTTATAAAATCAAACATAAACAAATAAAAAATGGCAACAAAAGCGTATGCAGCCTTTAATGCGGTAGATCCGTTAGGGCCACACACTATAGAACGTAGAAATTTAAACGCAAAAGATGTATTTATTAAAATAGCTTATTGCGGTGTTTGTCACAGCGATTTACATACCGCAAAGTCCGATTGGGGACCAGCAAATTACCCAGCAGTTCCTGGGCACGAAATTGTAGGAACAGTTGAAGCTATTGGTGCTGAAGTTACTAAATTTAAAGTAGGCGATATTGTGGGGGTAGGCTGTATGGTAGAATCGTGCCAACATTGCCATTCGTGCGATGAAGGTTTAGAGCAGTATTGTGAGAATGGTTTTACAGGAACCTACAATTCTAAAAACTCAAAATACGGTGGCATTACTTACGGCGGTTATTCAGAAAACATTGTGGTTGAAGAAGGTTTTGTATTAAACATACCAACCAATTTACCTTTAGAAAACGTAGCGCCTTTATTGTGTGCGGGTATTACAACTTGGTCGCCATTGCGCCATTGGAATGTGAAAAAAGGCGATAAAGTAGGCGTTGTTGGTTTAGGTGGTTTGGGTCATATGGGTGTTAAATTTGCCAAAGCAATGGGCGCACATGTGGTAATGATAACTACATCGGCAAGTAAAGGCGAAGACGCTATGAAATTAGGAGCCGATGAGGTGTTGATTTCGAAAGATGCCGAACAAATGAAAAAACATGCCTATAGTTTTGATTTTCTATTGAATACCATTCCGGTGGCACATGATGTAAATCCGTACTTGTTGTTGTTAAAACTAGATAAAACCATGTGCATGGTTGGTGCTATTGAACCTTTTCCAATTCATGGCGGAGTGTTGATTAACAAACGCAGAAACATTGCTGGGTCGTTAATCGGTGGAATTAAAGAAACCCAAGAAATGCTTGATTTTTGTGGCGAACACGGTGTTGTTTCTGATGTTGAAGTAATTAAAATGAACGAAATTAACGAAGCTTATGTGCGCATGCAACAGTCTGATGTGAAGTACCGATTTGTAATTGATATGAAAACGTTGTAAACAAACAATAATAACATGTTTTTGTTCGTTATTGCTTTAAAATAAGATGATTATAAAAAAATCAGTAATAAACATTTTGGCATTGGCTTCGGTACTTACAACAACAGGTTTTTTGTTAGATGGCGATGCTAAAGACCCAAGTGTATTAACACGTATTACAGAATATGTAGCAATGCTAACCATTATTTTTGTCATTTTATCCGGATTTTATTTCGGGGTAAAAGCAATAACAAAACGATTACAAATTGTAAAATAAACAAAGAGGCTATCTGAAAAGATAGCCTCTTTGTCATTTCATACTTGATGCGAAATTGCATGCTTTTGATTTATAAAGTATTATTAAAAGCTAACCTGAACTTGTGTATTGAACGTAGTTAATCAAGTACAGCTTGATAAGTAGATACTTTTCGGACAGCCACTTTGTTAAAATTTCAAAACTTACGATAAGTTTGATAAATCGCTTTCGGGTTCTAATTCAACAGCCGGCTGATTCTGACAAAATAATCGAGCAGACAAAGCGCCTTTCAACGTTATTTTTGACCCGTGAACTTCCAGCCAACTGCCTTCGCGTAAGCCCAAAACGGGTTGCGTATTAAAGCAATGAAATTCATTTATACGTGTTTCGCGTGTTTCACCCATGTGCGTAGAACCTTCAATAGGATCTAAATAATGAGGGTTTATATTGAACGGAACCATTCCTAATGTTTTAAAACTTGGCGGATACACTATAGGCATATCATTTGTAGTTTCCATAGTTAACCCCGTAATATTACTACCTGCCGAACAACCCAAATAAGGCGTGCCGTTTAGTAATGTTTCTTTTAAAGTAGATAGTAAATTGTTGGCATATAACTGTTTTACCAACAAAAAAGTATTGCCCCCTCCCGTAAAAATTGCTTGTGCATTTACAACAGCTTCAACAGGATTTTCAAAAGTATGTAGCCCTACTACTTTTTTATCAATTTTTGCAAAAGCTTGGGCAACTTTTGCAGTGTAATCGTTGTGCGAAATGCCACTTGGACGTGCATACGGTATAAATAAAATGGTATTTGCGTTTTTAAAATGATTTTTTAAAACGGGCAATAAATATTCTAAATATCCCAAACCGTGTAAGGTTGATGTACTTGCTATGATTAAATTTTTCATAAAAATTTTTAAAATAAACAACAAACTTATTTATTTAACATATGTTTACCAAAATGCTTTTTATGTTTTAACATTTTTACTAATATTTTTGTTTAAATTAATATAATATTGTTTTAACAATCAATAGTTTTGTAAAATGAATAAAAAACTACCTTACCTATTAATTTGTTTATTAACCTTGTTAGTAAGCGCTACAACTATTGCACAAACTAAAACGGTTTTGGGTAAAGTAGTTGCAAAAACACGCGATTTAGAAGGGATATTTGTAAAAAATACAACTATTAATAAATCAACCTATACACAAAAAGGTGGGTATTTTACTATTGAAGCCAACCCAAATGATACACTTATTTTTTCGGCGGTACATTTAATAGGCCGTGATAAAGTTTTAACCAAAGCCGATATGAACAAATCGTTGGTTTTTGTTCCCATGGAATTTTTTGAAAATGTTTTAGACGAAGTGGTAATAGACCGTAAAGTAAATTCTGAAACTTTAGGTTTTGGAAAAGTAAAAAGATACACGCCTGCTCAGCGCAATTTACACCGTGCAACTTCATCGGGCGGAGGTATTTTACCTGTTGATGCCATTGTGAATGCCATTTCAGGAAGAACAAAAATGCTTAAAAAAGCAGTTGAATTAGAAGCAGAACAACAATTAGTACTACAAATTTTAAATAAATTCCCCGAAGAGTATTATACAAACAAATTAAAAATACCTGTGCAATACCATATGGCGTTTGGTTATTTTATGCTGCAAGACCCAAATATACTTACATCTTTTCAAAACGTACACACCGAACAATTAGGTTTAATGTATGCCGAAAAAGCTACCGAATTTTTAGAAATAGTTAAGGTGTTAAAATAATTGTTTTGTGTAACTTTGTAGTAAATTATTAAAAATGGTAACAAACTTACATATAACACCTCTTTTTTTAGGCATAGGTGGCGGCGAATTGGTTTTTATTGTAATTGCCATTTTAATGCTTTTTGGTTCAGATAAAGTGCCCGAAATGGCACGTGGTTTGGCACGCGTTATTAATCAAGTTAAAAATGCATCTAACGATATCAAATCTGAAATTACCAAAAGTGTAGATGAAACAGGTGTAGTAAAAGATATTAAAGAAGCTGTTAATGTAGAAGATATTAAAAAACGCGTTGGCTTAAACGATATTAAAACCGCTATGGACTTAGATCAATACAACCCTGTTAACGATATTCAGCAAGAAATTGACCAAGCCAAAGAAGATATTGAAAACATGACCGGACCCATTAAGCGCAACAAATAATGCTTGAAAACTTAATACAAAAAGACCAACAGTTACTTATTTATTTAAACAATTTAGGAACCCCATTTTTAGATCCTATTTTTATGTACATAACCCATCAAAAAAATTGGTGGCCTTTTTTTGTATTTTTAATTTTTTTATTACTAAAAAAAATATCGCTTAAACAATTTGCTCTTTTAGTAGTTGTATTGGCCGTTTTTTTTGTGTTTACCGATCAGCTTACAAACGTTTTTAAATATGGTGTTAACAGGTTACGCCCCGTTAACGATCCACTTATTGAACCTTACTTGCGCGTGTTGCGTAAAGCAGGTAGTCCTAGTTTTTTTTCGGGACATGCATCCAATTCAAGCGGAGCCACCTTACTACTTTTTTTAATCCTTAAAAAGTATTACAAATACTGCGGCTTTTTATTTTTGTTTCCGTTAATATTTGCTTATACTCGTATTTATTTGGGGTTACATTACCCGTTAGATATTTTATGTGGGTATCTTTTTGGTTTAACATCGGGCTTTTTGTTTTACACCCTTTTTAAATTTGTAAACAACAAATATAATTTAACCGATAAACGCTTTCAAAACCCTTTTAAATAATTAAAAAAAATCTGTTTCTGGGCGTTTCCCTTACATTCGGCTTAGTAAATAAATTAATAAGCAATTAAACTTACCGTTTAGTAAATCATTACAGTAAATAGTCGGGTCGGGCTGTACGCTCATAGCTTTTATCGGCGCTTCCAGTGCCTCAGCCGCCAATAAAAGGCTATCCGCTGCCATCCCTAACGCGGGGCTTGGGTTTTTTTAAGTTTTTTAAGTTTAAAGTTTTGTGTTGTTAAACTTCAATTAATAAAGTATCACATAAATTAAAAAATATACCAAACAAACCTACAAGGTTTTTTTATGTAACATTATAAAAGTATAGACTTTTTATATAAACCAGCGTTTAGCTTTTTATTTAAAGTATGTTTTTAAAATTTTTAACAATATGTTAATTTTTTTAATATATTTATGCTATAAATAACTAATCTAATGTTTTATTATGGTAAAATTGTCTAAAATTTTGTGGGGGGGGGTAATAGCCCTAACCCTTACTGCTTGTACAACCAACAGCATTTTTAACGAAATGGACGCAGAAAACAACAATCCACTAATAAGTGCTAGCAATAATTAATTATGAATAGAATGAAGATAGCCATAATTATAGCAGCTTTATTTACAGCACAGCTTACTACCGCACAAATATTGTACTCTGAAAATTTTAATAACCTTACCCCAGGTAATGTAGGTACCGATTATTCAGGTACAACGCCAGGACAAGGCGGTTGGTATACAAAAACCAATGCTATAGATCCCAATTATAATGGAATGAACGATTATAAAATTGTTACAGAACCCGGTAGGGGCAATGTACTAGAAATTACAAGCCCTTTTGAACCAACAAAACTAGGTAATAGAAACAGTATGGCATATAAAAAAGGGATTGAAGCTTTATGGAACAACCGTACGGTGGGTAACAATGTTTTAAAATTAGAATTTGATTTTTTTACGGGAAATAATCAGGATAACAATTTTGTGGATCAAACTCCGATGATTCAATTAGATGGATTACATGGCTACAGTCAGTTTTTTCGTTTGAATTATGAATATGAGTTTGATATAATGCATACTGATTGTGGTGTTTGTTTTCCACAAACAAGAGGAAACATTTTTACAAGCAATCCTACTGTTCCTAGAAATACGTGGTTAAAAATTGAATTTTACTTTGATTACACAAATAAAAAAATGTACCTTATTATACCCACTGTAGGTGCAGGTGCGGTTGGTGATTTTTTTGTTCCAATTAGCGTAGGCTTAGATAAAATTCATTTACAAATACCTTCGTCGAAATCGTTTATAACTAAACACAGGTTTGATAATTTTGAAGTTACTGCTTTAAATGCAGTGCCACCAAATGTAATTTTAAACACTAACAAGCAATTGGCTACAAAATTTAATTTGTACCCCAACCCGGCAACCAATGTGGTAAACATAACCAATGCAGATAACATGCAGGTAAACCAAATTACGGTGTACACTTTAGCAGGTAAACAAGTAAGCACGCAAGCGTACAATAACCAGGCAGAAATACATCTAAATGTAGAAAATTTAGCAAGCGGTACCTATCTATTGTATTTACAAACCGCACAAGGTACAGCGGTTAAACGGTTAATAAAAAAATAAAATTTAAAAATAGCAAACCCTCAAAAACACTTTGAGGGTTTGTTGTGTTTAATTATAATTACTTTATATTTTTAACCTAGTGCTACATCAAGTATCATCATGGCAATAAAACCACCAACAAAGCCAAGTGTAGCAATATCGCCGTTGTTGCCTTGTTGGGTTTCGGGTACTACTTCTTCAATAACAACAAAAATCATGGCACCTGCAGCAAAAGCTAAGGCATAAGGTAAAACAGGTGTAAAAAAACCAACCGCCAAAGCGCCAATTACAGCGGCAACAGGTTCAACCAAAGCCGAACTTTGTCCGTACATAAAGCTTTTGGTTTTGCTCATTCCTGCCCGTCTTAACGGAAATGATACAGCTAATCCTTCGGGTAAATTTTGCAAGCCAATACCTATGGCTAGTGTTAAAGCGCCTGCAATGGTAGCTTCGGGTATGCCAGCAGCTACACCACCAAATAACACGCCAACAGCCAAACCTTCGGGTATATTGTGCAAGGTAATTGCCAAAACCAACAAGGTAGTTTTTTGCCAAGGTGTTTTGGTTTTTACGCCTTCGGTTTTAGATATAGGGTGGTTTAAATGCAAATGTGGCAAAACTTTATCTAACGCAAATAAAAACAATGCGCCCAATGCAAAACCCACTGCAGCAGGTATAACTTTTGTAAACCCTTCACCCGGACTCATATTTATGGCAGGAGCTAACAAACTCCAAAAACTGGCAGCAATCATTACACCACCAGTAAACCCCAGCATACCGTCTAATAATTTTTTGTTAGGATTTCTAAAAATAAAAACAAACGCTGCGCCTATTGCTGTTAGGGTCCACGTAAAAAGGCCGGCAATTAATGCTGCCCAAATGGGGTCTATCGATTCAAAAAAAGCAATTAATTTATGAAACATATTAAATTTTCTTTACAAATAAGTTTTGTGCTACTACTTTAGATAAGGTTAAATCGGCATTGTTAAAAAAAATGGTAACCGAATGGTCAAAATTTTCGTGTTTTACAATTTTAAAAGTACTACCTAATGCCATTTTTTGGCGATCTAGATATTGTAAAAAAGCTGGAGATGTATCTTTAACCCCTACACACATGTATTGGCAGTTTATTGCTGCTTCGGTAAGTAATTCTTTTTCGCGGTAGGGAATTTCGCCGTTTGCGTTAGGAATTGGGTCGCCGTGTGGATCTTCTTTCGGAAATCCCAAAAAAGCATCCAAGGCATTAATTAATTTTTCAGATTTTATGTGTTCTAATTCTTCGGCCACATCGTGTACTTCGTCCCAGTTAAAATGCAGTTTATCTACTAAAAAAACTTCCCATAAACGGTGTTTTCTAATAATCATTTTAGCAGTTTGCATGCCTAATTTAGTTATAAAAACTCCTTGGTATTTTTCGTGGCTTATCAAATTTTTTTCTTTTAGTTTTTTAATCATATCTGTAACCGACGACGCTTTTGTGTCAATTTTCTGAGCAATTGCGTTGGTTGATATACCGTTGTCTTCGGTTTGAGATAAATGATAAATAACTTTTAAATAATTTTCTTCGGTTTGCGTTAACATATAACAAATTAAAAATCAAATATAAATAATTATTTTAGATTTAATTAAGTTGTTGTAAAAATTATTTTTAGATTTGTCTAAAAATTTATTCAAATGAAACTAATTCTATTTTTAGTGTTGTTTATTACTGCACAAAATATATATGCACAAATTCCTTTTCAGGGACGTGTACTAGCAAATAACAAACCTGTTGAAACAATTGTTTTTATAGAAGAAGCCAATGCAGAATTGCAAACCAATAGCAACGGAGTTTTTAACTATACGTTTAGTAACGAGGGTGTTTATCATGTTGAAGTTGAAGATTTAAACGGGTTAATTCAACGTTTTGAATGGCAAGTTACTGCAAGTAATCCACAGTTCGATTTTTACTTAGCAGAAGAAGCAGTAACTGATCAATTAGACGAAATTGTTATTTCAGGAACATTAAAACCAGTGCTGCGATCGGAAAGTTTGGTGCCTGTTGAAGTGTACACACCTACTTTTTTTAAAAAAAATCCCACGCCAAATATTTTTGAAGCCTTACAAAATGTAAACGGAGTAAAACCACAAGTAAATTGTAGTGTTTGCAATACAGGCGACATTCATATAAACGGTTTAGAAGGGCCTTATACGTTTGTTTTAATAGATGGAATGCCTATTGTAAGTGGTTTATCTACTGTTTATGGCTTATCGGGTATACCCAATTCGTTAATCGAAAAAGTTGAAATTGTAAAAGGGCCAGCATCATCTTTATACGGAAGTGAGGCTGTTGGTGGATTAATTAACATTATTACAAAAAATCCGTTGTATGCTTCCAAATACGCTGTAGATGTTTTTGGAACTTCGTGGGGTGAAATAAACACCGATTTAGGTTTATCGTTTCAACTAGCAAAAAAAGTTCAATGGTTAATGGGAGTTAATTACTTTAATTATTCAAATCCTATCGATAAAAATAAAGATGGTTTTACCGATGTTACTTTGCAAGATCGCATATCAATATTTAATAAATTTAGTTTCGATCGTAAATCGAAAAAGCAATTAGCAATAGCAACTCGTTTTTTTTACGAAGATCGTTGGGGTGGGCAAATGAATTGGAATAAAAAATACCGTGGAGGAACCGATGTTTATGGAGAATCGATTTATACCAACCGCTTTGAATTATTAGGTTTGTACGAATTGCCTTTTACCGAAAAAATTACCAGTCAATTTTCAATCACCACGCACGACCAAAATTCCATGTACGGCAACACCCCTTTTTTAGCTAAGCAAAATATTGCATTTGCACAGTTTTATTGGGATAAATCAATTAAAAAACACGATTTTTTAGTAGGAACCGCTGCTCGTTATCAAATGTATAACGATAATAGTACCGCTACAATTAACGCCGACAATACCTTTATACCTAGTGTTTTTGTACAAGATTCTTATAAAATAAATAATCTTTTTAGTTTGTTGGGCGGATTGCGATATGATTACCATAAAACACATAAAAGCATAGTTACACCACGTATAGCTTTTAGGTACGAGTCTAAAAAGGGTGATATTTTGCGGTTAAATGCAGGAACGGGTTTTAGAGTTGTTAATTTATTTACCGAAGAGCACGCAGCGCTTTCAGGTGCACGCGATGTAGAGGTGTTGGAAGATTTAAAGCCTGAAAAATCGGTAAATGTTAATGTAAATTATTTGAAAACGTGGATGTTAAATTCAAATTTTATTCTTCAGGCCGAAGCTGCTGCTTGGTTTACACATTTTTCAAATTCAATTATACCAGATTACGAAAGTAATCCTAATAAAATTATATATAAAAATTTAGATGGATTTGCCCAAACAAAAGGTTTTAGTTTAAATGTAGATGCAGTTTATGCAAATAATTTAAAAATGATGTTAGGGGCAACCTTACAAGATGTAAGCAAAACCGAACAAAATATAAGAACCCCACAAATGCTTACCGAAAAATTTTCGGGTACTTGGGCAATTTCTTATACATTAAACGCTTTAAATCTTACAGTTGATTATTCAGGAAACGTATACGGCCCTATGCGTTTGCCTTTAATTAGTCCTTTAGATCCGCGTTTAGCACAATCAAAAACCTATAGCTTACAAAACATACAATTTACCTACAAAGGGTTTAAGAGTTTTGAAATTTACGGTGGTGTAAAAAATATTTTAAATTGGACACCAAATAAAAATAATCCTTTTTTAATAGCGCGTTCAAATGATCCATTTAATAAAAATGTGCAATATGGTGCAGATGGAAACGCTTTGGTAACACCTGAAAATCCTTACGGTTTAGTGTTTGATCCAACGTATATATATGCGCCCAACCAAGGTGTTAGAACCTTTTTAGGGGCGCGTTATAACTTCTGAAAAATGTGTTAAAAAACATTTATTTAGTTAATAAATTTTGCTATGTGATTGTTGTTCAGTATATTTGCACTTGTGTTAAAGTTTAAAGGTAGTTTTTCATAATAAAAAAAGCATATCTTTGTAGCCAACAACATTAATTTTAAACTATGAATACAGGTTTACAACATGCACATTCTTACATTGCCTATGTGGCTTTAATTTTACTAATCGTTGCTTCGGTTAATGCGTTAATTGGTATGGCATCAAGTAAAGAATTTAAAGCGGGCGACCGTAAATTAGCATTATTTGCCTTAATTTTTACACACACACAATTGTTAATTGGTTTGGTGCTTTATTTTGTATCGCCAATGGTTCAGTCTTTCTCTGTAGCAATGAAAGATAGTAATTTACGATTGTATGCTTTAGAACATCCACTAATTAACATTATTGCAGTAGTTTTAATTACAATTGGTTTTTCTAAGCATAAAAAAGCTGCTACAAATCAAGCAAAATTTAAGTCAATTGCAATTATGTACACCATAGGTACCATCTTGATTTTATCAAGAATTCCATGGAGTAATTGGTTATAAAAATTAAAACCTAACCATTTTTGGTTAGGTTTAACTTTTGCAAGTTTAAAGCTTTATAGCAAATGTTTAATTAAAAGTTTTAGGATTTTATGAAGAGGTATCATTATTTTATTTTAGCAGGTTTAGTAACGTTAACAGCAATTTTTGTTAATACAGTTACAAGTGAACCTAAAAACAATGCTGAAAAAGTTAAAATGGGTAAAGAAATGGCTTTTGCCACTACAACCAATAACTTTAGCAACGATTCATCTAAAATAAACGAAAAAGAAGCTGATTTAAACAGCCAAATAGTTAAACTAAACGCTGAATTAGAAGCGTTAGAAGATGAAGTAGAAGTAGTGCATGAAGAAGTTCAGGCATCATACTACCACGATAAATTTAATGGAAGAAAAACAGCTAATGGTGAAGTATTTAATAATAACAAATATACAGCCGCACATAAATCTTTACCCTTTGGAACTAAAGTACGTGTAACTAATTTAAAAAATGACCGTGAGGTTATTGTTGAAATTAACGACCGCGGTCCTTTTGTAAAAGGACGAAACTTAGATTTAAGCAAATCAGCCTTTATGGATATTGCATCAAATAAATCTAAAGGTGTATTAACTGTTAAAGTTGAGGTGTTGCCTGAAGATTATGAAATAAAGAAAACAGAATTGCAAGAAGAGTTAAACATTATTGCATCGGTTCCTGAAGATTTAGATTTAAATGAATTTGCCTTATAAACAACTTGTTTTTATTGTACTAATTATAAGTATGGTTAGTTGTAAAACGGCTAATACAAATCATAATGCAAAAACCTCATTTTATAAAAATGAGGTTTTTGCATGTTATTACCATAATAAATTTAACGGAAGAAAAACTGCAAGTGGTGCCGTTTTTAACAACAATAATTTAACTGCTGCCCATAAAACATTGGCTTTTGGAACTATTGTAAGAATTACAAACTTAGACAATAATAAAAGTATTGAAGTTGAAATTAACGATCGAGGACCTTTTTCTAAAGGTTTTGAAATAGATTTAAGCGCAAAAGCATTTAATGCAATTACCCACGATAAGAACGCGGGTAAACTTTTTGTAAAACTAGAAATTGTTAACCAACCCAAGTAGAAAACGGATGGTTACTTAAATAAGCATTATAAAAACGGATATCGCCCGTAAGCTCATCGCCCAGCCAATCAGGTTTAAAAAAATGTTCATCAGCAGTTTGTAATTCAATTTCTGCAATAACTAAACCTTCGTTTAATCCTTCAAATACATCAACTTCAAAAACCGCATCACCATTCAAAACAACGTATCGGGTTTTGTCAATAATATAATCTTCGCACAATAACATTAAGGCTTCGGCATCTTGTATACTAATTTCTTTTTCCCATTCAAAGCGCTCCACTCCGTTGTTAGTACTCAAACCTTTTACCGTAATATAGCCTTTATCGCCTTTAATACGTACACGTACCGTTCGGTTTTTGTCAGAATTTAAATAACCTTGTTTTATCTTATAGCTTTTTTTAGCATTAGCCAAAAAAGTAGTACTTTTAACGCTGAATTTTCGTTCAATTTCAATCATGATTTTTAAGTTTTTAAAGAATCAAATATCGTAAAAAAGACTATATGAGTTTATTTAAAAAAGACTTTATCTATAGAAACATTCACGAAATCTTTGCAAAATATGTTGCAGAGGAAGAGGAGTTGTTGTATAGTAATTTAAATTTTTTATACGATTTAGTTCGATATATTCGCCCCAAAACTCCTAAAGCAGTTGCGCAAATAACTTTACGCGAACTATTAGATCATTTAATTGAGTTTGATACCCACAGATTTATATTAGCAAATTATTTAAAAAACACATTATCTGGAAGGAAATTTCACTTAATGGCTGCCGATGCTGGTATTTTACAAGATTCTGATTTTTTGTTTGAGATTCGTAAGCGTATATCGGCTAAAATATTGCCCTATCAACCCCAAAAGGATACTTTAGAATACGTATTAAATCAGGTTTTTTATAAAGAAAATGATTTTGTATGGATAAATAAAATACCTATAAATGAGTTGATTGAATTGGTAGAGATATTGCAATTGCCTAATATGTATCAATTTGAAAAGGCTGAACAGGGTGTTATGTCTGAAATTTTATACACCATGGGATTGCTAACCCAACGAATGAGTGGGCGTTCTATGGAAACCAGTATTTTAAACATGATACCTAAATACAACCACTTGGCTAGTCCGTTTTTAGGTTTTGAAAATGAATTTTTAGAAATTGAAAGTCGTTTGCGAAAAGGAGAAATACAATTTGTAGAACCTAATGATTTAAACTACAAGCAGCTTGTTATTTTACACAATCAATGTTTAGAACTTATACAACACGCCTATAAAAACAGTTCGGTTTTTGGTATTACATTAAAGGTAAATCAAAGCTTATTAAGAATAAAACAACAGTTAGATCGCATAAAATTTTTAATGAATTTATTGGTAATTGAAGCTAATGAAAGTAAGTTAACAAACACCATAAAATTATCGTTGCAACTTATTGAATACAATTGTTACAAAAATAATATAAGCAAATTAATAGCAGAAAGTACACAAGTTGTATCGTATGAAATTACCCAATATACAGCAAAAACAGGCGAACATTATATTACCGAAACTGTAAAAGAGTATTTAGGTATGTTAAAAGCTTCATTGGGTGCAGGGCTTATAGTGGGGTTTCTGTGTATTTTTAAAGTGTTACTTTCAAAAGTTGATACCAGTTCATTTGGTTTTGCGTTTTTGTATAGTATGAACTATGCTTTTGGTTTTATAGTAATATATTTATTGGGGTTTGCTTTGGCAACAAAACAACCTGCCATGACAGCTTCAACAATTATTAAAGCAATTGAAGAAGGTAGGAAAAAGCAAACTTCTAAAGAACAAAACACTGCATTTGCACATTTGTTTGCGCGTTTGTTTCGTTCACAGTTTATTGCTTTTGTAGGTAACGTAGTAATGGCTTTTATAGTTGCGTTGTTTTTAATTTGGAGTATAGATAAGGTTACAAGTATAAATATCACTGATACTAAATGGCCAACATTATTAAAAGACGCTAGTCCGGTACATTCATTAGCTATATTTCATGCAAGTATAGCTGGGGTGTTTTTGTTTTTATCGGGAATTATTTCAGGTAATGTATCCAATAAAAACAAGCACAACCAAGTTTATTATCGCATTAAAGAAAATCCATTGTTAAAAAGTACAATTGGGGCATCTAAAGCAAATTCATTAGCTAATTGGCTCGAAAAAAAATGGCCAGGTATTATATCAAACTTTTGGTTTGGTATTTTTATGGGCAGTACCCATTCAATTGGGGTGTTTTTAGGATTGAATTTAGATATTCGCCATATAACATTTGTAAGTGGTAATATTGCTTTAGGGGCCTATGGAGCTGATTTTCAACTTACTGCTACTACTTGGTTATGGTGTTTTTTAGGTTTGTTTGTGGTAGGTTTTGTGAACTTTATTGTAAGTTTTTCACTTTCGTTAGGTTTAGCTTTTCGTTCCAGAAACATTCCTTTAATTGAAGTTTTTAGCTTGCAAAAATCAGTTTGGGCACATTTTAAAAAGCATCCCTTACAGTTTTTTTTTCCTACAAAAAGCAAACAAATTAAATAGTAACTTTTCATGACATCGGCGCATCGAAAAATAATACATATCGATATGGATGCGTTTTACGCTTCGGTAGAACAGCTTGATTTTCCTGAGTTGCGTAACAAACCTTTGGCTGTTGGTGGTTCTGAAATAAGAGGAGTGATATCGGCAGCTAGTTACGAAGCGCGTAAATTTGGTGTGCGCAGTGCAATGAGTGGTAAGTTGGCAATTAAAAAGTGTCCTGATTTAATTTTTGTACCACCACGGTTTGATCGATACAAAGAAGTTTCAAAACAAATACGAACCATTTTTTTAGAGTATACCGATTTGGTTGAACCTTTATCGCTTGACGAAGCTTTTTTAGATGTAACTCAAAATAAAAAGGGGCTAAAGAGTGCAACACTTATTGCAGAAGAAATTCGATTAAAAATTTATGAAACCACTGGTTTAACTGCTTCAGCAGGTATTTCAATGAACAAATTTTTAGCTAAAATTGCAAGTGATTACAACAAGCCAAACGGACAAAAAACAATAAATCCAAACGAAATTATTCCTTTTTTAGATGCGTTAGAAATTAAACGCTTTTTTGGTGTTGGTAAAAAAACTTGCGAAAAAATGTATCATTTAGGTATTTTTACAGGCGCCGATTTACGGTTAAAATCACTGGATTTTTTAGAAGAACATTTTGGAAATTCTGGTGTACATTATTACCAACTAGCGCGGGGTATCAGTAATTCACCTGTTGTTCCGAATCGCTTACCTAAATCTATAGGGGCCGAACGTACTTTTTCTGAAAACTTTACATCGATAATTCCCTTGCAAGAAAAATTACATGAAGTATGTGAAGAAGTTTCTATTAGGTTACAAAAACGTAATTTATCAGGGAAAACCATTACTTTAAAAATAAAATATAGTGATTTTACACTGCAAACCAAAAGTTATACATTGCCTTATTATGTAAGTAGCTTTGATTTGTTGTTTGATACATCAACCGATTTGTTACAACATAGTACTTTAAAAACATCGGTGCGTTTAATAGGGGTTCAAGTAAGTAATTTAAACATCAATCAAAAAAAAGCAGAATACATACAGCTTAAATTAAAGTTATAAAAAAAACTCAAACCTTTTGGTTTGAGTTTTTTTGTTTTTAATAGAATGGTAAACTATTTTTTCTCGTAATCTTGTGTTACGTTTGCTTTTGCTTTTTGTACATTTAATACGTTTCCATCTTTGTCTAATACTGCAACAACAACGTTAGCTTTTGCAAGATCTACAGTAGAATAAGTTAAATTAGCGGTAGCTTTAAATTCGTTTGAAGACATTGTTTGTCCTGCAGCAATTGTTTCGCCTAAGAAGTTGTTAGTAGCACGTACCACATGATCGTGTACAAAATCCATTTCCCATCTTGGACTTCCAGTGTTGTTTCCATATAAACTTGAAGCATTTGCTTGTTGGAAAACTAAACCATCTTCAAGAAGGTAAACTACATATTTTAATTCTTGATTGATATTTTGACCAAATTTTAAACTTACATCAACTTTACCACTTGTAGCAGTTAAGTTAGATTCAATTTTAATACCTATAGGAGAACCATCTCCAACAAGTTTATATTTTGTGTAAAAGTTTTTAAATAAGTTAGCGTCAAAAGTATAATTTACTTCTGTTCCATTATTCTTCTTAGGAATAAATGTTTGAAATGCTGTACCAGTGATTGTTGTGTTTCTGTTCCAGCTTAAATGAGGCCATCCTTTAAGTCCAACGGCTGTCATTAATTTAGTCATTCCTGATAAAACAAAAGGGTCTTTTACTAATTGTGTGTTAAAATCACCATGAACTCCAACTCCAATAAATTGATCCTTGTATTCTGATTTCTCTAATTCTTCAATAGTAAATGAACCAAGCGGACACCATACACAACTTGCAGATGTAATATCTTCAACTAAAACTTTTTGTTTGTATTCACCTTTGGTATAATCAACTTCGGTGGTTTGAACTTCTTCTGTGTCATCAGAACAGCTTACAATACCTAAAGTTACAACACTAAAAAGCAAAAGGGGCAATAATTTTTTCTTAAACATAGTTTGTCAGTTAATTAAAAGTTAATAAAGTGTAAATCTAAAATAATATTAGTAATAAAAAAATTATCTGAGTAAATTTTTTATTTGTAAATTTGAAGCTAATTTTTAACACAACAATATTAATATCATGAAATTACGTTTATCTTTAATAGCAGTTTTCGTTATGTTTATAACATTGGTTTCTGCTCAAAATAAATTACCTAACGTATCATTAAAAGGAATAGATAACAAATCAGTTAACATTGCAGATTATAATAATTCTTCTAAACCAGTGATTATAAGCTTTTGGGCAACTTGGTGTGGTCCATGTATTAAAGAATTAGAAGCTGTTAAAACGAAATATGCAAAGTGGCAAAAGGATTATGGTGTGGAATTAGTTGCGATTTCAATAGATGATTCTAAAACCGTTAATCGCGTTAAACCGATGGTAACTTCTAAAGGGTGGAAGTATAAAGTGTTAATGGATACAAATCAAGATTTAAAAAGAGCGTTAAATGTTGTTAATGTGCCATATACAATGATTATTTATAAAGGAAAAGTAATGTTTACACATTCAAATTACACTCCAGGTATTGAAAATAAAATCGAACAAGAAATTGTTAAGATATTAAAAAAATAATTAATGAAAAAAGTATTATTAACGGCGGCGTTTTTAACGTCGTCTTTCTTTTATGCACAAGTACGTGTTGGAATCGAATCAAATAATCAATATTATTTAGACGACGATAAAATTAAAATTGATGAAAAGGAAGCTGAAGATAGATTTCGATCAAACACATATATTAAAGTAGACTATTTTAAAAATAATTGGGAATTTGGTACACAAATAGAGTCGTATTATCCAAAAGCGATTATTAATTACAGTCCCGATTTACAAGATGCTAATATTGGTACCATTTATGCGCGTTATAATAACATAGATAAAGGTTTAAATATCACTTTAGGACATTTTTATGAACAATTTGGAAGCGGATTAATTTTGCGCTCATGGGAAGATCGTGCATTAGGTGTTAATAACGCACTTTTTGGAATGAATGCTAAATTGCGTTTAACAAAAAACCTTGATGTTACTGCTTTAGGTGGAAAACAAAGAATAGGAATGGGATTTGATCTTTCTGAAAGTTATGTTTTAGGAACAAACGCTGAGTTTAATGCTGCCGATGCATTAAAATTAGAAAATACCGATTTAAGAATTGGTGCTAGTTATGTAGGGAGATTGGATGAGAAGAAAGAAATTGTATACAGTGGAGTAAACGATTTAATAAGCGCATATTCTGCACGATTGAATTTTGGTACAGGAGGTTTTAATTTTGGAACCGAATACGTTCATAAACAGAAGGATATTGTAGTAGAAAATGGCGATTACTTAGATGGTTTTTTTGCTGATGGAAATGCTTTTTTAGTTAATTTAGGCTATAACGAAGGGAATTTTGGCTCAAGTGTAAATCTTCGTAGAATGGAAAATATGTCTTTTTATTCAGAACGAGGTTTCACAGGAAATGTTTACAATAAAGGTATAATTAATTATGTACCTGCTTTAACAAAACAATACGATTTTTCGCTTCAAAACATATATGTATATCAAGCGCAACCGAATTTAGATTTCTTTCAAGCACAAAAAGCTGGTGAAATAGGTGGGCAATACGATTTGTATTATGATTTTGTAGAGGGTACAGCTTTAGGAGGTAAATACGGTACTCACTTAGCTGTAAATGGATCTTATTGGGCTGGGTTAAAATCAACTTATGATTTTAATAACTATACTGTAAAAAATGAATTTTTAGAATTCGGAAAAAAATATTATTCAGATATTGCTGTAGAAGTTCGAAAAAATTGGTCGCCAAAATTACAAACCATTACAATGTACATGAATCAATATTACAATGCACCTTTATTAGAGGGTAAGTTTGAAGATGTAAAAACTGACATTGTTAGTGTTGAAGGTTTGTATAATTTTTCCGAAACAACTTCTGTACGTTTACAATTGCAAAATATGTGGGCGTCAGCAGATAAAGGTAATTGGGGAGCGGCTTTGTTAGAATTTGTCCCGAATTCTATGTTTAGTATTTATGTAACCGATTTATACAATTACGGAAATTCGCATAAAGAAAGCCGCGTTCACTATTACAGTGTAGGTGGTAGTTTTTCAAAAGGGGCAACCCGCATAGCTTTAAATTACGGTCGTCAACGCGGTGGTTTAATGTGTGTTGGTGGTGTGTGTAGATATGTGCCAGAATCAAACGGATTAACACTTAACTTAACAACAAACTTCTAAAAATAATAAAAAAGTCTGAATTTTTAAATTCAGACTTTTTTATTTGATTATTAGGAAGATAAAAAAAAACAACGTAAATTTGCACCACTTTTTAGCCGAAGAAAGGATTGGGCTAAAAAAGTGCTAAAAAAATCAATAACAACTTCTGTTTTAAACTTCGTTACAATCCTTAACTAAACAGAATACAAATTTATTATCAGACATGTCTGAACAAACACAAAACGCAAAAGAATTCTTAGATACTTTCAACTGGGAAAGTTATGAAAACGGTATCGATGCAGTAGATGCTTCAAACCTTAAAGAATTCGAAGATTTAGTAGAAAAAACATTTATCTCAACAGGTGAAGAAGAAGTTGTTGAAGGTGTAGTAGTAAGAATCACAGACAGAGATGCAATTGTTGATATCAACGCTAAATCTGAAGGTGTTATTTCTTTAAACGAATTCCGCTACAACCCTAACTTAAAAGTTGGTGATAAAGTAGAAGTTTTAATCGACGTTCGCGAAGATAAAAACGGTCAATTAGTGTTATCTCACCGTAAAGCACGTACAATCAAAGCTTGGGATCGCGTGATCGCTGCTCATGATTCAGGTGAAATTGTAAACGGTTTTGTAAAATGCAGAACTAAAGGTGGTATGATCGTTGACGTATTCGGTATCGAAGCATTCTTACCAGGATCTCAAATCGATGTGAAACCAATCCGCGATTACGATCAATATGTAAACAAAACAATGGAATTTAAAGTTGTTAAAATCAACCACGAATTCAAAAACGTTGTAGTTTCTCACAAAGCATTAATCGAAGCTGATATCGAAGTTCAGAAAAAAGAAATCATCGGTCAGTTAGAAAAAGGTCAAGTATTAGAAGGTATCGTTAAAAACATTACTTCTTACGGTGTATTCATCGATTTAGGTGGTGTTGACGGTTTAATCCATATTACTGACTTATCTTGGTCTCGTATCAACCACCCATCTGAAGTGTTAGAATTAGATCAAAAATTAAACGTTGTAATCTTAGATTTCGATGATGAGAAAACACGTATCCAATTAGGTTTAAAACAATTAAACGCACACCCTTGGGATGCTTTAGATGCTAACTTAAACGTTGGTGATAAAGTTAAAGGTAAAGTAGTTGTTTTAGCTGATTACGGTGCTTTCATTGAAGTTGCAGAAGGTGTTGAAGGTTTAATTCACGTTTCTGAAATGTCTTGGTCTACACACTTACGTTCAGCGCAAGATTTCGTTAAAATTGGCGATGAAGTAGAAGCAGTTATCTTAACTTTAGACCGTGACGAGCGTAAAATGTCGTTAGGTATCAAACAATTAACAAACGATCCTTGGACAGATATTACAGCTAAATACCCAGTAGGTTCTAAACACACAGGTACAGTACGTAACTTTACTAACTTTGGTGTTTTTGTTGAATTAGAAGAAGGTATCGACGGTTTAGTTTACATTTCTGACTTATCTTGGACTAAAAAAGTAAAACACCCATCAGAATTTATTAACGTAGGTGATAAATTAGATGTTGTTGTTTTAGAATTAGATGTTGAGGGTCGTAAATTATCTTTAGGTCACAAACAAACTACCGATAATCCATGGGATGCTCACGAAGCAGCTTACGGTGTAGGTACAGTTCACAACGGAACAATTGCAGATTTAAACGATAAAGGTGCAACTATTAACTTTGAAGAAGATGTAGTAGCTTTCATTCCTACACGTCACTTAGAAAAAGAAGACGGTAAAAAATTGAAAAAAGGCGATACAGCTGATTTTAAAGTAATTGAATTCAACAAAGAATTCAAAAGAGTAGTAGCTTCTCACACAGCAACTTTCCGTGAGGAAGAAGAGAAAAACTTTAAAGCTGCTGAAGAAAAAACTGCTGCTAACAATGCTGCAAACGAAAAAACTACTTTAGGTGATATCGATGCTTTAGCTGAATTAAAAGCTAAAATGGAAGGTAAAAACTAATTGTTTTTTCTAACATAAATCTAAAATCCCGTCATTAATTTGGCGGGATTTTTCTTTTTGGGCGTTCCCCTTACAAACTACCTTAGCACTAAATGCAAGTAAAAACACCCAAACAGCACAACAAAACATAGCGGTAAATAGGCGGGTCGGGCTGTGTGCTCATAGCTTTTATCGGCGCTTCGAGTGCCTCAGCCGCCAATAAAAGGCTATCCGCTGCCATCCCTAACGCAGGCTTGCAGTTTTTAAAGTTGTTTAAGACTTAATATTCCTTGTTGTGAAAAAACACGCATTTCAATTTATTTACAAATTCAACGATTTCGAAGGAAAAAGTGGGCTGAGCTATAGACGTACGAACCGCGCATTACGCTGAGTTAGATGATGCTACCCAAATGTATTATTACGGCGCACGTTATGGAGTTTATGCTGAGCTCGACGAAGTAACCCAAGAATTAGTATATTTGTAAGTGTGGATCCACTGGCGGAACAGTTCCAAGGCTGGACACCATATCATTATGTACACCAAAACCCGATAAACCTAATTGACCCTACAGGAATGAGTGCTTATCCACCTGAAGAAGGTAATTTTACAAATGGTGATGTTCATACTGATAGTGATGGTTCTTGGACTTTTAAAGATGGAGGATGGTATGATAATTCATCTGGAGAGGACAATTTTTTACAAGCAGTAGTAATACCTTTTGGGCAAATTGGTTCAGACAATATGGGCGATGCGATTCCTTGTGTAGAATGTCATCATAAAACAACATTTGATAGTGGGACGAAAAATATACCTTATGGTGTAATGCTCTATGGAAATGAGAGTACAGGTTTTAAGGCTCCTTTAGGTTCAAAAACTATGGATGTAACAAATATCCAAGGCTTTTTAGATTTGTCAGATAAATTTTCTCCCGAAGTTTCAAAAAGGCTCGAGAATGCTAATGAATTGTTTAAGCATATAGATTTTTCTCAAAAATCAAAAAATAATGAAAATTCTAAAGTGATGTATCCTTTAGTAAAGTTTATTATAGCTAGTCCGTATTCAGATTATGTTAAAGCTTATCTATTTCATATAAAAGACACAGCAGTTTTTCAGAAAGATGTATCGACATTAAATATTCATAGACAAATGGATTCAATAAGAAAATTGCCTGCAGTGAAAAAATATAATGATAGTGTTGAATTAAGTATTAAAAATAGATTTAAAAAATGATGAAAATATTTTTTTTTTAGGTGTAGGAATACTTCTATTGAGTTGTAATTCAGAGCGATCTAGTCATTCAAATGAAATTGATTATAAAGAGAATAGTATTATTAATGCAAATTTTAAGTTTCCTGATACTGTTAAATTAGGAGAAAAGAATTTAGCAATTATAACATTTTCAAACCCAACTTTTGATACAATAGTTTTACCAACTAAGGGGGATACAAAAAAGTTTAGATATTTATTATTTTCTGAATTTGATAAAGTAAATATTTTTGATAATGAATATAATACAGGAAATAGAGTGTTTAAAGATTCAGTATTGCTGTATGATAGAGAAATATATATAGGATATGAGTTTGGTCAAATAGGAATATATGAAATAGGAGGGTTAGTTAAAGATTATTTAATTTATGATTATAGCTACATAAAACCTGATAGTATGCAGTTATATAAAGGGTATAGTTTGATAACAAAGACAGTTGTAGTTACTAATTAAGGTAGCAATGTATCAAAAATATTCCCCAAGCTGGCACCCGATGGCGCGGATTTTCCCACGCTACCGCACGAATCCTTTCGTGTGGTTGTAAGCAATAAAATTCACCCCGATGGCGCGGATTTGCAATCCGTGCCTTTAAAAACCAACAGCCTCTTACAAACGTAGGTAATGTATCAGAAGTGTTGATGAAAATTGAAACCCTTGTAAACCCCGCTGCGCAAAGTCTCCCGACTTTGAGCAACAATAAAAACAACCAACAGCCTCTATACACACGTATGAAGGCTGTTTTACTATAAAACACTTTACTGTAAATATAAAATCCGTGCCAATGAGTGTAAACTGTTGTAAAAAAATAAAAATTTTTAATACCAAAAGCCCCGAGCGAAGCGAACAGGCAAAGTAATATTACATATAGTAAGTATGTTTTATTTAGTAAAAACACCCCAACAACAATCGTAATTCAAAATTCATAATTCGTAAATTACTACAATTAAGTAGGTTATAAAAAAACTAAAAAAACATTTGCAAAAAGCTTGCAAAAGCCAAAAAAAGGGTGGTATATTTGCACCCGCTTAGCAGCACAGCAAGCAACACGTTCCTAGAAAAAAAAAGTAAAAAATAAATTTGGATGGTATTACAAAAGGTTGTTATCTTTGCAGTCCGTTCAAAAAAACAAAATAGGGGCGATTAGCTCAGCTGGTTCAGAGCACCTCGTTTACACCGAGGGGGTCAGGGGTTCGAATCCCTTATCGCCCACAAAAAAAACTTTTTCAAAAAAAACTAAAAAAAGTTTTGGTAGATTAGAAAAAGTTACTACTTTTGCAACCGCTTTAAGAAACAAAGCGACAGAAGAAGAGACAAGTTCATAGACATATTGGATTAACAGAAAAAAAAGAGTAAGAGCGTAAGAGATTACGTTTTTAAACGACACATCAAAAAATATAAAAAACATACGATGAAGAGTTTGATCCTGGCTCAGGATGAACGCTAGCGGCAGGCCTAACACATGCAAGTCGAGGGGTAGAGGAAGCTTGCTTCCTTGAGACCGGCGCACGGGTGCGTAACGCGTATGCAATCTACCTTATACTAAGGGATAGCCCAGAGAAATTTGGATTAATACCTTATAGGATATAGGAATGGCATCATTCAGATATTAAAGATTTATTGGTATAAGATGAGCATGCGTCCCATTAGTTAGTTGGTGTGGTAACGGCACACCAAGACGATGATGGGTAGGGGTCCTGAGAGGGAGATCCCCCACACTGGTACTGAGACACGGACCAGACTCCTACGGGAGGCAGCAGTGAGGAATATTGGTCAATGGACGCAAGTCTGAACCAGCCATGCCGCGTGCAGGAAGACGGTCCTATGGATTGTAAACTGCTTTTGTACAGGAAGAAACACTCCCTTGCGAGGGAACTTGACGGTACTGTAAGAATAAGGATCGGCTAACTCCGTGCCAGCAGCCGCGGTAATACGGAGGATCCAAGCGTTATCCGGAATCATTGGGTTTAAAGGGTCCGTAGGCGGCCTTATAAGTCAGCGGTGAAAGTTTTTGGCTTAACCAAAAAATTGCCATTGATACTGTAGGGCTTGAATTTTGGTGAAGTAACTAGAATATGTAGTGTAGCGGTGAAATGCTTAGATATTACATGGAATACCAATTGCGAAGGCAGGTTACTAACCAACGATTGACGCTGATGGACGAAAGCGTGGGTAGCGAACAGGATTAGATACCCTGGTAGTCCACGCCGTAAACGATGGATACTAGCTGTTTGGTTTTCGGACTGAGTGGCTAAGCGAAAGTGATAAGTATCCCACCTGGGGAGTACGGGCGCAAGCCTGAAACTCAAAGGAATTGACGGGGGCCCGCACAAGCGGTGGAGCATGTGGTTTAATTCGATGATACGCGAGGAACCTTACCAGGGCTTAAATGTAGATTGACGTATTTGGAAACAGATATTTCTTCGGACAATTTACAAGGTGCTGCATGGTTGTCGTCAGCTCGTGCCGTGAGGTGTCAGGTTAAGTCCTATAACGAGCGCAACCCCTGTTGTTAGTTGCCAGCGAGTAATGTCGGGAACTCTAGCAAGACTGCCAGTGTAAACTGTGAGGAAGGTGGGGATGACGTCAAATCATCACGGCCCTTACGTCCTGGGCCACACACGTGCTACAATGGCCGGTACAGAGAGCAGCCACCTAGCGATAGGGAGCGAATCTATAAAGCCGGTCACAGTTCGGATCGGAGTCTGCAACTCGACTCCGTGAAGCTGGAATCGCTAGTAATCGGATATCAGCCATGATCCGGTGAATACGTTCCCGGGCCTTGTACACACCGCCCGTCAAGCCATGGAAGCTGGGGGTACCTGAAGTCGGTGACCGCAAGGAGCTGCCTAGGGTAAAACTGGTAACTAGGGCTAAGTCGTAACAAGGTAGCCGTACCGGAAGGTGCGGCTGGAACACCTCCTTTCTAGAGATGGTTTAAAAATCTCTTACTCTTAACTGTTAGTTCAAAAAAAAGGTAAAAAATTACAGAGTCTCGTAGCTCAGCTGGTTAGAGTACTACACTGATAATGTAGGGGTCGGCAGTTCGAGTCTGCCCGGGACTACTTTTAATTACGAAATAGAAAATTACGAATTAAAAAGCTGTGAAAAATACCATAAAAGGAAATTTTAGAAGTTGAGTTATCAACAATCCGCTGAAAGCTAACGGCTGATAACTGAAAGCTAAAAGAATGGGGGATTAGCTCAGCTGGCTAGAGCGCCTGCCTTGCACGCAGGAGGTCATCGGTTCGACTCCGATATTCTCCACAATTCGCATCAAGCGAAAAAAGTTCATTGACATATTGAGATACATTTAAA